>JAAFHZ010000108.1 GCA_013297675.1 Synechococcales cyanobacterium bin59.metabat.ball.084 | reverse complement strand
CATAAGACCGATGAGGCAGTAATTCTAGACCAACCTTAGGTTCTACCACATAGCCGAAAGAATTAAAGCGCCCGATCGTGATTGCGTAGCCATTCCGCCCCAAAGTTTCCACTTGCATAGGCTGGGCACAACGAATGAACCAATCTTGGTGTTGGTCAAAATACTGTGCCACTGTCTTGACATCAGCACCCATTGCCATGGTATCGGCAAAGCTGTTGGCAAAGCGAGTTTTCGTCAATTCGTCCCCGGCTAATTCTACTTGCTGGACAGAGTTTGGTTCAGGTTTAGCCAATGAACACACTGTTTCCAACCTCTCTCTCTCCAACATTGGTTGCTCCAATAATCTCGCTTGCATTGAACTGGATTCCTTGATACTTAAATATCACTGCTCTTAGCTATTACAGAGGAGAGACGGCAACTACCGGACATTTTCTCCTGGAATTTAAAAGAAAACTGTGATAGCTGTCACCAAATCTAGTTAGAGAGCTGGTTAAGAGCATTTTGACAAGATTTTTTTAGGTTGAACCATAAAGACACTGGTAAGATATTGAGTATACATATCTTAATATACCCTTGATGAAAGTATTTGTAGCAGGCGCTACTGGTGCCACCGGGCAACGAATTGTAGCCGAACTCTGTCAGCGTCAAATTCCGGCGCGGCTGCTGGTTAGAGATATTAACAAAGCCAGAGAAATTTGGCCAGTCAGCAATGAATTGGTAGAGCTGGTAACAGGTGATGTGGGCAATGTAGATGCTTTAATGCAGGCGATCGGTGACTGTACTAAGGTTATCTGCGCCACGGGTGCTCGTCCTAGCATAGACCCCACCGGGCCTTATCAAGTGGATTATGTGGGCACCAAAAACTTGGTAGATGCTGCTCAGGCCAAAGATATCCAGCATTTTTCGATCGTCACTTCGCTGTGTGTCTCAAAATTTTTCCACCCACTCAATTTGTTTTGGTTGATCCTGTACTGGAAGCAGCAGGGAGAAAACTATCTACGAGCCAGCGGACTTAATTATACGATCGTTCGCCCTGGGGGTCTAAAAAACGATGAAGTATCGGGCATATTGGTGATGTCTAAGGCTGACACCTTATTTGAAGGCAGTATTCCGCGCCAAAAAGTAGCGGAGGTCTGTGTCGAATCTCTATCACAGCCTGCTGCTGTCAATAAAGTTGTAGAAATTGTCTGCCAATCTACGGCCATTGGCAAAGACTGGCCAACCATGTTTGCCAATGTTTAAACAGTTTACAGATCAATTTCAAGAACATCGCCAATCCCTAAAATTTGTCGGTGCTGCCATCGCCTTAGTCGGTGGAATTTTTGCTTACAGCATTTATCAAAACTCGATCGAAACCACGATCGAAGATCCTAAATCTACTGATAAAATTCCTCCATTGGTCATGAAGGGCGGTGATCCCTACATCAGATCTCTGATGCGGATGATTTCTACCAGTGAAGCTAATGATCCTCAACCCTATTCATTAATTTATGGGGGCAGCAGAGCGGCAAAACTCGATAAACACCCCAATAAATGCGTAACCATTAAAACTGGTCAAAATATGGGGAATTGCAGTACTGCTGCTGGTCGCTACCAAACTATTAATACTACTTGGTACGATATTGCTGAGCGGTATCGGGGTAAAAAAATCTGCTTTATGTGGAAATGCAATTATAGCTTTGCCCCACTGGAGCAAGACAAAGTAGTTTATGCCTGGTTAAGCGATAAAAATTTTTGGCAGATGGACATTGCTAAAGAGCTGCAAAAGGGTAACGTGGTGGCAGTGCGCAAAAAACTTTCACCTACCTGGACTAGTTTGGGCTTTGGCATTGAACCTAATACCCAGACTGGCAAATTAGATCGAAATTTCGATCGGATCTTACAGGAAGAACTAACAAAATAGGAAGTTAAATAATACTCAGATTTCCATTGATGAGTTGATCACTACATCACAACGCCCATCTCCCTTAGTTTAGGAATGAGAATTTAATTAAAGCTATCAATTTCAGATAGCAGTGGTAAACCGAAGCTAGTTGTAAATTGATTCTCGATCAGCCTGAATGATGTCCACCAGAAAAGCAACGACACCCACAACATCTACTTTTCAATGGCGAAAGCGTCACCCAAACAGTCTTGTAGATCCTGCACTCCCGGTGGATAAGTGAGATTAAAATGCAGGGGCACAATCGTAATGTAGTTACGTTGAATAGCCTGTACATCGGTCTCTACTGAGTCTGGTAAATTTAAGTGGGCAGGCTGTTCAATTTCTTGGAGAACTTCTCCTGATAACCAATAATAAGTTTTACCTCTGGGGTCTACTCGGGTTTGGAAGGTATCAAAATAGCGGCGTAGTCCTTGGCGAGTAACTAGTACTCCGGCAATTTCCGCAGCGGGGACAGCGGGGATATTGATATTGAGTAAAATTGGTTCTGGTAGAGGATTTTTGGCAAAGCGAGTCAATAGCTGACAGGCAAAATCGGCACCTACCTGAAATTCACGGCTGCTGAAGCTGGTTAAACTTAAGGCCAAACTGGGAATACCTTCGATCGCTCCTTCCATGGCTGCCGAAACTGTGCCGGAATAGAGAATATCGGTGCCTAAGTTGGCTCCGTGATTAATGCCCGAAAGCACAAAATCTGGAGGTTCAGGCAATAGAGCGCCCAAGGCTAATTTGACACAATCCGAAGGAGTGCCTGAGCAAGACCAAGATTTCACCTGGGGGTCAAAAATTCCGGTTACTAGCTCAGCCCGAATGGGGTCATGGAGGGTTAAGCCGTGGCCGGTAGCAGAGCGCTCTCGATCGGGGCAAACCACTGTCACCTCATGACCAGCTTGAGCTAGGGTATTAGCGAGGGTGCGAATTCCTTGGGCAAAGATGCCATCGTCGTTGGCAATTAACAGGCGCATAGCAGAAAGTAGATAAGCATTTGAGCATCAGCCTAACAGTTTTTGCTGCTTAACAGAGCAAATCTATCTCAATATGGGTGGTGTTTGGGGTGCCGTAAGCTAGCTGTAGGTTTGCCGGAGTCATGACTTCTTGGGGTGAGCCGTCGGCAATGAGGCGCTGGTTCAGTAACAGCATTCGATCGAGTAAGTCTATCCCCTGCCCCCAGTCGTGACTGCTGACTAATAAAATTTTCCCCAGGGCTTTGAGTTCAGCAAAAATATCAAAAATTGCGGCTTCGGTGGTGCTGTCTACGCCGGTAAAGGGTTCATCAAGTAAAAAGACTTCGGCTTGCTGTGCCAGGGCACGAGCCAAAAAGACCCGCTGCTGTTGACCACCAGAGAGTTCACCAATGCGCCGATCGCGTAAGCCCCACATTTCTACTCGTTCTAGGGCGGCTTGCACCAGCATCTTATCTAGGCGATCGGGGCAGCGCAGCCAGCCAATTTTGCGGGTACGCGCCATCATGACTACTCGCTGTACCGTAATCGGAAAATCCCAGTCTACTTGGGAGCGCTGCGGTAAATAGGCTACTCGATCGAGCTGCCGACAGAGGGGACAAGTGCAGTAACTCACTAAGCCGCTGGTATGAGGAGTCAGACCCAGCATAGCTTTGAGCATGGTGCTTTTGCCAGCACCGTTAGGGCCAACTAGGCCAACTAGTTCACCGGGTTGAATGCGAAAACTCACGTCCTGAAGTCCGATGACTCCGGGATAGCTGACGGCTAGCTGCTGGACTTGAAGCATTAGAATGAGAATCGTTATCAGTCTTATTATGCACTAAATTTTCAGCAAATCATCCTAAATACCAAAAAGATCGCTGTGCTTAATCAAACCTTCCTCCCTCGATCTCGATCTTTTCAAAGTCAATACATGCAAATTAACTTTGTCGCTTCCTTCTGCATAAATCTTTAGAGCATCTTGCAGTTTTGTCCAATAGTGCCGATGGCTCGTTCGGTTACGTGTAGCTTTTCGAAGATCGATTTGTCTTATAGTCCTTCTGCTCCTAATTGTAAGGTACTAAGCCATTCAGATTTGAATTGACGGACGATTCTCAAGAAACTTAGAGGTTTCGGTAACAAGTTCTTTGGTTTTTTGGATTTTCTGGTCAGCTTCGCTGCGGTAATTGTTATTAGATTGAGGTTATTGCAGATATTCTCTACTTCGCTAGCAAGTGCATTTGTTTTGCTGGCTTCGTTGGTATTATAGTAATCCTAAATGAGTTGGCACTCAGAGGCGATCAATATTTTGTTGAACATGGTGTCTACCTTTTGTATATGAGTAGTTGGTTTGTATATGAGTAATTGGTTGAGGAGCGGTTGCTGTTTGCTAGTCTCGAACCAATAAACTTCATAGTAAAAGCAACTGAAAATAACCTCACGCACAGTTTCGGTACTGTTGGTTGTGATTAATCACTTAATGAGGTGCTGGAAATGATCGAGTGGTGGGAAGAAAAGTATGTGAAAGCAGGGAGCTTGCTTTTCATGTAGTTTATTTGTAGATATTTTGAATTGTTACAATGTGTAAGTATTTTGTCTTAGAGTCTTTCTTTTGGTTGACTTCATATAAATGTCTGGGCTAATATGCGCTCTATGATTACGTTTTGCACTTAAAATCCCATGAAACTCTCTGTTGTATTGCTGCCCTTTGTTGTTTTTAGTACTGTGCTAATGGGGGAGACTGTTGCTAAGACCCAAACTTATCAGCCCTCTAACCGGGTACCGGTGGCAGATGGTACTTTGGGTACTCAGGTTTTGGGTGGTAATGGCAATTTTGGTGTTGTGGGCGGAGTGAGTAAAGGGCAAAATTTGTTTCATAGTTTTCAAGATTTTTCGGTGCCGACGGGTGGTGCGGTGACGTTTGTTAATCCGGTGGGGACTCAGTCGATTATTACGCGAGTGACTGGAGGTGTTTTCTCTGATGTTAATGGGTCTATTAGTAGTCAGGGTGCTAATTTCTTTTTGATTAACCCAAGTGGGGTGGTGTTTGGGCCGGGGGTACAGTTGAATGTGGGGCGGGTGTTTGCGGCGAGTACGGCGAATGGGATAGATATGGTGGATGGTGCGGGGAGAGCGATTACTTTTGGGGTTAATGCTAGTGATGCGCCGTTGTTGGCGATCAATCCTGATGTGCTTTTTAATGTGTCTCGGTTTAATTTGGGTGGTGGGAGTGGTGAGATTAGAAACTTTGGGGTGTTGCAAACTGGTAATGCAAATCAATATATTGGTTTGATTGGTGGAAATATAGTAGTTGATAGGGGGCAGATAAATGCTCCGGGAGGGAGGGTAGAGTTAGGTGGTTTATCGGAACCTGGATCTGTTAGATTTGGTATTGAAGGAAATAGTTCTAAATTAGATTTTCCTGTTGATGTCACAAGATCAAACGTGCTTATTACAGAGCAAAGCACAGTAAATGTAGCTGATGCAGGAAATGGTGAAATTACTGTTAATGCTCGAAATATTGGAATAGCTAAAGAAAGTATTGTTAGAGGTGGAATCGAACAAGAATTAGGGACACCAAAGTCAATCGCAGGAGATATCAATCTTAATGCCACCAATGAAATAGTGGTAGAATCTAATAGCAGAATTGCTAATAGTGTACGTTTTGCTTCAAAAGGCACTGGTGGCAATATTATCATTGATACTGCGTCTTTCTCCTTACGTGAGAATTCTCAATTACAAGCGGCAACTTTGGGCGAAGGGAATACGGGCAATGTTAACATAGCAGCTAAGGATTTCGTATCTATTGTTGGTGCTAGTATCTTTAGTGTCGTGACACCAGATGGTATAGGAGATAGTGGTAACATTAATATTAGTGTCAAGGCCGGACCCATTTTAATTCAAGATGGATCTCAGCTGTATACTTCAACGCATGGAGTCGGATCTGCCGGTAAGTTAGTATTTACAGCCAGAGACAATATTTCGCTGTTAGGGTCTGATACTATTGGAATTCCCAGCAAAGTTGCTAATACCATTGAAAATTCAGCAGTAGGAAATTCTGGAGGTATTTCTTTTGAATCTAAATCTGGTTCAATTATATTAAATAACGGTACCAGTATTGAGTCTGAAATTCTCGGAACAGGATCTTCTGGAAAAATTACTTTGACAGCTAAAGATTCGGTTTTCTTATCTGGGGTTAATGTTTTTGGAAGTCCCAGTCAGATTCTCAGCAGCATTAAAAATGGTGCCACAGGAAATGCTGGAGAGATTTCTTTGAGAGCAAGCAGTGGGTCTATTATTTTAAATGACGGTGCTTTGATTTCTTCTTTAACCTCCGGAAAAGGATCTGCTGGTAATATAGATGTAACAGCTAATGAATCGATTTCCTTGTCAAGTTCTCGTATATCTAGTGTGTTAGATGCTGATGGGAATGGAAATGGGGGGGATGTAAATGTTACTGTTAGAGCTGGATCTTTAAATTTAAATAATGGCTCTAAGTTACAAACTATTATTCAAGGTGAATTATTTGGTCGAAAACCAGGAGTAGGATCTGCCGGCAATTTAACAGTGAATGCTTCAGGTGATATTCGCTTGTCAGGTGCTAATCTTGACAGATTTAGCTCACAGAGCGAAATCAATAGTAGTGCCGGGAATAGTGCTCTTGGAACTACAGGAAATGCAGGCGTAATAGATATCACATCTAGTAGTGGTTCTGTTATTTTGGAAGACGGTGCTATAATTGATTCCTCAACCAATGGAGCGGGAGGTGCTGGAAATATTGTGATAAAAGCCGAAAATGGTTCAGTTAAATTATCCGGGAGTAATGCGTTGGGTATTGGTAGCGCAATCAGCAGTATTGTCCAACCAAGTTCTACGGGTGCAGGAGGTAATATAGTTATAAGTGTCGATTCACTATTGCTCAAAAATGGCGCAAGTATTGAATCTTCATCTCTTGGTATCGGAGATTTTCTTGAAGGAGAAGGAATAGCTGGAAATATTGAAATAAACTCAAAAAAAACTATTTTTCTCGAAGGTGAACAAGGATTTTTATCGAGTAGGATTTCAAGTATTTTAGGGTTTATGGCACAAGGGAGAGGTGGTGACATTACTGTTTCTTCCACGGATGGCTCGATAGTTTTACGAGAAGGTGCTCAGATTGATTCTTCAACGTTTGGAACAGGGAATGCAGGAAATGTTGTAATTAAAGCTATTAATGGTTCTCTATCTTTGTCTGAAAATAGTACTTTAGGCTTTAACAGTAGAGTGTCTAGTCGTGTAATAAGGGGAGCGGAAGGGAGAGCAGGTAGCATAATAATTGATTCTAATTCTGTCTCCCTGGAAGATGGTGCTTTGATTGATTCTTCAACTTCTGGAACAGGAAATGCTGGATCGATCCGAATTAAGGCTTCTAATTCAGTTTCGATTTCTGGTGTAGCAAACCGTGATCTTCTGAATCCTTTCAGCGGGTTATATGTTGATTCGCAAAGTACTAATGGAGTTGCTGGAGATATTAGTGTTAATTCTCCTAAAATAATTTTAGATAACAATGGTAAAATAGAGGCGATTTCTAGTAATGGTGATGGTGGTAATATCAGATTAAATATTAGTTCTCCCATTGATTCAGCTCAAAATCAGCAAGTAAATTTTGGTCAAGTGCCTGACCCAACCTTTCTTCTTCTCCGACGTGGAGCTCAAATTTCTACCAGTGCTGCTGGAAGTTCTCAACAAGGTGGCAATGGGGGTAATATTAGTATTAATTCAAATCTAATTGTCGCTATTCCAAATGAAAATAGTGACATTTCCGCCAATGCTGTTAGAGGTCGAGGAGGTAACGTTAACATTAATTCTCAAGGTCTTTTCGGTATCCAAAATCGCCCCCAACAAACCAGCAACAGCGATATCACTGCCAGCTCCGACTTTGGCCAAACCGGCAACATCAGCATCAACACTCCCGGCATCGATCCTGGCAAAGACAAAGGCGAACTGCCCGCAGCCCCCACCGATGCCAGCAACCAAATATCCCGCGCCTGTAGCCCCAGCCAAATCGACAACAAATTTTACATCACCGGGCGCGGCGGCCACCCTGCCAACATCGACGACCAACTCACCAACGACGTAGTCTGGCGTGACCCTCGGAGCACCCAGCCCACCAACCCACCAAAACTACAAACCGTCAAACCCATTCAACCAGCAGTAGGACTAGTATTTGATGGCAAAGGCAAAGCCACCCTAGTTGCGGCCAACCCCGAAGGAGAAATCACCAGAACAAGAATAGCCTGCCCCACCCGCTAAACTATTTGGCGAACTCGCCTAAAAATACAACTGATCGCAACTAACCAACGACTCCACAAAATACGCAGTTTTCTACCGTGTTCAAATCACAAACCTACCTAATATCCAACCTTTGCTCCATAGCAATAATAACCACAGCACCCCTTCCCACCATCGCCCAAATCCCACCAACTCTTCCAAACCCCGACTTCAATCGCCCCCCCACTCCTAACCCCATCACACCCCTACCCCAACTACCCCCATCCGAAGAAATCCTCCCCATCCCTAAAACTCCCAAACCCTCATCACCCCCCACCGACTTCTCCAACCAAATCGTCGTCAAAAAATTTGAGATCGTTGGTAACACCGTCATTAGCTCCACCGAACTCACCGACATTACAGCACCCATCACCAATCGACCGATCAGCTTCCCCCAACTCTTAGAAGCCGCCAACAAAATCACCGAACTATATGTCAAAAAAGGCTACATCAACTCTGGTGCGTTCATCCCCGGCAACCAAACCTTCGACACCCAAGGCGGCACCATCAAAATATCGATCATCGAAGGCAGCGTCGAAGATATTGTAGTTACCGGCACCCAACGACTAAACCCCAACTACATCAAAAACCGCATCGGACTTGGAGCCACCAAACCCCTAAAAACCGATCAGCTGATCGAAAGCCTCCGTCTACTCCAACAAGACCCCCTCATTAAAAGCATTTCCACCGAACTCGCCGCAGGCAAAGAACTCGGTACCAGCATCGTTCAAATCAAAGTTACCGACAACCCCACCTGGCGTGCTGGCATTAACATCGCCAACAACCGCACCCCCAGCGTCGGCGAAATTCAAGCCCAAGCAAACCTTTCTCAAAGCAACCTCACCGGCAACGGCGACAACATCGCCATCTCCTACGGCAAAAGCGAAGCAAGCAACGCCTACGACATCAACTACACCCTGCCCCTCAACCCCCACAACGGCACCCTCAAACTACAATACAGCCAATCAAATAGCCGCGTCATAGAAACCCCCTTCGATCGACTAGATATCAACGGCACCGCCCAAGATATCTCAGTTAGCTATCGCCAACCCCTCATTCAAACCACCACCCAAGAATTCGCCCTCGGCATCACCCTTGCCAAACGCGAAACCGACACTGGCTACCTAGCCTCCCTCATCGGTGAAAGAGTCGGCTACCCCTCCCCTGGAGCCGATGCCAACGGCAACACCCGCATCACTGCCGCCCGCTTCTCCCAAGACTACACCATCAAAGATACCCAACAAGTCTTCGCCGCCCGATCGCAAGTCAGCATTGGGATTAACGCTCTCGATGCCACCGTTGCTGCCACATCACCTGACAGCAACTTCGTTACTTGGCGCGGCCAAACCCAATATGTCCGCGCCCTTGCACCCAACAGCATCTTGCTCTTAAAACTAGAAGGTCAACTAGCCGATCGACCCCTGGTAGCCCTCGAACAAATTGGATTAGGTGGTCAAGACACTGTACGGGGCTACCGCCAAGATTTGCTCCTCGCAGACAATGGTGTAATAGCCAGCGCCGAAGTCCGTTTCCCAGTTTTCACCGCCCCCGATAGCAAACAAGTCTTCCAGATCGTCCCCTTCCTGGATTTTGGCGTAGCCTGGAACAGCTCAGCCAGTTCTAGCATAAGGAACAACACGATCGCTTCTGGTGGTCTTGGCCTCCGCTACCAAAATGGTGATAACTTCTTTGCCAAACTTGATTACGGGGTGCCGTTTACTTTGATCGATCAACCAAGGCGCACCGGGCAAGAAAAAGGTTTTTACTTTTCATTAGGTTACAGCCAATCTTTTTAAAGCTATTTAACACTTAAACTAACCATGACCTACCCCAAAATATATTTAGCAACTATCCTTTTTGGCATTTTCAATACGCTGCCCATCTACGCAATCAGCCCAACAATAGTAAGTAGCAATCAAAATCCTAGCCAATCTGCTAATAATTCTCTACTTAGCTCTGCACAACGTCTCAACCAACAAGGTGCAGAATATCTAGCCACAGGTAAACCCAATTTATCTCTAGAAACTTGGCAACAGGCTAACAAAATCTACACCTTGATTCAAGATAAAGAAGGCATGATTGGCACAGAAATCAACCAAGCACAAGCTTTTCAGGCTCTCGGATTTTACCGTCAATCTCTCTCGATCTTAAAATCAGTTAAAGCCAAATTACAACAAGAACCAAGCTCAACACTAAAAGTGAAAGGATTATTGAGCCTGGGCAATACATTAAAGTCTCTGCGAGTACTAAAGCAGAAAGCCAATAGCCAAGAAATTAATTTTGGTGCTACGGAAATTCTTAGTGAAGCCCTCCAAACTGCTCTAGATATTAACGACTCAGAATCAGCAGATCAAATTAAATTAAGCTTAGCAAACACCAGCGAATTGATTGATGGCCAGCAAAAAAGCAATCCTCAAGAAAAAGCCATAAAAGAATATAAAAATCTCAGAGATTCAACCACTTCACCATTATTAAAAGCTCAATCTAAGATTAGTTTGTACAAAATAGAATCAGAGAGGAATATAGCTCCTAACACATTAACATTTTTAACAGAAATCAAAAAAGACCTAGATTTAATACCACCTAGTCGTAGCACTATCTATGCTTACATCAATGTTGTCAGAACGATTCAGAAGAACCAAAAAGATAATTTTGAAGATCAAGAACTCTTGCTTAAAGTTGCAGAACTCTTAAGCACTGCCATTAAACAAGCTCAATCAATTAAAGATATTAGAGGTGAAGCTCAAGCAATTGGAGCCCTTGGCGATTTATATAGAATAACTAAACAGTACAAAGACGCTCAAAAACTAACCGAACAAGCATTAGTAATTGCAGAAAGCTTACCAGCACCCGATATTGCCTATCGATTGCAGTGGCAACTCGGTAGAATCTTGACTATCACTAGTCCCCAAAATACTAGCCCTGCTATCAAATCCTATCGTCAAGCTGTTAGTCATCTAAAAACTTTACGCAATGATCTAAATGCCAGCGATGCCGACCTACAATTCTCTTTTCGAGATAGTGTCGAACCAGTTTACCGAGAGTTTGTTGATTTATTATTAACAGGCAATAATATAACTATCACAAATAACCTTGCAAATGCCCGTGATTTAATCGAAGCCTTACAAGTTGCCGAACTAGAAAACTCACTGAGACAGGGCTGCTTAAACACCTACAATGTACAGCTAGATAAAATTGATCGATCGGCAACAGTTGTCTATCCAATTGTTTTAAAAGATCGGATAGTTACAATTACATCAATTCCTCAACAAAAACAACTTCGCTATCATAGCAGTCGGTCAATATCTGCAACTGATGTTGAAGATACTGTTAACGGCCTCCTTGAAAAGATCAAGAATCCCGAGCTTAATATAAAGCAAGAACAGCTACTAAAAGGCCAGTCCAAGGAAATTTATGATTTAATTGTTGCCCCCCTAGCTGCTGACTTACAAAAAACCAATACCAAAACCTTGGTCTTTGTTTTAGACGGAGTTCTCAGAAATATTCCAATGTCAGCTTTATATGATGGCAAAAAATATTTGTTTGAAGACTACAATTTAGCTTTAACACCAGGATTGCAACTGGTGCCACCAGATAACTCATCTGATCGCAGACAATATCAAGCCTTTTTAGGTGGAATTAGTGAAGCTCGTCAAGAATTTCCATCTCTCCCCCAAGTCAAAACAGAGCTTGATTCTATTAGCAAACTACTTTCCAGTCAAAGATTACTTAATGCCGATTTCAATCAAAATCAAGCTTCCACCAAGTTGGCATCCGACAATTCCTCGATCGTTCATTTCGCTACCCATGGAGAATTCAGCTCTGATCCAGAAAAAACGTTTATCCTCACCTGGGATAAACGTCTAAATCTCAACCAGCTCAGTAACCTGCTGCAAAATCGGAATATTCAATCAGGGAAAGGAATTGATTTATTAGTATTGAGTGCTTGTCAAACGGCTATTAGTGATGAAAGCAATCGTGCTACTTTAGGGTTAGCCGGAGTGGCTATTCGAGCGCGAACAAAAAGTGCAATGGCTTCTTTGTGGTCAGTTAGTGATGATTCAACTCAGATGTTAATGACTGATTTCTATCAAAATTTAATAACTAAAAGACTGGGCAAAGCTGAATCTTTAAGACTTGCCCAGCAATCACTTCTCCAAAATCCCAAATATCGATCGCCCTATTACTGGGCACCGTTTGTGTTGGTTGGCAACTGGCAGTAATAGCTAAGGCTTCTTCTCTGGTGGTTTTTCTGAAAGTCTTTCTGGCGGCTTTTCTAGGGGTTTTTCAGGTGATCTATCTGTAGTTTTGAGCGGTGGAAGAGTCAGAGTCGGAGAAACACCATAAACCCTCGCCAACTCAGCGCTGTTGGCAGCTAACGACTGATTAAGAGGCTCCAGATCTTGAGCTAGCTTAATTTGCTGTTCCATAGTTTCTCCCGAAGAAACTAATTGTCCCAAGCCATTTACTAACTTTTTGATATTGTTGCGGAAGCCCGGATCGCCAGTAACTTCATCTAAATCTGCGGTGATTTTTTGGACATTTTGAAAAGTCAGCCTTGCGGAGTTGAGAGTTTCTTGTAAAGTATCTAGAGTTCTAGGATTGTTTAACTTGACCGAAATATCCCGCAGATTTTCGGTGGTTTTATTAGCGTTGGCCAACACGCTCTTTAAATCTCTGGCCAGCGCATCAGAATCCACCTTAGCGATCGTGGTATTTAGCTTGCTAATGGTCGGGTCTAGACTATTTACAGTTTTCCGTAAATCTACACTCAAAGCATTAAAACTAACCAAAGTAGACTTAAAAGTCTGACGATTTTCGGCAATTAAGCCATCTACCGACTGAGCTAACTTGCTATAGTCCGCAGCAGTCGTATTGATACCCGCAGCAGTTTTGTTGACCTGAGTTGCCGTTTCGCCAAACTTATCGGCGGTAGCACCAAATTTATTGGCTGTAACCGTAATTGTATCGGTAGCCTTACCCACCTTTTGAATGGCCGTATCGGCATTGCGCACCGTAGTATCCAAAGACTTAGTGACAGTATTGGCACTAGCTGACACCGTGCTCAGCTCCTTTTTAATAGAATCAGGCAAATCACCAAACTTTTTACTGAGCACCGAAATATCCGCAGCGGCCTGACTGGCGTTTGCCAAAGTCTTCTTCAGACCATCCACAATTTCGGGAGATTCATAGCGGTTGACCAAAGCTGTTGCCCGTCGCAGCAATTCATTAAAACTAGCGCCAGCCCGACCAGACATTTGAGCGTTGCTACAAACAATGGCATTGCCATCACAATTACTATCTACAGCACTGGGGGCATTGGCCGCCAAAGTAACTGTACCTTGAGGCACAATTTCGATCACCGGTTCACCAATCAAACCAGTTTGACTAACTTCGGCGATCGAGTTACGGGGAATTTTAAGAGTGGGATCAGTAATTTCTAGCGCCACTTCCACCCCATTTTCACTGGGTTTGATGGCCGCAATTTTGCCTACCCGAATCCCCCTAAACCGCACTGCTCCGCCCTGCTGAATCCCAGCAGCTTCAGCAAACTGGGCATTGATGATATATTTTTGGCTGTTGGGGCCGATGCCTCTAAGCCAGAGAGCCGCAGCCGCAAAGATACCTATCCCAGCAAGGAGCATCAAGCCCACCGAACCTTCTCGCATTGCCCGTGACTGCATTGACTTTTCTCCATGTACCTCGATCGAGGTAGATAAATGTTACCCATGTCTCTAAATTGTACCCGATGAGAAATGCCTAATTCTTTCTCACCGCTTCTAGAAATTTTCAAGATACAATGTTCAAGGAAAAATCTAGCAGCATTATGGCAGATAAACTAATTCGGGCAACAGCCGCAGACGGCGGTATTCGGGTGGTGGGGGCAATTACTACCCAGCTCACCGAAGAAGCGCGTGGTCGGCACAAATTATCTTATGTGGCTACGGCAGCCCTAGGGCGCACCATGGTTGCCGGGTTGCTGTTTGCTTCTAGCATGAAAAAAGCCGAATCTCGCGTAAATATTCGGATCAAAGGCCAAGGCCCACTGCAAGGAATTTTGGTAGATGCCGGTACCGATGGTACGGTGCGGGGCTATGTAGGCAATCCTTCGATCGAACTCCCCCCCAACGAAAAAGGCAAACTAGATGTCGGCGGAGCTGTCGGGCGACGAGGTTATCTCTACGTAGTCCGAGACAACGGCAATGGCCAGCCCTACCACAGCACTGTGGAACTAGTTTCAGGTGAAATTGGTGAAGATTTAGCCCATTACTTAGTCACCTCTGAGCAGACCCCCTCGGCATTAATTGTGGGCGTATTTGTAGATGCTAGCGGTGTGACCGCAGCCGGTGGATTACTGATTCAGGTACTGCCCAAGGCGGCCCGGGATGAAGACTTAGTAGACCTCTTGCAGTCTCGACTCAGTGATATAAAAGGCTTTACCCCCATGCTGCAAGCTGGCATGACCCTACCCCAAATGATGGAAGGCATCTTGGGTGATTTGGGATTAGAAATTTTCCCAGAAATTCAAATGCTGCGCTATCAATGTGGCTGCACGGTCGATCGGATGGCTGAAGCTTTAAAAATGCTGGGCAAGCAAGAGCTAGAAGAAATGCTCAACCAAGAACGTGGCGCTGAAGTTACCTGTGAGTTTTGTGCTAATGTTTATCGCCTAGACGATCGGCAACTAAAGTCATTAATTTCTGGAATGCCTTGTGCTTAGAGCTTTTTGCTTAACAAAAATCTTTAATCTTCCTGGGTACACTAAATCTATCCATTTAATATTAACTATGAGATTGTCTCTATTCGACCATCGTAGCAATAAATTTGACATAGGCATTTTAAATGCCTATGTTTTTTAGCCCTGCTGCTCAAGGGGTATCAGCAGAAAGCTTCAGATTAATTACCGACAGCACCAAAATCACTAAAAACATCATCAGCCCGATCGCGCAAGCATAGCTCAGATCTTGAGAAGTCCCAAAGCCTTGCTCGTACAAATAATAAATCACCGTCTTAGAGCCATTGCGCGGCCCCCCTTGGGTCATCACATAGACCTCCTCAAATACCTTAGTAGCCGCGATCGCCGAC
>JAAFHZ010000107.1 GCA_013297675.1 Synechococcales cyanobacterium bin59.metabat.ball.084 | reverse complement strand
TCGGAACCCAGAATTACGCTGATATCAGCCTAAGCTATGAGTAAATCCTGGTCTTTGCAGACCGGGATTTTTTGCTCTAAAATAATCGCAAAATCTACGCTTGCTCAGTTACCGATTCTTCTAGAGGCTCATCATTAAATGAATCTGCCCCAGTAATTTCGGGAGCCGATTCAATGACCTGATCCGGCAGGCTATCACCTTCGACTATCCCTAAGATCACTGTAATATTATCGCTGCCACCATTGGTTTTAGCAGTTTCAATCAAAGCTTGGGGCAACTCATTAGTTGGCACTGTCTTTATCAGGCTAGCAATTTCTTGATCCGAAACTTCCTCGGTCAAACCATCACTGCACAACAAAATCAAATCATGCTGGCGCACATCGATCGTCTGGATAGATTCGGGACGCAAATCTAAATCTCGGCGACCCAAGCAGTGAGAAAGCACATGGCGTAAATGATGAGTACGGGCTTCTTCTGCCGTAAGCTGCTGCATTTTCATGGCTCTAGCCACCCAAGTATCATCTTCGGTGATTTGGGTAAGCACGCCATCCCGGAAACGGTACAGGCGCGAATCACCCACATTGGCAGCCCAGACCCTGGTTTCTTCAAACAACAGCATGACCGCTGTGGTGCCCATGTCCGATCGAGCAGGATTCAACTGTTGATCGGCCACGATCGCTTCATTGGCAGCCAACATAGATTTTTCTAACAATATGGTCGGCTCACTGCCCTCTTGCCAATTTTGGTTTACATAGCTAACGATTGTCTCAATGGCAATTCGACTGGCTTCTTCGCCCCCGGCATGACCACCCATACCATCAGCTACAATACAAAACTTGCCGCTGGGGTCGGCATAAAAGGAATCTTGATTACCGGCACGAACCATGCCTTTATCGGTGCCAGTTAAAAAGTTGGACTTCATACGTTGCTTCTAAGCCAAAGAGATGGAGCGGTGAGAGTAGGCAGTTGTGATATCGATCACCAAGTGGAATATTATGTCAGATTGGTGCTGTTGAATAGCCCATTCTACAAAGATTCTACTTTTAAAACATCCGATCCGATTTTTCAATACGGCGCAAATGACGGATCAGGACAATAGCCATAAACAATGCCATAATACCCATTCCTGCTGCCGGAAGTTGAAAGTTGTTTACAAACAGCAAAGTTGCCGAGAGGACAAAAGAACCTGTGATCAAGGCGTAGTTGGTGCCCTGCTGCATTGCCGTCATTCGCCGAATAATGCGATCGGTCTCGGTAGACCTCACTCTTACTCGCAAATCACCACGCTCTAGCTTTTCAATTGTATCTTCAATCCGCCGAGGTAAACCCAGCGCCGAAGAGCTAACCTGAGCAGCTTGCCGCCCCAGTTCACCCAAAAAATCACCGGCATCGGGAGTCAAATTATTATTAGCCATAAGCTGTAGGGCAAAAGGTTGTGCCGCCTCCATAAAATTAAAATCTGGGTCAAGACCCTTACCAACTCCTTCGATCGTCGAGAAAGCCCGCATCACAAAGGTAAAAGTAGCCGGAAATCGAAAAGGTTGATCGTAGGCAATCTCGTACAAGTCATCACTAATCTGGGAGATCGATTGACTCTCAAAAGATTTATCCATCACATTATCTAGCAAGTACTGGATCGATCGACGCAGAGAGCCAGTATCACCCGTAGGTACCAGCACCCCCAACTCAATCAAAGATTTCAAGACCTGATCGGCGTTGCGCTGTACCACTCCACTTAGAGTGCCCATGAGCTTACCCTTGGTCATGCCTGCAATGCGCCCCATCATTCCGAAGTCATAAAAAATTAGCTGGCCAGTTGGGCTGACTGCCACGTTGCCGGGATGCGGATCGGCATGGAAAAAACCGTCGGCTAAAATCTGACGCAGATAAGCTTGGGCGCTAAGTAAAGCAATTTCTTTGCGATCGATGCCAGCTTTTTCTAACGACTCATAATCACTAATTTTGATTCCGGGTAAATATTCTAAAGTCAACACCTGAGGTGAAGAATACCCCCAAAAAATTCGAGGCACCTTCACCCAGTCTTCGCTGCGGAAGTTGCGGCGAAAAGTGTCAGCGTTTTGGCCTTCTAACAAATAATCAGTTTCTTCCCAAAGAATTTTGCAGCATTCGTCATAAATCCCCATCCAATCTCGGCCTTTGCCCCACTTGGGATGGTTCTGAAAATATTGGGCAATGCCCCGCAAAATTTCTAGATCGATCGTAAAGAGCTTTTTTAGCCCTGGACGCTGAATTTTTACCACCACTTCTTCACCAGTATGCAGTTGCGCCTGGTGAACCTGACCCAAACTAGCTGCGGCTAGGGGCAGGGGCGAAAAATGTGCAAACAGTTCATCGACACTTTTGCCCAGATCCCGCTGGATAGTCGCAGCTACCGTGTCGTAACCAAATGCTGGCACTTGGTCTTGCAGTTTAGTGAGTTCTTCTACGTACTCTGCCGGAAACAGATCAGCACGGGTCGAAAACAACTGGCCAAGCTTAATAAAGGTGGGGCCAAGTTGTAAAAAGGTATCCCGCATCCAAATAGCCTGCCGCCGCCGTCGAGCATTGCGTTTAGCCTCAGTAAAGCCACCTACATAAGTCCACTTGCGGTTATCGATCCAAGAACCATTCAAAAAGGTTAGGAAAAAAGACCAAATATCGATGTAGCGACGCTGGCGGGAGTAATTTTCCCGATTCCAGCGGTATTGATTTTCACCGGTAGAAATATTTTTGGGCATGTCCAGCATATCCATTTGCGGATCTTGGGTCGGATCTTGGAGTTGATCTGTAGATATGTGGTCAGTAGATGTTTGGTCGAGAGATGACTGATCGAGAGATGACAGTGGCAGAATAAGTGGAGATGTGACAGTCACTAGATTTTAGGGGCAGAAAGGAAAGTTTGATTAGCTGGCTGACTTATTGCGATAACGTTGGAGTTCTGCCCGCAATCTGGCAATTTCGGCTCTGAGGTCATCGATTGTTTCTTGCAGATCAGGGGTGGCAGCAGTACTGCTATTGTGCCCATTTCCAGTCTCCCGTTCTGCTCTGGCCAAGACTTCTTGGGTAAAAGCTTTCAGCTTCTCCCGCTGTTCGGCATCAAACTTGCCCAACTCGCTCAGCCCGATCGTCAGGGTTTCAGAAAATTTATCATTGATGGCCTGCGCGAGGGCGCGACCAATAAAAAAGCTATCGGTTGGGTTTGGATCAGGCATTTCTACTTAAAATCGCTACTTGTCAATTACACCTTCAGTAAAGAATTATAACGCGCTGTCTCAGGAATTTGGCAGTAAGTAGGGAAATGTCTTCAGGTTTGGGGATCTTATTATTTACACAGATTGAAATTGTTCGGCGCTAGGCTTAAGCTGGAAACTATTCAGACTGGCCAAATTCTCCTGTCGATCGGAAATTTATGTTTACTGTCGAAAACTACGCAACCACCGCAATCTTTTTTCTGGCCATTGGCATGTTGGGCTGGGGCTATTATCGCAATCGCGGCTACGGCCAGCTCGGCACCTTAGCTTGGCTACAGTCATCGGCTTTGATGCTGCCCTGGATTGTGTTTTTTGGCTGCTTTGCTCTAGGAATTTACATTAATCTGGCGGCAGTACTGGTGCTGCTAGTTGGCTCCACCGGTCTATATATTTGGCTGGGCAGTCGGCTGCGCAAAGCTGTCCAAGATCCCAATTTTGAAGGAGATCTGGCAAAAAAGATGAATCGCTACCAGTCAGAGCCTGGTAATGCCGAAGCTATCAAAGATATTCCAGCAATGCCCCATCTAGCCGGGGAAGACCTTGAGAAAATTCGGGGAATTTTTAGTATTGATACATTTTTTGCTACCGAAACTATTCCCTATCAGCAAGGCGCAATTTTCAAGGGCAATCTGCGGGGAGAACCAGCGGCCTCGCACGATCGGCTACAAGCCAACCTCAAAAGAATTTTGGGTGATAAGTATCGTCTGTACCTGATCGAAGGTCCAGAGGAGCGTCCAGTGGTGCTGGTAATGCCCACGGCGGGCGATATGCTAGCGATGACTGTGGCACAAAAGGTCTTGGCGGCAGTGCTGTTTTTGGCGACGATCGCCAGCACCTTAGAAACCGCTGGAGTATTCCTAGGTTTTGATTTTTACAGCAATTTACCCAAATGGCCACAGGTAGCACCCTTGGCTCTGGGTCTATGGACGATTTTGTTAGCCCACGAGGCCGGTCACTGGTTTGTGGCTAAATCTAAGCAAATCAAACTCTCTTGGCCAAGCTTTTTACCCACGGCTCAAATTGGGGCTTTTGGTGCCATTACCCGCTTTGCGGATGTGTTGCCCAACCGCACTGCCTTGTTTGATATTTCGATCGCTGGTCCTGCTGCCGGGGGCATTACTTCTCTGGTCTTGCTCTTGGCTGGCTTGGTATTATCGAAACCCACTGGTGGACTAGAGATTCCTTCGCAGTTTTTCCAGAGTTCAATCTTGGTAGGCTCGATCGCCAAGGTAATTTTGGGCGCACAGATTCACAAAGATTTAGTAAATATCCATCCCTTGGTAGTCATTGGCTGGCTGGGCTTGGTGATTACGGCATTAAACTTGATGCCTGCCGGACAGTTGGATGGTGGCAGAATCGTCCAGGCCATTTATGGTCGCAAGATTGCTCAACGGACTACGGTAGCAACGCTAATTTTGCTGGCGATTATTTCTTTCACTAACCCCAATAATTCAGTAATTCTCTACTGGGCTTTACTGGTGGGCTTTTTGCAAAGAGGTTTAGAAAAGCCTTCTTTAGATGAGCTTTCCGAACCAGATGACACCAGAGCCGCAGTTACTCTGCTGGCACTGTTTCTGATGATTGCCACCATTTTGCCCTTCACCCCCGATTTAGCTGGCCGTTTTGGAATTGGCGATTAGGCTGTAGCATCAGCACATCGTTAAGAAGAACGAGCAATTGAAGAAGGTGTGGTAGGAATTGTCTGCAAGCCTCATGGCCAAGCATAGCCCACAGTGAATGATCTTGGGCCGAATGACACTAATCTCCTGACATAAATAAGAAGCAGGTAGCAGGTACCACATGCGATCGCTAGAAACCCAACCACTATTATTAGATGTTCATAGCATTACCCTCCGTGTCACTCACGAAGAGTTTGAAAAGCTGTGTCAAGACAATCCAGAACAATCGTTTGAATTAACAGCCAACGGAGAATTAATTGTCATGCCCCCAGTCGGTGGAGAAAGTGGAAACTCTGAATTAGAGCTAGGCGGAGAGTTATTTGTTTGGAATCGCCAAGCTAGATTAGGTAAAATTTTTAGCTCTTCCACTGTTTTTGTTTTACCCAATGGTGCCCAACGATCTCCAGACGCCGCTTGGGTGGAGTTATCCCGATGGGCAGCTTTGACCCCAGAGCAGCGCAAGAAATTTCCCCCCTTGGCACCAGATTTTGTCATCGAATTACGCTCTACAACAGATAGGCTAACGTCATTGCGAGAAAAGATGGAAGAGTATCGATCGAATGGAGTGCAGTTAGGCTTACTTATCGACCCGCAAAATAGACAGGTAGAAATCTATCGACCCGGACGCGAACCAGAAATTTTGGAATCTCCAACTTCGATCGACTGTAGTGAAGTCATGCCAGACTTTATCCTCAGCATGAGTGAAATCTGGTAATTGTACTAGTTTGATGTCACAGAATTCTTTGAGAGGAGCTAGTAATGGAAGAAGGTGTTGTGGGAATTTTCTTCAAGCCCCATGGCCAAGCACAGCCCACAGTGAATGATCTTGGGCTAATGGCTCGCTGTGCAATGACTCCAGCAGTTTTTGAAACCTTTCGAGAACCGGTGACGGCCAAAGAAATCCAAACTTGCCAAAATAACTTGTTTGAACTTTATAAAACTGGGGAGCGCCCTTTTCTGTGGATTTTGACCTCTACAATTTCCCAAGGGTTGCTGAACAAATTGCAGGCAGTGGAAGCTGTCGAAAGTTGGGAACCCGGTGTGTATTTTTTACCAGAAATTACTCATACAGGTATCATTGTCATCAATGCTCTGCCCAGAACTCCAGCAACAATGTGGTTTCGGTTAATTGGCAAGGGGGTGGTGCAGGAACAGGCGATCGATGATTTTCTGGCTCTTCCTCTAGACAACATCCATCGACCAGCAATACTCGATCTCTTGCGATCTTACAAGTCTGATCTGGAGGCGGATTTGGATCTGGATGAAGAGGAACAAAGATTATTAGCTCGGCTATCATCTATAAATTTTGCTGGCGACAGCTACGACCAAGCAGATTAGTACGTCCTAAAGGTGAGGCTTTGCGATCGCCTTTGGCGCAAGCGAAGCTATCGATGTAGGTAAATTGCTATGATTGTCTTAGAGTCTAGGTTCTTGGAGAGTATATATAATGGCTGAACAAGTAATCCTCAATCTTCCTGATCGGCTAGCAAAACAGGTTCATGAAGTCGCGGCGTTGACGCAACGAAAACTGGAAGATGTTCTCATTGAATGGCTTGATAGGGGTAGTTTAGGCGAAATTGCGATCAGAGACTTACCTGATGAACAGATTTTGAAGTTGTGCGATTTACAACTTTCTGAACTAGAACAGACTCAGATGAGTTTGCTGTTAGAGAAGCAACGGGAAAGCATGTTACAGCAGGGTGAGTTAGAGCAGTTGGATGGGCTGTTGCAGGTATATCGTCGGGGAATGGTCAGGAAAGCAGAAGCTCTAAAAGTTGCTGTGGGTAGAGGTTTGCGGGCTAGATTAGGATAGTGGGACGGTCTTACAGAAAAGTAATAAAACTGCTGTGATCAATCCAAGAATCTGTTTCACTATCTAACTCTCGATTTCAGTTATGGGTTGAACGTTTCTGCTGGGTTGAGAAAGGTTTGAGAATTGAGGGGACTACTCCGATGGGAAGATCTGCTGTTTCGTTCTTATAACTAGCAGATGACTTAACTACCTACCCTAAAGTTACTTGCATAGAAGCCATGTTATCTGATAGTATATTTGTGCTCTGTTTCTTGAAGCTTACCTTCAGCAAATTTGTAAAATGCCGAATCCTAAAGAAGTGTTTAATAACCCCGAGCAACACTGGGAGTTCCTGACCGCCGCAACTGATATTGAGTTTGAAGGGCAGTATTTTGATCGCAAGGAAGTAGGCACAAATGGCAAAGCTAGTGATAGTCAAGTCAAAGAGATTAAAAAGCAGTTACAAGAATGTATTTCTGCATTTGCCAATAAAAATAAGTTGGGTGGACTTTTGGCGGTTGGTATTTCAAAAATAGGTGAAGTAGCTGGAGTTGACCATTTAAATGAAAATCAATGCAACAGCCTGACTAATACAAATGTCCTTTTAAGCCATCAATGTGCTGAGGCTAGACTGGTGGATTGTCATGATGTTCTGGGGAACCCTAGGAAAATCTGCCTCATTTATGTTCCATATACTACTGATGGAATCTGTGAAACGATTGAATCATCTCCGAAGGCGTGGACACGAAGTGGGCCGTCTAATCTCCCAATGAATACTGCTCAAAAAGAACAACTGAAACGCGACAAACAAATTGTAAATTACGAACAATCTTACTGCTGTCCCTATAAGCCAGAAGATGTTGATCGGGGAGTATTAGAAACGTTTCGATCAGTTTATGCTGAAGATACCACTTATACTTTTACTGATGAAGAGGTGCTGTATCATGCAGGGGCGTTAGATAAGGATGGCAATGGGAATTATTTCTTTACCAAAGTAGGATTTCTCTTTTTTGCATCTAACCCACAGAGGATTCTTTCAATGTCCTCTATTCGACTGCTACGCTTTACGACAGATGTTGATGAAGAGCGTGGATTACCAACATTCGAGAAAAACTTTACTGGCTCAGTTACAAAACAAATTCGAGATCTGCGTGTGTTGCTTCAAGAATCTGGATTTTTCAAGATTTACTCTAAACGAAATCCTACTGGTGGGGGCTTTATTGATGAGCCAGAATATCCATCGATTGCTGTAGATGAAGCAATTGTTAATGCAGTGGTTCATCGAGACTATGCTGTCAATCTTCAAATTGAATGTGAGTACTATAAGGATGCTTTTATTATTCGGAATCCAGGACGGGTGATTCAAAGAGATAGTGATGTCCCTCAACAATTTTCACTAGCTGAAAAAATACTAGTTTCCACACCCAGAAACCCTAAACTTATTGAGTGGTTAAAATTGATGAAAGATCAACGAGGCAAGTCTTTTGTTAGGGCATTAAGTGAAGGTACTAAACAAATGTGTCGAGAAATGCTAACCTTGCAGCTACCTGCTCCCAATTATAAAAGCAGTGAAGCACAAACCACAGTTACTTTGTTCAGCCACGCAGCAGAAAGAGAAACTTTGATTCAGGCTACTTCAACGATAAAAGTAACAGAATTCACTAACTTATTTCCTCTCAAGCTTACATTTAATGGATCAGAGAATATTAATCCTGAACGAGAGATTATGTCTTCTCTCAAGGATGCTTTAGTTGTGCAAGGATGGTATATTGATCGCTATAAATTCGGGAGAATAACAGCACATCGGCTAAACTCACATATTTCGTTGTCTCAAGATGTTAACAGTATAGTTAGACTTTATCCGGCTTATGAGTTTCAAATAAGGCGATATTGGGGTAGTTATTACCTGTGCATTGATTACAGTCTACAAGTCAAAAATGTTAAATCTGCTGCTAAATTGCTAGATGTTTTTCAGCCTAATGAGTTAGTAGATAAGATTGCAATAGCTTCTTGGAATGGCTGGCAGATTGGACGTATTACTCAGGCAACTTCGGAATGGATAAATATCCATCTTTTGGATTTTGATAAAGAAGAACAAATCCCCAGTAATAAAGTTATTCCCAATCTTTCTAAAAAATTGATAGAGCGAATTCTTAAACATTATCATATCAATTTTGACCTAGCTCAAGCTATCAAAAAATATAGTCTTGCACTTGAGTATGGTGCTGCACGTATTCGTGCCGAAAAAACTCAAGCTGTCATTAATGAAATTTCTCAATCGATTTTTCCGTTACGAATAAATACTTTGAGTATCCTGCTTCAAAATATGCCAGTTTCTCTTCCTCGTCAGAGAGCTACTGGCAAAGAGTTATTGCTACAAGATTTAGTTGAGCCAAAAGTTGAATTTAATCGAAATCATGCAGAGCCTAACATTCGCGAAGGTATCACTAAATTTGGAGCATATGACACTGATCCCGCAGAAATTGAACTTGTGCCAATTTGTGCGCCTGAACTAAGAAAGAATATGATGGATCTAATTGAGCGCCTTAAAGTTGGAAAATATAAGTATCGTGGGTCGGAAAGAACCTTTAGTAAACGATTTACTTACAACTCAATTATCACTCTTCCTTCATCTGAATCGGCTTTAACTGAATGTCAAAGGCTGTTGAAAGAACATCCAGAATGGATTGGTAATAAGAAGTTAAACCGACTTTTTCTAGTGCATACGCCGACACAAGGATATGCTTCGGATGATGAAGTAGCTCCATATTATCAAATCAAACGCTTTCTATTAGAGGAAGGCATTCCATGCCAGATGGTAAATACGCCTATTTTACAAAATCCCGATTATAAGGATTTAAATTTATCACTTAATATTATTGCGAAATGTGGTGTGACTCCCTGGGTCTTACCAGATGCTTTGCCCGATGCAGATTTTTTTGTAGGTCTTTCTTACACTCAAAACAGAAGATCCGGTACGGAAAAGTTAATGGGATATGCTAATGTTTTCAATCAGTATGGAAGGTGGCAATTTTATTCTGGCAATACAGAAACGTTCATTTACGATGATCGTGTTAAGCATTTCAAAATCTTGATCAAGCAGACTCTCGAACGGCTTAATCTTCAGGAAACACCTCATATCTATTTTCACTATTCCGCAAGGTTTTCACGAGAAGATCAAGCAGCAATATTAGAAGCCGCTCGAAGTATCCGCCCCAAAGGAACCTTCTCTTTCGTATGGATTAATACCCAACACAACATAAGGCTGTATGACAACCGTGTGGAAACTGATGGCAGCTTGAGTCGTGGTAGCTATATGATAACGTCTCCTCACCAAATTTATCTTTCAACAACCGGCTACAATCCATACCGTAAAACTCTAGGTACGCCCCAAGTATTGGAAATTAATATTTGGACAGAATACTCAAGCAAGGTAACTAATTCACCGCCAGACTTGAAAGCATTAGCCGTTCAAATTCTTAGCCTGACTAAATTGAATTGGGCTTCGACTGATTCATTATGTGGTGAACCCATCACAACTAAATATGCAGGAAATATTGCATATCTTACTGATGCTTTTTTGCGACAGGGAAAAGCATTTAAACTGCATAGTGTTCTTGAGAACACACCTTGGTTCCTCTGAAATCACCATTTAACACATAGCAGTCCGAAATCAGAGTTGGAATTAGTTCGTTGCTGCATAAAGCTTTGAGGTCGATCAGATCCGGCGACTGATTTAGGATGGCTATAGGCAATGATAATCAGATCAACATGTTCTATTCTAGATAGAGGGTTTTTCCCAATTCAGCAATTTTCGACTTAACCCATGTCTAGATCTCCATTCGGAACCCAGATTTAATCCAAGAGTACTACTCGATAGAAATTTAAGGGAAAACAATCATGCTCGATCTAGCCAAAGCCACAGAAATATTAGAAACATATTTTGCAACTGCAACCAAAGAGCAGTTTGCCACAGATATTCAAAAGTTCTGTCCAGAACTATTTGAAGAAGAACCCCAAGACGAAGATATCGACTACTCAGATATTCCACCATTAACCGAAGAATTCTTCCAGAACGCCACTCTGAGAATACCAGCCACCCAAGCGCACCAACTCGTTCAACTTGACCCAGACATACTCCAATGGTTTCAAGCCCAAAGCGGCGAGTATAAATCGCTGATCAACTCTGTGTTACGTCGTCACATCGAACAAAATGAAACACGATCGGCCTCTTGATTGTGCGTTACCCCTCACCCAACTAAGCCACCAAATCTTCCACCCCATGAAAATCTAACAGCGCTTCACCCAAAGCCTCCACTTGCTCACCGCAACCTAAAACCGCATGATTAAATAGTCAAATCCTGCCAAGCTATTGCTGTTGCAAACCGGGATAAATGACGAATATTTGTAGTTACAATTACCACCTCTTGCCCTGGATAACGACTTGCCAAATCCTGCCAAGTTGCACAAATAATCATATCTGCATCTAAATTAAATTCACCTGCTGTTGGTTGCCCGCTAGACCGCGCCGTTGCCCAAATCTCCGCCGCCAAATCCAAAATCCGATCGCCTACAGACAAAAAATCTATCAACTGATAAAGATCATCAAGTATTGGGATGCCAGCAGCAACTAAGCCCTGCTTTTGAGCTAATAATAAACCTCGACGCACCTCATAGTCACAGATTTTAGAGCTGACCACATTAGAACGAATCAGCGCCCTATCAAACCAACCCTTCAGAGCCAGTGTTTCACGATCTAAACTTGGTCGGCACAACTGCCCTAGAACTCCTGAGTCAATCAGAATAATCATTCTGCACTATAGAGCTTTTGTCCACTAGGACGCTCTGCATCCAAAATTTTTTTAAACGCATCCGATTCCTGCTGAGCATTCTCATCTTGAGCAAGTTGCTCCCATCGGCTATTAAACTTATTGAGCCTTCTAACTAAATCTTCAGCATCTTTTTCTGGAGAATTTATCTTTAGGTTAGGTAGTTGAATGGATTGGGTCATAAAAAAACCTCATAGGTAACAATAACTCCTTCGCCAACTCTAACATCTAAGCCTACTTTCTCCAACCGAGCCTTAGCCATCTGAGAATCGATCGATTCTCCTGGCGGAGAGGCTAAGCCAACGCTTCGCCGCGACATAAAATCACGCTAAAATAGCCATACCCCAGCAACGAGGCAGAACCATGAGTCCCCAACTCACACAGATTTTGAATGCCAGTGCCTTATATCCCTAGCCTAAAAGTACAGGGCTTTACAGCTATTCTGATAATTTCAGTACGAAGAGCAAATCGACATGAACAACAACGACTTGAAGACTACCTCTCAAACTGACTGGGCAGCCCTAGCCGCCATGACAGCATGAGCAGCAACTAAAACAATGCCACCCACCAGCAAAAAGCTAAAGGCATGGTAATTCCAGGCGGCTTGCCATTGGCCATGACCGATCAACAGTATCGCTCTGGTCATGCCACAGGTAGGACAAGGAAAGCCGATCGCCCAACGGATGGGGCATTCTTGGGGAATCGCCAATCTTAGGGCTACTATTAATTTATTGTCCAGAATTGCGATTTTTTAATTGATTGACACTAAGCCAGCGGCTGTGGTGGCTTTAGTCCGGGCTTCCTCGATCGATCCACCCTGCGCCAAAGCTACTCCCATCCGTCGATAAGGGCGACTATCTGGTTTGCCAAAAAGTTTAATGTCTACATCTGCTACGGCTAAAGCTTGCTCTACGCCGCTATAAGAAATGCTGGTGGAATGCTCTGAGGCCAAAATTACGGCACTAGCCGAGTAGCCCGTTTGCCGAATCACCGGAATCGGCAGACCCAAAATAGCTCTGAGGTGCAGCTCAAACTCATTCAAATTCTGCGAAATCAAAGTCACCATGCCCGTATCATGAGGGCGCGGTGAAAGCTCCGAGAAAATCACTTCATCCTGAGTCACAAAAAACTCCACCCCAAAAATCCCAGCGCCGCCTAAAGCGTCAGTTACTTTGGTGGCGATCGACTGCGCCTGCTGCAACTGCTCCCCCGTCAGCACCGCTGGCTGCCAAGATTCTTGATAGTCGCCTCGCTCTTGGCGATGGCCGATCGGCTCACAAAAAATTGTCGCAGCTTGACGCTGTTTGATGGTCAGCAAAGTAATTTCTAACTGGAAGTTAATAAATTCTTCCACAATCACCTTCGGACTATCACCCCGTGAACCTTCTAGGGCATATTGCCAAGCTTTTTCTACTTCAGCAGCACTGTGGACAGTCGATTGACCTTTGCCAGAAGAAGACATCACAGGCTTAACAACGTTCGGAAAACCAATAGCTGCGGAGTTGGCAATCAACTCTTCTAAGCTAGTAGCATAAGCGTAGCGAGCCGTGCGCACTTCCAGCTTTTTACTAGCCAGCTCTCTGATTCGATCGCGGTTCATAGTGTAGTCCGTGGCCTTAGCTGTGGGTATTACTGTAATCCCCCGATCTTCAAACTCTTGCAGTTTTTCGGTACGAATCGCCTCGATCTCCGGCACAATGATATCTGGCTGAAATTCTTGCACCACTCGCTCTAAATCATCTCCATTTAACATCGAAATAACCGCGCTGGCATCGGCGACCTGCATCGCTGGAGCATTGGGGTATCGATCGACTGATACCACATACAATCCCAGTCGCTGGGCAGCGATCACAAATTCTTTGCCTAGTTCTCCAGCACCGAGGAGCATGATTTTTTGAGGTAGTTTCATTGGTTTATGGAGAGTCGATAATAGCAATATTAGAAATTGTTGGGGGTGAACGGTTATTCAGCGAAGCCTAAAATACTAGTAGGCAGTATTTTAGGCTTGGACGGTGGGCAAAATTACTAACAAAATGCAAAGTAACCTTACCTGCCCCAAAAACTTTTCAGCGGAATCTAAGCGTCTGGCTCGATTTTGACAGAGATAATTTTGTCGCCTTTTTGAATGGCATTGACCACATTCATATCTGGAGTTTTACCAAACACCGTATGAACCCCATCCAAATGTCCTTGAGGAGAATGACAAATAAAGAACTGGCTGCCGCCGGTATTTGGGCCAGCATGAGCCATCGATAAACTCCCGGCTTCGTGTTTGTTTTTGTTGATTTCACATTTGATTTTGTAGCCGGGGCCGCCAGTGCCACTGCCTTGGGGGCAACCACCTTGAATCATAAAGTTAGGAATTACCCGATGAAAAATTAGTCCATCGTAGAAACCTTTCTGAGAAAGATCTACGAAGTTTTTGACGGTGTTAGGGGCATCAGCATCAAAAAATTGAATATTGATGGTGCCTTTGTCTGTCTCAATAATGGCTCGGGTCATAGTTTTTAGTTCGATCGCAACCCTGTCATTCTAGCCTAAAACTGAAAATACAGAAACTCAATGCAATCATAAAAAGCTACTGCTCAGGCTTAAAAAAAGTAGAAGTTTTGCCGGAAGGGGCAACCCAACAGGTTGGCCAGTTTGCTAAATCTACCGGAGAAAAAAGAAGGAAAGATTTCCTAAGCCATGCCCGATCGATTTTCTTCTAACTCATCTACATCAGCAAACAGTCGATCGAGCACCACCGCCTGGGCGCTGGGCATTTGGCCATAGCTAAAAATACAAGGCACATCATCAGGCAAAGCCGCTTTAATATCTGCAAACACATAGGGGCTGCCGTAGACAATTACAGCCTGGAGACTACCACTATGGCGGCCACAGATTTCTAGCGCGATCGACTTAGCATCTGAAATGCTGGCAAAAGGATTACCGCGAATGAAAATTTGTAGAATAGTGAGCTGGTCTTTGATCTGATATCTGGGCGGAGTATATTTGTTGATAATATGACATTCGTAGCCCAACTCGCTCGGCACAATTAAAGCTGGAGCCATCCGGCCTAAAAATGGACAGTCTAAAATCTCGTCCACAATAACTAGGTTAACTCCGCCCATTGGTTCGATCGGCAGTTCACCTCTGGTTTGGAGGGAGTCTTGATGGATATTGGTGACAACAGCTTGAGATCGATCGGCGATCGCTCCTAGAGCAAAAGCTTCACTGGTAACAGCTTGACCAAATACTTTACGCTTCGCTGCCCAAATTCTGGCCACACTTTCTCGGATGCGCTCTGCGCTGATCTTGCCGGTTTTGACCGCTTGGCAGATGGCTTCGATCGACTTGGGCACATCCACTGGCATCAAGACAATATCAGCACCGGCCTCTACAGCCATTACCGAGGCAGCTTCCGCGCCATACTTTTTGACAATCGCTCCCATGACTAAGGCATCGGTGACAATTAAGCCGCCAAAGTTCATGTTTTGTCTTAGCTCACCCGTGAGAATTTTATGGGAGAGGGTAGCCGGGAAGTCTTGATCTAAGCTGGGGATCAGTAGATGCGCAGTCATGACGCTATCTACACCGGCTGCGATCGCCGATTGGAATGGCGGTAGCTCGGTCTTGCGAAGTCGATCGACTCCATGATTGATCACTGGCAGGTCTAAATGGGAATCAGTGGCGGTGTCGCCATGACCGGGGAAATGTTTGGCACAAGTCAACACCGGATAGTCGGCCACCCCTGCAATAAAGGCGTTAGCTAAACTGCTCACGGCCTCTGGGGTTTCGCCGAATGCCCGGACGTTAATTACCGGGTTTTTCGGATTGTTGTTGACATCCACAATTGGTCCCAAAATCCAATTTAGCCCGACTGCCAAAGATTCTTGAGC
>JAAFHZ010000106.1 GCA_013297675.1 Synechococcales cyanobacterium bin59.metabat.ball.084 | reverse complement strand
TTGGCACGTAATTTCACCCTAAATCTTTACCGAGAAAATGGCCTTTCAAATATGGCTCAAGCACAACGTAAAGCTGGTTCCGGCCTTAATTTTCTTAAGTCTCTTTTTAGAATGAAATAACCCTGAATCCTTACCAAGGCTGTGCTTTCAGCTCGTTTGCTGTTCCTTATATTCGCGGCGAAATTTTGCATTTTCTGAGAGACCGCAGCAATGTAGTTAAAATCCCCCGGCGCTGGCAAGAACTACAAAAAGAAGGCGAAAAAATGTCTCAGCATTTAACTCTGATTCTCGATCGCAAGCCTACTGATATTGAAATTGCTGATGCTTTACAAATTACGGTGCAAGAATGGCGCGAAACCAAGGCTGCTGAAAACAATCGTCAGACTTTGAGCCTGGATGCTACTGTGGGTCAGATGTTAGACTACCCGGTGACTTTGGGTGACAGCTTGCCCGATACTCGCGATCGGGATCGGCAGTTTATGGAAGAAGAGCGTCAGCAGCTAGCTGGCATGATCGGTCAACTGGAACCAAAGACTCAGCAGGCGATCGAGTATGTTTACATCAAGGGGATGCCTCGCAAGGAAGCTGCAAAAAAGATTGGTGTTAGCCCGATGACTGTTACTCGTCATCTGCAACGTGGGGTTAAGCAACTATCTTCGATGTTGGAATCCGATCGGAATGTGGCTGTTTAGATCACTCAATCTGTAATTCATACAAAATATGCCCGCTGCTCAGATACAGAGTGCGGGCTTTTTGGTGAATATGTTAAGATATCTTCATCCTACCAATTAGTAAGATTTATTCATGAGCGCCAAAGTGAGCATTACGCTTGATGAAGAGGTTTTGGATTTTGTAGATCGATCGAGCCAAAATCGCAGCCAGTTTATCAATGAAATACTGGCAAAAGAAAACAAAAAAAGATTGCTACAAGAAATAGAAAATGCCTACACTGAATTGGCAAACAGTCCTGAGTATCAAGCTGAGGTTGAGTTATGGAATGTCACTGTGGGAGATGGAATAGATGCCGAAGGGTGATTTACGCTATCGCAGAGGAGAAATTTGGTGGGTAAATTTAGACCCAACGGTGGGTAATGAAACAGCCAAGAAAAGACCTTGTGTCATTCTGCAAAACGATGTGGGCAATGCTCGGTCAGAGACTACGATGGTTGCACCGTTGTTGAAAGGGTTAAAGAATTATCCTTTTGTAGTTAATGTGGAAGCGACGGCAGATAATGGGCTAGATGAAGATAGGGGAATTCACATAGAACAGATGAGAGTTGTAGACGATCGGCGTATCGATTCTAAGCTGGGAACTTTGGATGACAAGTACTGGAGCCAAATAGAGAAAGCTGTTGGTATAGTACTGGGTTTTAACTCAGTTTTTGACGTGGAGTGATTAAGTCCCGTTGTTTAATTTAATAAAGATTATGTCTACTTCAAGGTAAGAGGTTTAACTGGAGTTACATGCATGTCGCTACTTTACTGGCATTATCCAATATGTGAGACACCTTCTCACATATTGGATAATGCCAGCAGATATTTCACGTGAATACTAATATATTTGAGAGTTCTCCAAATTAATATTTATCGAGAAGACGTTTCTTAAGAGTGAGAAATTCGTCCTCGGAGATTATGCCTTTTTGCTTCAATTCTTCAAACTTAAGCATCTCCGCATAAAAATCAACTTGACTTTCTGGACTTGGAGGTAAAATATTTAGCGATTGGTCTGGTTTAGTAAGATTTTTATAAACACCGACACTAGCACCAATTGATGCGCCGATCGCTGGTCCAATAATTGGCAGAGGAACAGCAACAACAGCTCCAAGTAGAGCACCTTTACCAGCATCTTGAACAATATCTGACTGTACGACTCCAGTACCCATTCGAACGGCTTCATCACCAACAGTAGAAGCCGTTTGTTTGATCCAATCAGCAGCGCCTTGTGCCTCTTTTCCAGTCACCAAATCTCCAACCGAAGTGGCTGTTGACGTAATTGCTTCAGTGGCCTTCCAGGCAAGGTCTTTCATCATGTTAAGCATAGCTTTGCTCGAAAGTAAGTAAGATTACATTAGAAAGATGCACCCAACAATCTTTCATAAGGAAAGGATACCCAAACTTTCTTATTGTCTAACGATAATAGTTAAGAAGTTAGGTTCTACCGAACCTACCATGTAAAACCACGTTAGAAAACTGTGGGATCATTACAGCAGGCTAGCTTGAGCCAAATAAATCTGATGATTTAGCTTTTCGGCATCAAACCCTTGCCCAGCAAAGATTTAGGTCGAATTTAGCATAGCAAGTTCGGTAGAACCAGAAGTTATTCTTTGTCTATTAGTTGCTGATTCACAGTAAAGGGAATCCCACCAATTACCAAATTCAATCAAAATCTTCAAGCTACTGCAAAGTCAGTGATTTTCCTACGTTCCAGTGTTTTAAATCCGAGGACAATTTGTTTAGGAGATACACCAAGATCTACAAGTTCGTTGGCTATACCCACTTCCGTCCCATCTTGTTGTACCCAGATTTTATTATTGATAATATCGAGATGAATAATACTGCCATAAATCCTTTGGTTTTTGTGCCAGCCAGCTTCCAGCAAAAGGTAGTGATGATTATGCTCATCAATAATTAGTTGCAGTTCGCTTTCTGGATCACTGCCTAAAAAATCAAGATATTCCTGAAGAACTTTAATAATGTTTTTTTGGAGTTGCGGTATGGTTAAATCATCCATTTGACGACCTCTTTTTTATCAACATCAAAGGTGAATAATCGAATTATCTCATCTTCTATCAAAACTTGTCCGGCTTCTTCTTCAAACACTGATTCTCTAACAGAGTCAGGAACGGCTAAATATAGCTTTCTTTCTGGCTCATGGCGTTTTAATAATCGATCATACAAAACAAATTGACCAACAGCTTCTTCTAAATCCTTCATTTCTGAGGCACGGCGGAAACTCTTAATTTCCACAGCAATCTTCTGGATATCTTTTTCTGCCCCAATGAGTTGCTCCGCTCCCAGATCGATATAGAGGTTCTTTTTACGAGCTAGCTTGAGGCGATAAGGATCATGGGTGATTGTCCAACCATCTTTTTGAAGGGCATTGCATACTACTTCATGATAATAGTCACGAACTGGCATGGTTATTAATCTCCACTGATCAAGTCTGTGATCTTAATATAAACAAGCTCAATGCCCCCTCAACGGAGGGGGCTAGAATTGCTACGCGCCGACCGATTCTTTGGCGGCATACATCACTTCTAGGGTAATTTCGGCCATCGCTCTTTCGCGGGCAAACTTCTCGGTGTTGCGCTTGACCTTGCCCCGCACAAAACCAGGGATTTTGTTTAGTTCACCCTGAGCTTCGCGGCTCCAAGATAAATCACCATCCGCCGAGATGCCTTTGGTAATTACTTCCTTGGTATCGTGACCACCAAAGATCTCTAAGAGATGATCTTCCATGCCTAAAGTGAAGGAGTTATAGATCAGATCCACGATTTGGTTGCTGCCTTCGTAACCCAAGAAAGGTTTGTAGCCGATCGGATAATTTTGAATATGAATTGGTGCCGAAATAACACCGCAAGGAATATCCAGACGTTTGCCCACATGGCGCTCCATCTGGGTACCAAAAATTGCTGATGGTTCCGACTTGGCGATCGCATCACCCACTACAGCGTGGTCTTCGGTGACAATAATTTCATCACAGAAGTCTTTCACTTCGGCGCGGAACCATTCTTCATCGTGCTTGCAGAAAGTACCAGACCAAACAACATGGATGCCCATTTCTCTGGTGAGGATTTTGGTGATGGCGGCGGCATGGGTAGCATCGCCGTAGACTACGGCTTTCTTACCAGTGAGGTTTTGACAGTCGATCGAGCGAGAGAACCAGGCTGCTTGAGAAACATGCAGAGTCTGATCTTCAATGTATGGCTCGTAATTTACATCAGCACCCTGAGCTACCAAGATTTTTTGGATAGCGCGAATGCACCGGGCTGTTTCCACAATTCCCATCGGTACGATGTCTACGTAGGGCATTTGGAATTCGGCTTCCAAAAACTGAGCGGTTCCAGGGCCTAATTCCCGATAGGGCACTAAGTTAAACCAGGCTTGGGGAAGATTTTTCAGATCTTGCACCGAGGCTTTATCTGGAATGATCGCGTTGATGGCAATGCCCAAATCGGCCATTAACCGCTTTAGCTCGGTGCAGTCGTGGTTATTATGGAAGGCCAAAGTGGAAATGCCAATAATATTCACCGAAGGCTTTGCGGTTTTGGTCAGACCCAAGTTGCCCTGCTTCCGAGCTTTGGCGATATAAAACTGCACAATCTGTTGCAGAGTGCGATCGGCTGCCTGAAGCTCATTAAACCGATAGTGGTTCACGTCGGCCAAAATCACGTCACAGACTGTATCCATCGCCGCCCGCTCGACAAAGTTAGCGAGGTCTTCTTGCAGAATGCTGGAGGTACAGGTAGGAGTGAGCACAACTAAATCAGGATGCTCTTCGCCATCTTTGCGGGTGATATTGTCTACCACTTTTTCTTGAGAGCCACGGGAGAGCACATGCCGATCGACCACGCTGGTAGTAACGGGGGTAAAGTCCCGCTCGCGTTCTAGCATCGATCGCATCACATTAAAGTAATCATCGCCTAGGGGTGCATGCATAATTGCATGGACATTTTTGAAGGAGGTGGCCACGCGCAAAGTGCCGATGTGAGCGGGACCGGCGTACATCCAATAGGCTAGTTTCATATAAAATCTTCTCTTAGTCTGGACAATGGAGTAGTGTCCTATTTTCGCAAGTGAGTAGAGGATCGATCGAATTTGAGACAAAAGTTATCTCGGTTGCAGCTTTGGCCAGATATTATGAGCCGGGTTTCACAGGTAAACCGATATATTAGCTCATTGCACTGTTCAAGCAAGTAGAGTACAATTACTTACTACAGAAACCTAACCTCACAAAGAACCTGTTTCACTGTTTAACTAAGTTACATGGCTTGTAAAATCATGTATACAGAGTCTTTCCAGCAATAAACAAGTTCCTAAATGCCAAAGGCATTGCAAATAAATAATTGGTTTAACGTAAAAAAATCACAAAAAATCTGGAAATTTTCTAGCATGAATAAGAATATCTTGGTAGCGGCAGTAATTTGTTCTTCAGTCGCAGTCATTAGCACTAGTACATCTGCTCAGGCTCAGTTAGGGAAGAATACAATCGGACCATCGGTTTTATTCGGCAGTGGCAACTCGGCAGTAGGGATTGACTCTAAGTTTGGAATCGCTGATAACATCTCGATTCGTCCATCCGTTTACTTTCCAAATGGCGGCACAATCTTTGGCGCTGGTTTAACCTACGATTTTGACTTGAAAGGCGGCAATGCTAACAAAATCACTCCTTTTGCAGGTGGTTTGTTATTTATATCTTCAGCCAACAATGGTGGTGCTAGCCGGACAGATGTAGGTATCACTGGCGGAGCTGATTTTGATGTTTCTGAAAGTATTCAGTTAAAGGGCGCAATCACTGTTCCCATCAGCAGCAATAACTCATCTACTCTTTTCGGCATTTCTGCTGGCTTTCGCTTCTAAGTGACAGCAAATTTCAAAATTGACCGGAGCATCTTTCAGGTTTCACGTATAAGTGTGTGGTAGATGCACCCTGATTAACCGCTCTAGCGCCACTGGCACTAGGGCGATTTTTTTTGACTAGTTCCAAAATATCCCGATAGAGATCGATCGACCGCGTATACATAGGAGGTAGATGCACCCTGATTAACCGCTCTAGCGCCGCTGGCACTGGAGCGATTTTTTTTTGAAATATCCCGATGGAGATCGATCGACCGCGTATTCATAAGAGGTAGATGCACCCTGATTAATACCTCCAGCCTCCGGGCTGGGGGCTTTTTTTTGCCCACGCACCAAGGCGGATATCTTCACTGCATCCACAGGTAGCCGATCGCGAGATTTTTCAGGATAATGAGGTAAGGTCATCACCTTGATGGAATGCCAGCACCTCAGCCCCCGAGAAACTCTATGAACTCTGCCGAAAATAGCGCCATCACCACTTACAGCCAAGAAGACATCCAGCAGATCTTAAACTTGGCTCTAACCCGCAAAAACACCACTGGCGATCTAGAGTTCTCGCGCCAGCAACTGGTCGAAATTGCCGACGAAATGGATATCGACCTCAACACGCTGCAAGCAGCGGAGTTAGATTGGGCAAAAAGTCAAACCAGCAGCCAACAAAAAGCCGAATTTGACCTATATCGGCATCAACAGTTTCAGAAAGGCTTAGGTCGCTTTGCCATTACCAACACTTTTTTAGTAGGCATAAACATAGTAGCCATGGGCGGCACCGGCTTTTTGTGGTCGGTAGCAGTATTAGGCTTCTGGGGTATGGGTCTAGCACTCAACGGTTGGAATGTCTATCAGCTCAAGGGTGAGGAATACGATCGCAAGTTTCAAAACTGGAACAGCAAAAGAAAAATTCGTAAAACTATCCACGGCACGATCGCCAAATTTCTGCCCCAATAAAACTAGTCCTGACTTTCCACTCATCCCGTCTGTGATTCATCCCTGCCCATATCTTGGGAATAAACTTAACTGTAAAATTCGCTACCGAAAAATCTGATATATTAAGCAGACTATACATAACGCAACAATAATCGCCCTCACCCCAAAACCATCAATATGAACCAAGCAAATTCTCGCCAGAATAGTCCGTTAGCGGCACATCAACAGACTTACGATGGTCAGAGATGGCTGGTAGAAGAAAGGGATGCTTGTGGAGTAGGATTCATTGCGTCGCCAGCCGGTCAGCCAACCCATAAATTAATTGAACAGACCCTAACGGCTTTGACCTGCATGGAACATCGGGGCGGCTGTAGCGCCGATCGAGATTCTGGAGATGGGGCAGGGATTTTATCGGCCATTCCCTGGCCGCTGTTTACCGCCTGGGGTGAGGCACAGAGCTTAGATTTAAGTGGCACCTTGGCAGTAGGCATGGTGTTTTTACCCCAAGATGCCGAGGCTAGATCGATCGCCAAAGCAGCCGTAGCCACCACTATCGCCAACGAAAAACTCAGACTGGTGGGTTGGCGAGCTGTGCCGGTGAGACCGGAAGTACTGGGGGTACAGGCCAAAGGTAACTGTCCATACGTTGAGCAGGTGGTGATTGCGGGGGAATTGACCGGGGATGAATGGGAGCGACAGCTATATTTGGTACGCCGCAAGGTAGTCAAGGCGCTGAAAGATACCTCGGTGGTGATCCCTGGCGATAATTTTTACTTCTGCTCGTTGTCGGGGCGCACTATTGTTTATAAGGGGATGGTTCGATCGGCGATCTTGGGCGAGTTTTACCAAGACTTGACCAATCCACTATTTACCAGTAACTTTGCGGTATATCATCGCCGGTTTAGCACTAATACGATGCCTAAGTGGCCACTGGCACAGCCGATGCGGATGCTAGGTCACAACGGCGAGATCAATACCTTGCTTGGCAATATCAACTGGATGACTGCGCGGGAAAGAGATTTAGACCATCCAGTGTGGAACGATCGGCTGCAAGAGCTGCAACCAATTTTGAACTTAGACAACAGTGATTCTGGCACCTTAGATAACGTATTGGAATTAATGGTGCATTCTGGTCGTAGCCCGATCGAAGGCTTAATGGTGATGGTGCCGGAGGCTTATAAGAACCAGCCAGAGCTAGATCAGTATCCAGAGATTGTAGATTTCTATGACTATTACAATGGCTTGCAAGAGTCTTGGGATGGCCCAGCTTTGTTGGCTTTCAGTGATGGCAAGATTGTGGGGGCGGCTTTGGATCGGAATGGTCTGCGGCCTGCAAGGTATTGCATTACCAAAGATGGCTATATTGTGGTGGGTTCCGAAGCCGGGGTGGTGGATCTGCCGATCGACACCATTGCCGAAAAAGGTCGCTTAGGCCCAGGTCAGACTATTGTGGTGAATTTAGAAACCCACGAAGTGCTGCATAACTGGGAGGTGAAGCAGCGAGTTGCGCAGTCGCTGCCTTACGGAGCTTGGCTGAAGCAGTATGGTCAAAAGCTGGAGCCGCAGGCATTTGAAACTAAGAGTGCGATCGATCCCGAAAAGCTGGTGCAGCAACAGACTGCTTTTGGCTACACCTTGGAAGATGTGGAAATGATCGTCAATGACATGGCGGAGAACGGCAAGGAGCCGACTTTCTGCATGGGTGATGATATTCCGTTGGCGGTGCTGTCTACCAAGGCTCACCCGCTGTATGACTACTTTAAACAACGCTTTGCCCAGGTGACTAACCCAGCGATCGATCCCCTGCGGGAAAAACTGGTAATGTCTTTGGAGATGGCTTTGGGTAAGAAAGGTAATTTGCTAGAAGCTAAGCCTGAAATGGCCAACCAGCTTAAGCTTCAGAGTCCGGTATTAAACGAAGCAGAGCTAGAGTTGATCAAAGCTTCATCGCTGCAAGCTGCGGTGGTTTCGACTCTCTATAAAATTGATGGGGATTTAACGGCTACCGTAGCCAAAGTCCAAGCTGAAGCGTTGGCCGCAGTGCAAGCTGGTAGACAGATTGTGATTTTGAGCGATCGATCCGCAAATGGACTAGATGCCAGCACTACTTATTTGCCGCCTTTGCTGGCGATCGGGGCGGTTCACCACCATTTGATTAAATCTGGTTTGCGTGCTCAGGTGTCGTTGATTGTAGATACGGCTCAGTGTTGGAGTACCCATCACTTTGCTTGCTTGATAGGCTATGGAGCTTCGGCAATCTGTCCTTACTTGGCGTTGGAATCGGCGCGGAGCTGGTGGCATTCGGTGAAGGTGCAAAATGCGATTCAGAGAGGTGAAACGAAGATTTCGATCGAGCAAGCTCAGGCCAACTATCGCAAGGCGGCAGAAGATGGCTTGCTGAAGATTTTGTCGAAGATGGGAATTTCTCTGTTGTCCTCTTATCATGGGGCGCAGATTTTTGAGGCGATCGGGATTGGGGGCGATTTGTTAGAAATGTCTTTCCGGGGGACTACTTCGCGGATTGGTGGTCTGACTTTGGCAGGTGTGGCGCAAGAAACATTGCAGTTCCACCACCGCGCTTTCCCTGAAGCTACCAAGAAATTAGAAAACCTGGGCTTCTTTAATTACCGCCCCAGCGGGGAGTTCCACATGAACAGCCCCCAAATGGCCAAGGCGCTGCACAAAGCGGTAGATGCCTACCAGACTCAGGAGGGCTACGATCATTACGAACTCTACAAAAAATATGTCCAAGATCGCCCGGTGACTGCGCTGCGAGATTTATTGGATTTCCAGAGCGATCGCACGCCCATTTCGATCGATGAAGTGGAGTCGGTACAGGCGATCGTTAAGCGCTTCTGTACTGGTGGCATGTCGTTGGGTGCTTTGTCACGGGAATCTCATGAGGTGCTGGCGATCGCCATGAACCGCCTAGGAGCTAAGTCCAACAGCGGTGAAGGCGGCGAAGACCCAGTGCGCTATAAAGTCCTGAATGATGTGCAGGATGGCATCTCTGCGACCTTGCCCCATCTGAAAGGTCTGCGGAACGGGGATACGGCTTTGAGTGCAATCAAACAGGTGGCCTCGGGGCGTTTTGGTGTTACGCCCAAGTATTTGATGAGCGCCCAGCAGATCGAGATTAAGCTGGCTCAGGGAGCGAAACCCGGTGAAGGTGGTCAGTTGCCTGGGAAGAAGGTCAGTCCTTACATTGCGATGCTGCGGCGATCGAAGCCGGGAGTAACTTTAATTTCTCCACCGCCCCACCACGATATTTACTCGATCGAAGACTTAGCTCAATTGATCTTTGACCTGCACCAAATTAACCCTGCTGCCCGCGTATCAGTGAAGCTGGTGGCTGAGATTGGGATTGGTACGGTGGCTGCCGGGGTGGCTAAGGCCAACGCAGATATTATTCAGATCTCTGGTCACGATGGCGGGACTGGGGCTTCGCCGTTGAGTTCGATCAAACATGCGGGTACTCCTTGGGAACTGGGTTTGACGGAAGTGCATCGGGTGTTGATGGAAAACAAGCTGCGCGATCGAGTGCTGCTGCGCGTCGATGGGGGCTTGAAATCTGGCTGGGATGTAATTATTGCGGCTTTGATGGGAGCTGAAGAGTTTGGTTTTGGCTCGGTGGCGATGATTGCGGAGGGCTGCATTATGGCGCGGGTCTGTCATACCAATAACTGCCCGGTGGGTGTGGCTTCCCAGAAAGAGGAGCTGCGCAAGCGGTTCCCGGGTATTCCAGAGCAAGTGGTGAATTTCTTCTATTTTGTGGCGGAAGAAGTGCGGAGCTTGCTGGCTACTTTGGGCTATCGATCGATCAACGATATCGTCGGTCGGGCGGATCTGTTTGTGGAACGCCATGATGCGGCTTTGACCAAGGTGCCGGGATTAAACCTGCACTGCTTGACTCAGTTGCCCAATACTAAGGTCGATCGGTCTTTCTTGCAGCATGGCAATGTCCATACTAATGGGGATGTGTTAGATGACCAGATTTTGGCGGATGCCGAGATTCAGGCGGCGATTCAGAATCAAGGGGCGGTGAGTAAGAGCTGGGAGATTGTGAATACCGATCGATCGGTGGGGACCAGAATTTCGGGGGCGATCGCTAAGAAATATGGTGATAGTGCTTTTGAAGGACATCTCACGCTCAATTTCCATGGCTCGGCGGGTCAGAGCTTCGGTGCTTTTAACCATGCGGGAATGTCGCTGATTCTCACGGGTGAGAGCAATGACTATGTGGGCAAGGGGATCAATGGCGGCGAGATTATTATTAAGCCGTTTGAGGGGAGTGTGTTCGATCGGAGTGAGAATGTGATTGTGGGCAATACTTGCCTGTATGGTGCTACCGGTGGCTATTTGTTTGCCAATGGTATTGCTGGTGAGCGGTTTGCGGTGCGGAACTCTAAGGCTACGGCGGTTGTGGAGGGCAGCGGTGATCACTGCTGTGAGTATATGACTGGTGGGGTTGTGGTGGTGCTGGGCAACGTGGGCAGGAATGTCGGCGCGGGGATGACTGGTGGTTTGGGTTACTTTCTGGATGAGGATGGGTCTTTTACGGCTAAGGTGAATCCGGAGAGTATTAAGTTGCAAAGGGTTACTGCGGTGGCTGGTGAGCAGCAGCTCAAGCAGCTTATTAGTGATCATGCTGAGAAGACTGGTAGCCCGAAGGCGCGGTTGATTTTGAGTAATTGGTCGGAGTATTTGCCGATGTTTTGGCAGGCGGTGCCGCCGTCGGAGGCGGAGACTCCAGAGGCTCAAGTACAGGAATTACAAAAAGCTTAGGTTAATATCCCAATGGTTACTAATTCTCTTCTTTGGACAACGGCAGATCTCCTAGTGATGCCGGACGATGGTGGTTGGAACAGGCATGAAATTATTGCAGGAGAGCTTTTTGTGACTCGGGCACCTCATATTCGTCATCAAAGTGCTGCTGGCAGGATTCATGTCTATCTGGAAAATTGGTCTGATGAACACCTATCTGGCAGAAGCTTTGAAACTCCAGGCGTGATTTTTACTCCTAATGATGCAGTGATTCCAGATGTGGTCTGGGTTAGCAATGAGCGTCTGGCTAATGGTATTGATCAATCCGGGCATTTTACTATTGCTCCAGAGTTAGTAGTAGAAGTTTTGTCTGCTGGTGAGGGCAATGAACAGCGAGATAAGAGCGTCAAGCTCAAACTCTATTCTCAGTATGGTGTGCAAGAGTACTGGATTGTGAACTGGCAATTAAGAACGCTGGAGATTTATCGACGCACCGATGCTCAGCTTCAGATTGTGGCAACTTTGCTGGTTGGGGATACTTTAACTTCGCCGTTGTTGCCCGGTTTTAGTGTGTTGATCGATCGGCTTTTCATGTGAGAGTCCTAGGGTGGATAACGAGATGTACTGGCTCTTAAGGCATCAAGGAGATTGTCTAATTTTTGCCGGATTTAGGCAGAATTTCGTCAGTCCAATCAGTTGCTGGGCTGCCCAATTCTTTGGTGGGTATACCATTGATTAACTCGTCAGTGAGGTATAGAAGGCAAGTTGACTACAAATATTGTGTAGTGAATATCAAAATCAAAAAAGCCTGTGGATGACATACTGACAAGGTTGGTGGCTAATCTTGTTATTTCTTACTGTCCAAATATCCCAAAACAGGATAAAGTGATATACTAACAACTTTTAGACCAACAAAAGTCAACAAATGAATCGATCTAATCCAGAGGTGAATGCTCCCGACACATTGAAACCAAAAGCTGCCAGTACAGTTGGTCGTGGGAAATTTGCTAGCCTAAATGCACAACTTAACTTTTCCACATGGAGCGATGAATACGCTGCTTTGTCTCTAGGCAATAGTCTGGAACACTATAAAGACTGGGAGCAACCTACGGTAATTGTTTCGGATGGGGCTTATGGAGTTCTTGGTTTTGAAGGAGATACATCTGATCACATTGATTTACCTAATTGGTATCAGCCTCATATAGAGGAATGGTCAAAAGCAGCGATGCCATGCACAACACTCTGGTTTTGGAACTCAGAAATTGGCTGGGCTGTAATACATCCAATTTTAGAAAAGTATGGTTGGCGGTATGTTAATTGCAACGTTTGGAATAAGGGCAAAGGTCACATAGCGGGGAATGTCAATACAGGAAAAATCCGTAGATTTCCAGTTGTGACTGAGGTTTGTGTCCAATATGTAAGAGAGGTTAAATTTAACGAACTCACCCTAAAAGCTTGGTTACTGAATGAATGGAAACGGTCTCAATTGCCGTTGCGACGGGCAAATGATGCATGTGGCGTAGTGGATGCTGCTACTAGAAAATATTTTGACCAAGGACATTTATGGTATTTCCCACCTCCTGAGATGTTTGAGAGACTGGTAAATTATGCGAATGAGAATGGTAGACCTGATGGAAAACCCTATTTCTCTATAAATGGTAATCAATCATTGACAGGGCAAGATTGGAGTAAAATGCGGTCAAAATTTAGATGCCCTCATGGCTTCACTAATGTGTGGGAGCGCCAAGCATTACGAGGTGATGAAAGAGTTAAAACAAGCTCTGGCAAAGCTTTGCATCTTAACCAAAAACCTCTTGATTTGATGAGTATGATCATTGAATCATCAAGTGATGAATCTGACATAATATGGGAACCTTTTGGAGGACTGTTTAGTGCATCTCTGGCAGCTCGAAAACTTAGCCGTAAAGCTTACTCTTGTGAAATTGACCCAGACTATTTCTATTACGGAGTCAAGCGATTTAATCAAGAAGTTCATCAATGATCTCTTCTTTGATATCTAAATACTCTTGTAGTAATTTTACGATATTATCTTCTCGGCGACTTGATAAAAGTCTATTCCATTGTCCAACTTTCATACCAGAGACTTCAATGTTGTAAACACGTTTCTTGAATTCCTCAATGCCGGGATGTGCAATTCTGTCCATTTTCGCGAAATTGGTATCCAGCCTATACTTGTATCGTATCAATAACTCACGCAGAAGTTGCTGATATTCTCTAGTTGGTTTGTAGATTTTTGCTTCAGATCCCCAAGCCTCAACAATTTTTTGAGCATCTAAAAGCTCACTGGTAGATCCTTGAAACTTATAGCCACTGGTATTCGTTTGCTGTAAGTTTGATGTCCGTTGAGTTGTATCTTCTGGTTCTAAAACAAGATAATCTGGCGGATTATGGTAATGAGTATCCCTAGCCAGAGCCACTGACAAACCAGATACAACGCATACATCTAAAATACGAGGCTTTCCATAAATAATTTTCTCGGGTAGCCATGCTAACATCACGACATGAGTTTGATCGAACTGAAAATGATTCTGGCTATCTTTGAACCGCGCGGTTATCTCTGTTGCCAATGGAAACCATGCCTTAATCTCCAGTCCTGGTGTTGGTTTAACATTTCCTACGAAAATTGTATCTGGAAATCCTGGATCTTGCCTTTCCCATACTCCAAACCCATCAAAATCTTTTTGCCTATTTAAGAATTCAACGGTATTAAATTCGATAAGATTTCCAAGTAAAGGTGAAAGCTTTGAGATTACTTTAGTCAAGTTGACGGCTGCATCTACTGTCACTGGCTTAGAAACATCTAAAACATCAAAAGTATGCCCAGATAAATTAGCTAAATACTGCGAGGCAAGTCTTATTACATATGGTGTATTCATAGTTTTTCCTCACAAGATACTTCAGATATTTGTTGTTCAATTTTCTTAAGAATGGCGCAAGGGTCTACGCCAATAACATGAGTAACCATAAGAAATTCAACAACATCTAAGCGTCGCTCACCATTCTCATATTTAGCAACGAAAGATTGCGGTTTTTGAAGAAGTTTAGCGAGAGATTCCTGAGTAAGTTGCGCTTCTTTTCGAGCCGCAATCATACAACGACGAAATATGTCATACTCATAGCCAGATATAGATTTCATCGTGCTTTGTTGTTCACGCTATATTTTATTTCCATTACAATAAACCTATCTTCGGATAATCCCAAAATAGGATAATTACTGTGTTGGATTCAACACTCACGCACCCCAACAACGCGCTGAAGCGGATGAGTAGAAAACTGTAGTTGTGATACAAAACAGCTAAGGCGTTACAAATTGGGTTGACGCTGTTAATTGAGTGAATTTGTAGCATTCTGCCCATCCCTTGAATTCTCGAAAAAACGACAAAGCCGATCGCCTCTATCCGTTTGCATTTAACCAGTTGCTCAAGTCATCGATTCTCCAGGGGAAGGCTACACCAACGAACTGAAATTGAGGAGAGCGATTCTCTTCCAGAGACACTGAGTGTACCGTAAGGTCGTGCATAGCACTTAAGCCAGAGCCGACAGTCCTTTGTTATGATGGAAGTGAAAGATTTAGTAAGTTGGGGGAAGTTGTGCGATCGATCGAGCAACTGACCGAAGAGATCTTGTCCTTGCCTAGTGGTTCACGGGCAATACTTGCAGACAAATTGGTAGAAAGCCTAGAGTTTGATACCGATTCAGCAATTCAGACAGTTTGGATGACTGAAGCAAAAAGTCGTAGAGATGGGGTTCGGAATGGTTCGGTGCAAACAATTCCAGGGGAAAAAGCCTTAGCACAAGTTAGAAGACTGATTGAACATTAGTTGAGCAAGATAATCGAATTTACAAGAGACGTTGCGTTAGAATAAGTCTATGTATAGCGATCAATATACCAATGAGCTACCAAAACATCATAACCATGGAACCTGGAAAACGTAGCGGAAAACCCTGTATCCGAGGGATGCGCATTACCGTTTATGATGTATTGTCCTATCTAGCATCTGGCATGACCCAAGATGAAATCTTACAAGACTTCCCATACCTCACAGCAACTGATATCCTGGCCTGCCTTAGCTACGCCGCTGTTCACGAAGTGTTGCCCTAAGGCAAATCGAGAACAACTCACTCTCACTATTGCAGCATGAATTTTCCACCAAAAGTCATATGGATTCGTCGGGGCAATTGCTCCACCAAAGAAATTGAAATCATGCTCCGGTCGTCAACTCAAGATATTCATGAGTTTTTTCAAAACCCTTCACTTGGAATACTAACTTTAAGTTGAAATAGTATTAAGTCAAAGCGATTCAAAGAGTTGATCATGTC
>JAAFHZ010000105.1 GCA_013297675.1 Synechococcales cyanobacterium bin59.metabat.ball.084 | reverse complement strand
TCGTATAGCTGATTTTGACGACCAATTGATGCTAGTGGCAACAGGACTATGGAACTTCTATTTAAATGCAGCATAAATTGGTGAAATCCTTATTTCACAGTCATTTTTATTTCCCGACAGGTCTATTGAAGGAGATAGCTTGATCATATGATTTGATTGCATCTTCATACCTATCTAAACAAGCCAGAGAAAGCCCCCGGTTAGACCAAGCTTTATAATAGTTATTCTTAAAAGAAATAGCTTGATTACACGATTCTATTGCCTCTTCATACCTGCCCAAATTATGTAGTGAAAAGCTCCGCCCAAACCAAGACAGATGATTATCACAGTTAAGCAAAATATCTTGATCGTATGATTTAATCGCTTCTTCAAATCTGCCTAAATGATTCAAGCAAATCCCCCTATTAAACCAAGTACTATGATCATCATGATTTAGTAAAAAAGTAACTCGGTCATAGGATTTGATCGCCTCTTCATATTTTCCCTCCATAGCTAAACTATTCCCCCGATCGAACCACTCCTCAGCATCGTCACTACTAAAATCCTGAACCGTAGTCTTCGCTGCCCCCAAAATCTCCTCCGCCACCAACGACAAATCCCCCCGCCCCAACTTCACCAACAACTCCAACCGCCCCCGCAGATTTTCATCAAGCTGCTCAGCCGCCCCCCGTAACCAAACCGCCAACTCCCCCTCCTTCACCCCCTGTATAATCGACCAAGCAGTTAACGTCGCATATCCCGGCTCCACCGCCAACCGCTCCAACAAATCATTCAACAACCGTAAATACTCCGCGTCACTGCGAGTCGCCGACTTCACCACTTGCTGCTCAGTCTGCTTTCGATCGCCCTTCAACCAATTCCACATAAAACCACCCCAAAATCAGAGATATCATTAATTCTAGCCAAATCTGTGAGCAACCACCTGATTAGTTACTTCGATCGCCTTCGTTAACTTGAGAACAAAAAGACTCGATCGTTTCACCCCACCATCACATGAGTTTGAGCCGGAACATCAGGCTCAGAAGTAGGCACAATACGAATTTCTACATTATTACCTAAAGCATTAAGAAAGCGAAATAGTCGTTCTACAGAAAAACCTGAAAGCTTTCCTCGCATTAAAGCAGATACCTTCGGTTGATCGATACCCAATAGCTCGGCAGCAGCAGTTTGAGTAAGTTGACGTACCTCAATTAGTTCACTAATTTGATGTGCCAACTCTGCCTTGATTAGTAGTTCGTCGGCATTAGGCAACCCCAAATCAGCAAAAACATTACCGCTACTTTTAAAGCCTTGTGTTTCTTCCGTCATTTTATACCTCTGAATTATTTTGATTTATAAACTCTTCATAGTGGTCTCTAGCTCGTTTGAGACGGGCTTCAATCAAGTTGATATCTTGTTTCGCAGTGGCGATGCCATGCTTAGATTTTTTCTGAAACGCATGAAGAACATAAACTATCTCAGCAAATTTGACAGTGTAAACAGTACGGTAAGTATCTCCATCAAAGTCCTCAACAACTTCCAAAACACCTGAACCCTTAAAGCCTTTCAATGGCTTAGCATTTGGATGCTTTTTACCCTGCTGTGCTCGGTATAAGGCAAAACCCATGGCTTGCTGGACTTCTTCTGGAAACTCTCGTAAATCATCACGAGAACGACTAATCCATTCGATAGGTTTTAGTACGGGGTTCATACTTCTACTATGCTATTTCTAGCATAGTATGTCAAATGATCGCAGATTTATCAATCTGACTAAAAAATCTGGGCTGTTCCAAGTAGCTCTATCCAATGAGAATAGCCTGACTTAGTAAAAGTTAGGCTATTCAAATGGTCTTATTCAGGCATCGGGCGATTTTGCCAGAAACTTTCAGCAAAAGCCACCGCTGGATGCATCGGCGCTTTAGGCTTAGTTTTCAGCGCCAAACCAGTCTCATTTAGATACTTATCGCCTTTTTTGCCATTACAGCGCTCACAGGCAATTACCACGTTATCCCAAGTATGACCACCGCCCCGAGAGCGGGGGATAACGTGGTCGATCGTCAGAGCCTTGCCCGCTCCGCAGTACTGGCACTTATGACCATCACGGCGCAGCAGCTCCCGCCGACTTACCGGCGGCACCTTCCACAGCCGCTCCGCCGTAGAAACCCGCAAACGAATATGGTGCGGCACCTCGATCGTCACCGAGGGAGAACGCAACTGCCAGAATAAATTAGTCTCTAGCTCTAATGGTTCCGCTCGGCCACTGACCAGCAGTGTGACGGCGCGGCGAATATTCACCCGCGACATGGGCAAATAGTTGTTTGAAAAGACTACCACAGAGTTTTGAAGAACGTCCGATCGATGGTCTAAGGTTGCTGGTTTCATCAAAGGCCTCCAAAAAATACAGATGTGTCTTTTTTTTGTATAGTAGTATTGGTCAATGACCCACCCGAGACGATGGAGACATAAAGCCTAACACCAAAGTCTGTAATCATTGCAGCGGCGAGGAAAAATCGGTAGACCGGGAAAAGATGAAGGGGCAATGAAATTTCAACCCTAGAATCAACAACGTACATAAGAATTCTCCTTTTGAGTTTTCGATACATAAGGCCGCTGGGCTAGCGGTATCAGTCTGTGGAGCGAACGTAAGACCTGATAGAGATACCTCTAAAAGGCAGTTGCGAAACTCCAGTAATGGAAAAAAGCAGAAACCCAATTAGTGATGATTGGGAATCCCCATGCCTTTTAGGCCGGGGAGGATGTCAATAAGGTTCCCCTATATATACGACACCCCCGCTAAACTTTTTGATTAGCGGGGGAAGCAGACGCGCACAGAACTAAATTCTTAGCTAACGTAGTTTATTTGCAGCATAGGCAGCAACAGCACCTATGTTTTTTCCCGCTTAGTATTATCCAATCTTCATGAATGGTTGATATCGCACTATCCCCCAACTCCAGCGCCCAGCAACTAAACTGGCGACAGAATTTGGCGGAATGCCGAATGATTAAATTCGTGGCGGCGAAATAGCCCATTAGTAAAGAATGAAAATTAGTAAAAGTTGTCTTGGGCAATCTTAACACAATCAATTATGGAGCTGTAGGTAAAAAAAGAGTTTTCAGCATTTGTGCGATAAATCCTTAACTTTTCTTAATGAATTAAGCAGCTTCAGATTGAGCCACTTTGGGAATGCGACCAGCTAAACCAGTCATTAATCTCAACGAGAAATGTTTGCCTCCAGGAATGTTTTCGAGTACTCGTAAGCCAATTCTGCGCACGATTACCACTGGCCAGAGGTTGGTGGAGAAAAATCGATCGAGAAAGTCAGTAAAGGCCAAAATTGCCCAGTTCTCGGGCTGTCGCCAGTTTTGATAGCGTTGCAGTACCTGGGCACTACCCAGATCTTCACCCTGTTGATGAGCAGTGGCTAAGATTTCGGCTAGAGCAGCGGCATCGCGAATTCCTAAGTTCATACCCTGGCCAGCCACCGGATGACAGCAGTGGGCGGCATCACCCACTAAGGCAAGGCGGTGTTGGATATAGCGATCGCTTTGCATGAGCTGGACAGGAAACAGAAAGCGCTGACTGTCGATGGTTAGTTTGCCCAGAAGATTGCCAGTGGCAGTTTGCAGCCGATCAGTAAATTCTTCGATCGGCATTGCTACTAATTCTTGTGCCTGCTGATGGGGGGCAGTCCAGACTACCTGTACCCGGCCATCGGCTAACGGTAATACTCCTAGAGGGCCATCGTACCAAAAGCGCTCATAGGCGATGTTTTGGTGGGGATGTTCGGGGATGATGGTGGCGGTGACGCAAGATTGCCAGTATGCCCAGCCTTTGGTGTTGATGGCGGCCTGTTGGCGCAGGGGAGATTTGGCTCCATCGGCACCGACGGTGAGGGTGGAGTGGATCAGGACTTGACCGCTGGGGGTAGTGATGCTGATTTCACAGCGATCGGGTTGGTAGGATACTCGATCGACTTGGGCGGGGCAGAGGTAAGTAAAGTTTTCAGCGGCGGCTAGCTTGGATTGCAGGGCGTTAAGTAAGACTCCGTGACCGGCGGCATAGCCGAGGGCTGGGGTGCCGAGGTTTTGGGGTAAGAGATGGACGATCGCGGGACTGTTAGCATCAGAGATTTGGATTTGGGAGAACTGGCTGAAGTGGGGTAAGACTTGTTCCCAAATGCCCAAGCCTTGGAAGATGCGGCCAGAGAGGATAGAAAGGGCGTAGGCGCGACCTTTGGCGACGGCGATCGACTCTGGTTGAGCTTCGATTAAGATTACTTGCAATCCGGCTTGCTGTAAGCCCAAAGCCAAAGTGTGACCAACGATGCCGCCGCCGACGATGGCGATATCACAGGTGAGAATGGTGGGGCTAAAAGCAGGAGCGCTTTCGATGGTGGCTGCGGGCATGATGATCAATCTGTAGCGATTTCTTAATTCTGACAGATTTCTTAAAATTTTCCATCTACTAGCGACCTACTGGGTAATTGAAATTCGATACAAATTCCACAGGCTACCCAGGTTGGTAGGCTGTAATCCCTGGACTTTATTACGAGCTGCCAATAGGGAAAGGGAATTGACCAAATAAATACAGGGCAGATTTTCTTGGGTAATGCGCTGGGTTTGATTATAAATTTCTCGCCGCTTGGCCTCATCTAATTCCTGAGCGCCTTTGATGTATAAATCATTGATTTCTTTTTCCCAAGGAGCCACTTCTTGCCCAGTAAGCTGCTTTTCTTCTTTGCTGGGCTTTTGATTAAAGACGTGCGATCGACCTTCTGCTAACCAAAAATTTGCCCCATCTTGAGGTTCAATGCCGCCAGTAAAGCCAATAATATGAGCATCCCAATCTAAGGCTTTGTCTAGTTTATCTACTAATAAGGGGAACGCTACGGCATTGAAATTGACTTTCATTCCCAGTTTTTCTAGATCTTGTTGAACTTGGGTGCCTAGCGCTTCACGAATTTTATTACCAGAATTAGTAATTAAATTGAAGTTAACCGCATTATCTTGATCGTCAAATAGAGTGGCACCCTTATATTTGAACCCAGCTTCTTGTAGAAGCTGCTTGGATTTAGCTAGATCATAGTCATAAGATTTTAACCCCTCTTTTAGGTAGTAAGGAGTACCAAAAGATATGGGAGAATTTTGGACTTCTCCCAAACCCCGATAAAGATTGTTAATCATTCGCGGGCGATCGATCGCATAAGCTACAGCCTGTCTAAATTTGACATTGTTAAACCAGCGAGACTTTACTGGATCAATCAACGGTTTGCCATCCCGCGATCCTTTGTTTAAGTTAAATGCTAAAAACGTTGTACCCGAAGATGGACCGGCATTAGTGATGGTAAAATTACCTTTTTTCTCTTCTTTTTTGAGCAAAGAAAAGAATTCTGGACCAACGCCATAGGTGTCAATATTGCCAGAGCGGAACTGCATCAGCGTGTTATCAGTGCTTTCGGTGATTTGCCAAACTACTCGATCGAGGTAGGGCAACTGTCTACCTTGCTCATCTTTGCGCCAGTAGTAAGGATTGCGCTCAAAAATTAATCGTTCACCTGGAGTATAAGAAACCAAACGATACATACCATTACTGACTAGTTCTGAGGGCTTAGTGTTGATGCCCCAAGCCCCCATAAATTTAGGACGCTCTTTTTCTATCTCTTTTGTTTGAGTTTTACCAGATTTGTCTTTATATTCTTGTTGTTCTGTATATTTTTCGGTGGCGTTGATAAAAGAGCGTAGTTTGTGAGCCGGAATAATTCCCTGGCCGCCAATGGTGCGCAGAGCTGGAGCAAATGGTTCTGGTGTAGTGATGGCAATGTGTGAATCGTCGATTTTTTTAATAGTGGGTAGTTTCTCGGCTTTGCCAATTTTGAGGCTATCTTGGGCGTTATTCGGAATTTTGGGGTTGAGGTAAACTTCGTTGAAGCTAAATTCTACGTCGTCCACAGTGAGCGGTGCACCGTCTGACCATTTGAGGTTGGGACGCATGGTAAAAGTAATAGTGTTGCCATCGATCTGCCAAGATTCGGCCAGAGCAGGCTCGATTTCGCCTTTGCCGTTGGTGCCAACTAATCCTTCGCTGGTATATTCAAAGAAGGCAGTAGCAACGTTGTTGAGAACCGGGTTAAAGGTGGATGGTTCGCCCAAGACTCCGATCGCCAGTTGATTGGGTTTGGTGGCATTAGAGACCGTAGAGCAACCACTGATCCCAATGGCAATAGCTAACAGCAGAGCGAAGATTTTTTGCAGGGCGAACATAGACAACTTCCTAGAAACCAGATCTGGATCGTAGCATTAGGTCTCAGATTCGGCGAATTGTAGACCTGATTTCTGGCAAATCACCGGGTGGCAGGTGGAAACATGGAGGTTGACTAGTTTTCCTGTAATCCTAACAGTGCCACAATCAATGCTTTCTGAGCATGTAGACGATTTTCGGCCTGATCCCATACTTTCGATCGATCGCCTTCTAAAACTTCTTCAGTAATTTCTTCTTCGCGGTGAGCCGGTAAACAGTGCAGCACGATCGACTTAGCATCGGCCAAACTCATCAGATGTTTGTTTACCTGATAGGGCATAAATAGAGGAAGGCGATCGGTTGCCTCCGCTTCTTGACCCATACTTGCCCACACATCGGTATAAACAATGTTTGCCCCCCGCACGGCCACTGCCGGATCTTCGGTAATCGTAATTTTGGCTTTGGTGCCCTCAGCAATTTTTTCAGCTTGAGCAACTACTTGAGCCGCAGGTGCAAACCCGGCTGGTGCAGCCACTACCACATCCATCCCCACCAAAGCTCCACCGATTAGTAGAGAGTGCGCCATGTTGTTGCCATCTCCACAGTATGCTAGCTTCAGCCCCTGACAAGTACCAAAGTGTTCCACGATAGTCTGGAGATCGGCCAAGACCTGGCAGGGATGTTCTAAGTCAGTCAGGGCGTTAATAATCGGCATTTTGGCGTTGGCAGCAAACAATTCCAAATCTTGTTGATCGAAAGTGCGGATAGCTAAAATATCCAGGTAGCGATCGAGCACCCGCGCGGTGTCCTGCAATGGTTCTCCCCGGCCTATTTGGGTGGAGTTGGGGTTCAGATCAATTACTTGGCCGCCCAATTGGTACATGGCGGCGGTAAAGCTGACTCTGGTACGGGTAGAAGCCTTTGTGAACAGCAGACCAAGGCTTTGGCGAGTGCGAGGATCGACCTTGCCGGTTTTGAGTTCGATCGCCATTTTAACTATGCCAGATACTTCTGCACCGCTCAAATCGGCCATGCTCAGTAAGTCTCGTCCTTTTAGGCTTTCCATGTTTCCCTCACCATACCTACGAAAAACGTTCATTTTAGCGGATATGTTGGAGATCTGGATCATTACAATTGGAAACCACAAAATTTTTGCACAGAATTTTGGCGGTTTTAAGAATCTTTGCAGATTTTTTAGTCTGCTCTCATATAGAATTGGCTTTGGAAACAAAGTTGCTAAATGAGACAGACATACTTTGCCAGGGTAATTGCATGAGTTTCAATACTTGTTAAATAGTTGAAAAGCAAAACTATATACAGATTATCGTCCCGCTCAAAATAGCCCCTGACTTTGAGGCTGATGAATTATTTGATTGTATCTTTACAATTGGATTTTATGCTTGTGCCTCCATCTCACTAGCCTCCAAGATTTTCATTAAAAAATCATTATCTATACCAGCCAAATACCGTTTCATCTTCAAACTACGTTTAGAGGGTTTTTTCTTTCAGGGTAATCGCATGAGTTTCAATACTTATTTAGTAGAAGTTCAGGGGGTTAGAGATGGAGGTACTTGACCAGAACGTTTAGCCGCAACAGAATCAGACAAAAATTCAAGAATATTTCGCTCTTGCAGGCTCAAAGAGGACACCACCGTCAGCAATCGAGACACAAATTCACTCCCAGCAGTAGAATCTGATCCAAAACTGGTGCGCCGCCAAATTACCGCAGGCCGAACGGCTCTTTCTGCAGCATTATTGGTTGGCTCTATGCCTTCTTCACGAATAAACAGCCGCATTGCAACTTCCACATCTAGTAATTTGCAGCATGTTCGTACTGTTTTAGCTAACGGTGTTTTTTCATTCTTTTCTATCGGTATTAGGCTTGCTTCTTGCAAAATATTTAAAATCTTATTTCTAACCGGCTCAATTTCTTTCCCTAAAGCTATTCGGTCAATTTCGCCATTTCTGAATTGATACCAGATATCAAATACTTTTTTTCCTGCTCTAGTACTTCTTCTCCTATTTCACCTGCTATTCCTTTCCTTTCTGACATTTGAATAAAGTCTCGTTTGAGATGCGCCCAGCATACTTGTCGCCGCTCCTTATCCACCCAGTTGTAAGCAGGGCAACGATCACTTGTCACAAATCCACAAAAATCTTGTCCTAAAACTTTCCGAGCTGCTTCACTACTACGACTTAAAATTACCTGGAAGCAAATTACCAGCGGAGTCACTACAACCCACAGCCAGCCACTGGTCTTTGCTGCATTTTGACCATCTCCATTGCGCTGTTTAAGACTGGTTTCATCACTTCCTACGCTCGGTTGTTTTTGAACATACTCAATTGCATCATCTACTGCTTGACAGACTGCCATGCTCACTTCTTTCCGTAAGTTAATAATCGCACCCACCGATATATTAATTCCAAATACTGCCCGCATCACGCTCTGCACCTGGCGACAGGACTGTCGATACTGACTACTTAAGACACCCACGTATGCCGCTACCTTTGAGCCATATACGCTTTGGCTTACAATTCCTGACATCTCAGGAGCTTAATTTTCTTTTCCACAACAAGTACATATCGCAGAATAAAATTGATGCTCTGTGATCAATGGTTTGATTGGTGGCACTTCAATTATCTGAAAGTGCTTCGCGTAATCTGAGGTTTCCTCAGATTCGTGAGCGGCGCGATGTCTATGGGGTTGAGCATTTTTTTCTACAATCACACTGGCACCACATTTACTACAATTCTGTGGATAATGAGGAATTACTTCTTGGCACATTTCTAGTGGGTAAAGCTTTCGCTCATGACCTTTGTGTCCTAATTGACCACCCCGTTTTTTGCCAGTTGGCTCTTTTCGGTTAGGCTTAAAGTTTAAGGGGTTTTTGGATGGAGGCAGTGATGAATTTGCGGAGGTCTTGGCTAATTGCTCCTTTAGCAACTCATTTTCAGTTCGTAGTTCTGACACCTCTTTTTCAAGCCTATCCATCCTCCTTACTAATTCCTGGATTAGCTCAAGGACACTCGCTGGAACCTGTGCCCATTCTTCTGGGCTGATTGCTGCCATTAATTCCGACACCGGTTTTTCCATGGGATTTACCTTACCAGCTTTTCTCCTTCTTTTCTACCCCCCTGAACTTCTACGTCGATCGAGTCCAGGCAAATACTAGTGGAACTGAGGCAAATTTGCCAACTGTACCAGAAAGGACTAAGCCTAAGCCCCTAGCCTCACTCTGTCCAAGATTGCCGCTCAAGGGGATAGCGAGAGTTTGGTTCTCCCAAATGGCACCCAATTGGATACCAATTTCGTAGGGGAGAACGCTAACACTTGCACCAGTATCCAGCAGTGCCATTACTTCGATCGATTTATTGCCATTGCTGAGGGCGATCGGTAAATAGGGCAGAGTACTAGTTTGTCCGATGCTATTGATGCGATCAATGAAAGGATAACGCTGGCCATTAAGCATTAGTTTCTCCTTGAGATATTGCCAACAAATCGGCTAGTGCTTGGATTGATCGATCGTCTGTTTGGGGCGACCAAACTACAGCATCAGTTACAGCAAGTCGATCTAACAAGGCTGTTTCAGAGTCGCTAGTTTCAAGGCTGCATCCTTCTTCTTTGGCTACTGCCAGTAATAGAAAGTGAATGAGTCGAAGTTTATCTTGATGAGATAGTTGGTTGACTGTGGGTAAAAGTTGGGTGAGTGTCATGTTTTTCAGGATCTGTATTTTGGATTAGGTCAACTCGTGATCTGTCTTTTCGCCATAACCTCCTCATAATATACGTTTCAGGCTCTGCAAAATAATGTGTCAATCCCATAACAAATTTGAGCAGATCCTTTATCTGCTCCTTTTTATGGCTCTCACTATCAAAAGTTGCATATACTGAGATTGTGAACGATCACGGGAAAATAACATGAGCCGTATCTCCATCGATGTATACCGAGAAGATCACCAACGGTTAAAAGCCTTTGCCGCTCTCCGAGGGCAAACCATCAAAGATTACATCCTCGAACGCGCATTATCACCAAAATCAGGCGGAGAGCTGACCGAGGAAGAAACCATGCAGGAGATAGAAGGATTTCTGACCCCTCGGATCGAAGAGGTGCAGCGCGGTGAATTCAGCACCAAAGACTTGGATGGCATTATCGCCGAAGCCAAAACAGAAAAAATGGCACAATGCCTGTAAATAAAGGATTACACTGATTACGAGGAAGTTAGCGAGGCTAATTTATATGACTATTTCGCCACTGGTTAAAGGTTCTAAGCCCACTGCTGTTGAAAACAGCTCGGCGACCAACATCACAGTTGCAGTCAAAAAGCGCAACCCCACGATCGAAGACTTTAAGTTTCGAGATGGTTTGCCAACAGCAGAAGAGTTACCAGATTCGGATGATAAACCGGTGGAGAAGGAATGGAGCCGGAGGTTTCCTCCGGCTAAGGAATTCCGTAGCGAGTTACAAGAGTTAGTTTCGGGATTGCTTAAGACAATTCTTCTTGATATCTGGCGCGATCGAACCAATTGGATCTTTGGGCTTGACCTGGGATTTTATTACGACCCAGACCAGCCAGCTATTGCCCCCGATGGCTTTTTAAGTTTGGGAGTAGAAGAGGTTGATGATGAATGTTTGCGCTCTAGCTATGTTTTGTGGGATGAAAAGGTAATTCCACTATTCGCTTTAGAAATCGTCTCTCGAACTCCTGGCAAGGAACACACCAAGAAATTTCAAATCTACCAGTCAACCGGCATTTTATACTACTTGGTCTATGCTCCCCTACGGAAGAGAAAAGCTAAGTTTCAACTGTACAAGTTGATTGATGGTGAGTATGTCTTACAAAGTGATGGCAAAAATCCCTACTGGATGCCAGAAATTGGGCTGGCCATTGGCGCAGAAAAGCAAACTTATCGCAATCGTGAACGCGAATGGCTATTTTGGTATGACGAAAATCATGTAAGATATCCAACTCCGGCTGAGAGAGCAGAAGCAGAGGCTAGTCTGGCCAAAGCTGCATCTGAGCGTGCTGATATTGAAGCTCAACGAGCCAAGATTGAATCTGAACGAGCAAAAGCCGAATCTAAACGTGCTGATATTGCGACGGCTGCACAGGTAGCGACTGAACAAAAAAACAATGTCCTTCGTCAGCGGCTCCGCGAGTTGGGGATCGATCCTGATTCGATCAATTAACAGGCCATCGTAATTTCAGCAAATTCTGTAAACCGCCGTTTACTGGGGTGATGAAAACCCAACACAATATCCTCTGGCAAAACTCCTGCCGCTTAAAGTAAGGGTTGGTGCATTTAAGCCTCAGACTACTAGAAATTGGCGCTGGGGTTTGCTAAGTTACCCGCTTTCGCAAGGAGGGTCTGTATAATGTTATTCATATAGTTTTATTGCTGCTTACGCTTGGCGTTGACGGCTGCCGCCCGATCGAACGATGGACAAATATCGGCGAATTGGCAATTTTCACAGTCTGGTTTGCGGGCATTGCAGACAGCTCTGCCGTGATAAATCGACATGATCGAATAGTTTTCCCAGTCTTTTTGAGGGATGAGCTTCATCAATTCTTGTTCGATTTTTAGGGGTTCAGTGTTTTTGGTTAAACCCCATAAATAGCTAATGCGTTTTACATGGGTATCTACCGTTACGCCCACAATAATACCGTAGGCATGAGCGAGGGTGACGTTAGCAGTTTTGCGGGCAACTCCGGGTAAAGTCAACAAATCTTCCATCACCGCTGGCACTTCGCCACCATAGACATCGACAATGCGGCGACAGGCGGCTTGGATATTTTTGGCTTTGTTGCGATAGAAACCCGTCGATCGCACCAATTCTTCTAACTCGCTTAGTTCTGCATTGGCCATGCTAGGGGCATCTGGAAAACGTCCAAACAGCTTGGGGGTCACAATATTTACTCGCTCATCGGTGCACTGTGCTGATAAAATCGTGGCAACCAGCAACTGCACCGGGGTTTCGTAATCTAGGCTACAGGTGGCATCAGGATAATATTGATGCAGACGACGCATGATTTCGGTGGCACGCTGTTTTTTAGTAAGCTTAGTTTGGGCTGGCATCTGGAACTTGATAAATAAATTCCCCAACCTTGTGCTCCAAAAAATTGGGCAAGATTGGGGCGGGACTCATGAACTTGTTACTACTTAAAGAATTGCTGAATTGTAGTTAGGTTGGCGGTATCTCTGATCACTAAAAATACACCTAAGCCTAATAGCAAAGCCAAACCAGTTTGCATGACAGTTTCTTGAATTTTGGTTGGTAACGGTTTACCCAACAAGGCTTCTACTAATAAGAAAACTAGCTGACCACCATCTAGTGCTGGTAACGGCAAAATATTCATTACTGCCAAATTAATGCTAATGAGTGCCGCAAACTGAATCAAACCACTGGCATCAGAGCTAGCAATGTTGGCACCAATTTCTACGATTTTAATCGGACCAGCCACCTGACCAGCGACTTCGCCAAAGTTGGTGACAATCTGGGTTAAGCCTTTGACCGTGAGCACAATAACTTTCTCAAATTCCTGCGCACCTTTGCCGAAAGCATCTACCACTCCAGCAGCTTTTTGGCGTACCACGATCGCATTAGGAGCTAGCTTCACGCCAATTTGGCCTTTGCCACTGGTGCCGCCTTCCGGGATAACATCGATCGACAGCAGTTCAGTGCCTCGCTGCACTTTTAAATTTAAGTTTTGACCCACATGAGTCTGGATGCTATCCATTAATTCATTAATTGCCGTAGGTTTAGCAGCTAGCTCTACGCCACCTACCGACATCACCACATCATTGGGTTTTAAACCAGCTTTAGCGGCGGCGCTACTGAGGCTAGAGGCAATATCATTAACCACCACTCCGGGCTGATAACTCAAACTAGGAGAGCCAACGATACCCACCTGGGTTACGAGCAAAAAGTAGGCAAACAGCAAGTTGGCAATTACTCCGGCGCTGATCACGATCGCCCGGTCTAGAATTGGTCGGTTGCTGAGTAAATTGGGATCTTCTGGCGGAATGCCGCTCTCAGGGTCATCATCAGGAAAACCCACGAAGCCGCCCAGAGGCAGGGCGCGTAGGGCGTATTCGGTCTGTTCACCCTGGTACTTCCATAGGATGGGGCCAAAGCCGATCGAAAACTTGTTAGCGTAAATTCCTTGCAGTCTGGCAGCCATAAAATGGCCAAGCTCATGGACGAAGATCAGGACAGCGAGAACAGCAATGGCAGCCAAAATGGACATGGGCGGGATCGTTAATGTGCTTACTCATCCCATTCTAATGGAGAACTTAGCTATCGTACATCAGCCAGAGAATGAGAGAACCAAATTCTCTGGCTACTGTGCCCATCAAAAACTATTGCCGGGGCTTGATCTCAATTTTGCCATCGGGTCGATAAACCACCGTGTACTGCGCCAGAGGCTTAGTTCCAGAAGCAGCCGCAGCATCATATTTAGTAACAGCGGGCAACGGAGTTTCTTTTTCGTAATCAAAAGCAGCCTGATTCAGCGGATCGTAATCGACAATTTCACCACTTTCATCAGCCGCTACTCGATAGGTCAAATCGCTCTTGAAGGTGGGAGTAGCAGATAGCTTTACTTTATCTTCCATATCTTTGGCCAAGCTTTTTACCCGATCGGCATCAGCCAAGGGTTGACCATCAGTAGGATTACCAGCCAACAGCTTATCGCGCTTAATTTCGATCGCCCCATTGGGGGTAAAGCTCAGACTAAAATCAGAGATTTTCTTGGTAGGAGCTTCGGTAGTTTCGGCCTGTTCAGCGTCGGGCACCATTTTTGCCAGAGGAACCTGCTCTTTTTTGCTGGCCGCAGCAGGGTTTTTTGGTACATAGCTGACAATTTTGCCTTCTTCATCGGCAGTAACCGTATAAGTTAGCTTGTTAGAAATTCCCTTGCGGTCTTCCCATTTTTGGTTGATTTCACGACGCAGCTTCCTTTCAATAAAAGCAACTTGAGTAGGATTGTCATTGATCTGGGGATTAATCTTGGGGTCGATCGCCGATTTTTCGATCGGTTTTTTGCTGGCCGCAGGACTAGGGGTACTCGCAGGGCTAGAGCCTGCTGAAGGACTAGCACTAGGACTACTAACTGGGCTGGTACTGGTTACTGGAACGCTTTGCTTGGCACTAGCGGGGCTGGTGGCCGGAGCTGGAGGCTTACTGTTGGACTTGACCGGCTGATCAGATGTTTTATTGACCGGAGCCTTGTTTGCCGCTGGATCTGGGAGCGTAATTTTGGTTGGAGCAGGCACTAAATAAAAGGCCAAAGCAGTGGCTGCCAAACCAGATAATCCTAGACCGATCGGAGCAGCCTGAGCTGAAACTGCACCTTGCGCCGCGCGGCGCGTGGGCTGAAGCCCCACTTGTAAGGCGGGCAGCGTGGAGCCGTCGGCCAAAAATTGATCGATCGCCTCGGTCAAATCAAACAACTGCACAGTGCTAAGCTGCCAATCTACTTCACCCTGTTCAGACTGAGCAGTTAAACGATGCTCCTGGCCTTTTTCTAAGCGCACGTTACCCACCTGCTGCGCCCTGGGAACATTCACCACCTTACTGAGTAATTCTTGGGTATAGTTGCTCACCACAGTAATGAGCTGCTGAAAGAACTCCATTCCACCCGTGAGGGGCTTCTTTTGGCCAGAAATATGGCACTCGGCATTGACTAAGGTAGACATCAACGGTCGGGCTTCGTTGGCTCTTTGACCATCGCTGATGCCATCTAAAATTAGCGTGCAGTTCGGCAGGCTATATTGTCTTCTGATACTCATGGTTACTTCAACTCCCCATCAAATAAACTCACCCAAAATCTTTCCATGCCAGCGGTGCCAGTGCAAAACAACAGCTTGCTGAGCAAATCGATCGCCAGTTCGTTTAATTTATCATTTTCAGCATAGGTCACAACCATCGATCGACGAGGATTCATGCGACTGCGGAAGTGGGATCTAAACAGGTCGAGGTATTCAGAGAGGCGGAAGTTACATTCTGGAGGTAAAGATTTGCTGCTGAGCATTTGCTGCTCGGTCAACAACTGCCGAATTGTGACTGTATAGCGGCGAGATAATTGACAGGCCACAATGGTCAGAGCCTTGGCTTCGTCGATGCTCAACAGTCGCCGACTGTGGGCACGTCGGAGAGGATTGGTCGATCGCATCCGCCATAGAGACAAGCGATTTTTAATAACGCTATCTAGCCCTAATTCTTTGGCCATTTCTAGTACTTGTTCGGCACCGCCTAGTTGGAGGGACTCGATCGCCAGTAGTAGCAAATCTATTTCTAATTTGGCTCGGCGAGGACAGCCCACTTTTTCTAGAGGGATATCTGGCAACCGTCCCAAAATATAGGGAGTCATGTCGCTGGTTTGGGGCGGCGGGCTAGCAAGGGTGGCATTCATAGGGTAGGCACGAAGCTGACAGGCAGTATAAACACTTCAATATACTATAGGATACCCGACTTCCAGCAGTAGCTTTTGTGCCCATGGTAAATCTCAGCTTCGCTCCTTGCACCTAAATTGCTCTAGACATCAG
>JAAFHZ010000104.1:10599-15914 GCA_013297675.1 Synechococcales cyanobacterium bin59.metabat.ball.084 | reverse complement strand
ATTCGAAACTGGTTTGCCCATGGATGCTATTGCGATTCACCTTTTGAAAATGAAGTAGAGAATCAATGCGCCTAAATACCCGCCTTATTGGCGTAATTCACTTTACGCGAATCGGAATTGCTATATTGATTTCTAGATTTGATAGTGAGCAAGATCGATCGCAGATAATCGACATTTTGCGGTTCACCACCATAGCGCCAAGCCACATAAGCCAAGACGATTGGCTCTACTACCATCCCAATTGATCCATCCAAACTATGCCAATGCTCCAGCGGAGTCTCATACATTTGTCTTACCGGCAACTCCCGTCGCTGCAATATCCCCAACATTTGTTGATAAACCTGCTCCATTGGTGGCTGCTGTCGCAACCAGCGCCCATAGCGCCAGCGCCGCCAAGACCGAAACAACATCCAGCCGCCAAAAGACAGCACCACTACACCCGCCAAACCACAGATCGCACCAAACCAGCCCTGGGTACAAAAAACCCAAATAGTGATCAACAGCGATATAATTCCCCCGATCGCCCAAGCCGACCAAGCAGTCACCGGCACTGGCAACAAACCCGCCACCCAATTCCAAAGCTGCTTCACCACCCCAAAAACCTGACTATCTTCTACACTTGGCGGCAATAGGGGATGTCCAGGAATCGGGTCAAAGGCAAACCAGCCATACCTGGGAAAATACACCTCAGTCAAAGCATGAGCATCGGTATTTTTGACTTCATACATGCCCGTAAATGGATTAAAATAACCCGGATCAAAACCCACCGCTAATCTGGCTGGAATCCCGATCGAGCGCAGCATCAAAGTATGCACCGTCGCAAAATGATCTGGATATCCTCCGGCTAAACATTCTTGTGATACACCTTGAACATTCTTTTGGGCATCGCCCCGGCAACGAAACAGAAACCAATCGGCTAAATCAGCATTAGCTGGCACTTGCGGCAAATTTACTAAATCTTGAGGAATTTGATAATTTTGCTTGAGATACTGAGCTAAATACAGCGCCTTATCATAGTTATTATCTAAAGGAGTCGTCTCGCGGCTCACCTGAGATAAAGTATAGTCAGCCACTAACTTCTCAGTAAAAGGACGCAGCTTAGCTGCTAATGTCTCAGGGATTTGTAAATAGTCGGCTAAATCCTTGCGGACTGCACTAATTTTATAGTTTTCTCCGGCCTTGGTTAAAGCCTCCGGATCTCTTTCGGGCACTTGAGAAATTACCGTGTAGGTAAAATTGGGCACCAAACTAGCCGGAGCACGCAAACTACCCTCTCGATCGACCGCCATTTCGGGAGTAGGAAAATACAATTCATCGGGAGTAGTCAAAGCTGGTAATACATTGGGCAACTCTGCCACCGTGGTATAACTTTGAACGATCCGCCGCGACTTGGGATAAGTCGGATTCGGCAGGGTAAATTTATTTGACCAGCCCGGACGCTGTACCTTTTTGGCCTCATCATTTTTAGAGACTACCCAACCTTGACCGGTGTAGCGATCGAACCCCAACACCCGCCAAAAGCCTGGAGATTGAGATCTTACTCTCATCACCAACTTGGGCTTCAACACCCCCCGCACATTTTGGTTCATACTCTGGTTAAAACCATAGTAGTTACTATCATCAAAAGCATCGGGATCTTCTTTCGTTTCGCTACTACCCTGGCCGCTGCTGCCCCCTTGACCGGCCTGAGCACTTTTCCCCCGACTCTGATAACCCGGATTCACAATTTTACTGGCATCAAAAGTAGAACTGATCGGCAGTGAGCCACTCATCGGCATACTTTGTACCTGATAGCTAGGCAAGCGAGGCATCACCGCAAACACCACTAATCCAAGAGCAAGCGCAGTTACCAATAGCTTACTTAAACTTTTTACCGGCAAAGCCGCAGCTTGGCCTTGAAAAGTTTCGCGCTGGATGGCCAACACCGGGAGGCTTAAGCGCGATCGATAGTCCAAAACCATCACCGGCAGCGCTAAAGCCAAAAATATCAGCAGCATGGGGGCAAAAGCCATGGTTTGGCCGATCGTGGCTGCCACCGAAATTAAAATGACTCCAATAATAATCGAATAGCCTAAATCTTTGCGGCGAGGCATATCGAAAGTATGGATGGCCTGAACTTCTACCAGTAGCTCCGCCAGCACCATACGGGTATCGTTTAAATTACCCAGCAAATTTTGAAAAAAATGAAACAAGGCCAGCAGCAAAGCCGCAGCTAAAACAAACTTGATCCCTACTTGGGAACGTTGACGCTGCCGCCAGCTCCAGGTTGCCCCGACTAAACTGAGGGGCACTGCCCAGAGGCTCATTTGAGTCTCGGCGGCTACATCGGTGGCGATAATGCCGATCGATACCATCAACTGAATCAACACGCGCAGCAGCAGCGAGTTTTCGGAACCGACTATCGGACGAGCAGAAAATAGTCGATTGGCTGTCATTGGTAAAATTGTTAAGAAGCTGGAGGTGGCGCTTCTGTAGTATTCCCAGTCAAACCCTGATTTGTTTCATCGGCAGTTTTTGATGGAGATATTTGTTCATCAGCTCGGTCTGTGGCCAGATCACCGCTGGGTTCGTTGCCATAATCCTGCACTTCTGTTTCCCAGGGGAAGAGAGGAGGCTCTTGATCAACTTCGGTTGTCAACCGTTTCTTCATTAAAAAATACACGCGCTTATTCACCATTGCTATTTACCTCCATGCAACTAAAACTAACGTCATGACTAACAAATTACAGTTTGATTGTTAAAGTCAAAAACTGCCATCATATTAATCATTTCGTGATGAACCGACAAGATAAAACTTGAGTTCCGTCTAGCTGCACCGAAGACACTGTTCTGTATGGAGTATTCCAAGCTCTCAGCAGGTGATCCGGTATGATTAGGAATCCGGAAACATCGCGCTAAAATGAGCTTTCTTTCCCATTTGGCCTATGACCCTCACCGAACAAATCCACAACTTGGTCGAAGCTGCCCCGGCTGACCTGCAAATCTCGATCGCCGCTTTAGCTCCAGCCTTAGAACAGGCGGCGATCGATCTCCAGTATCTGCAATATTTTATTGGAGTCAGCGCTGGCCAATGGATCGCCACCACCCTGCAAAATCGCCAATCGCGGCAAGAAATTAAGGTGATCTACTGTTTTGCCCAGGTCGCCGATCTCCAGGTTTTTTATGAAGAAGCTGTGTCTTCGGCAGAACTGCCGGTCATTGACCTGTTGTTTCAGTTGACTGCACTAGATGATGTCGATCGATTGGTTTTCTTTGATAGCGCCGATGTCAGCCGAGGCAAGAATGTGAGTAAATTAGACTTACAGCGGTCGATCGAGCGACAGCTAAAATCTATGGCCACTCTGCCACCAGACAACTTCTGCTAAATTCTCTGGTCGTAATATATAGTTTTGTGCGAATTAAGTTATCGAAAGATTGCGAAAGCTTCATATATGAGGCCACTAAAATTAATATAGTAGATACCATCACTCGCGGACTATTTTGGTCAGCAATAGCCAGAAAGCCCTGTCCGTCTAGCTGCTGGATAAATCCTCTTCAAGAAAATATTCACATAAGATTATGAGCAACATCACAAAATATCGGATGGTTTGCACCCTCTCTTTTAGCGATATCTATGGTCAGATCGTGGTGTGGTTAATGGTAATTTTCGTGAGTTTGGCCTCGGCGCTATCTCTATGGAGCAGCGCTCGTCAAATTTATGCCATGGCTACGGTTGGTCTGATTTTGGTGCTGTCTCTACCATTTTTATTGTTTGCCTTTGTCACGACTCTATTAAATCACTTAGAGTTCTTGCCGTTAGAAGATACCGAAACTACTCGTACCACTTCTCGAACTTTAGTAGGAACAGGTACTCGCTGAGCAGCAATAAAAAGCGACCTGCATGGGTCGCTTTTTGCTGAAAGCCAATCTAGATATTGGCGATCGGCCAATTTTCTGCTCGTTGATAATTGTTCATATCAGTGAACTTGCGCAGCTCTACCCGAGAAAAAGATAGCTCAGGAGCCGCTTCGATCCACTGGAGATTGAGGTCTTGCAGAGTATGACTAAAAGCCTGCTGATCGAACTGCTGCTGTACGTTACCAAAATAGGCAATGGTAATGTGAGCCGTAAAGTGATATTGCTGCTCCACTCCTAAATCCATCAAGCCAGGATTCTGATAGACCGATCGACGAAAAGCAATCACTCGATCGTAGCTTTCTTCGTTGGCGGGTACCAAGCTAACCGAAATTGCTCTAGGACGCAGCATTAAGCCCATGATTTGCCAACGGACTGGCTCAGAGCTAATAGATTGATAGCCAGCCATCCCCGCCGCAATTTGTTGACGCAGCTTCTCTTCAAAGGTCGGATCTTGATCGGCTAAGCTGTGGTACGAATCAGCCCACACCAAATCAGCCACTGTCATATGAAAGCCTTCTGGGGAAACCAAAGCAACTAAGTCTGGAGCTACCTGTTTGGCGATTTGCTCTTGGCATTGCTGCAAATTTTCATAGAGCTGACTATTGACCGGATCTTGATTGGCGGTGGGGGTGATGATTGAATATCCCGAAAACTCTACTGGTACCCGTTTTTGACCTTGCAACTTAAACTTTGGCGATTCTTGCAAAGTGCTCACCTGGGTAGCATAGGTGTCGGGCAAGGTCAGTTTTGCCACTCGATTGAGGTAGCTATGGTAATTGTCATCCATGTTCGATCGACTCCTTTGCTGTTACAGATGGCAACAAAATGATGATTTGTTTAAGATTACTTCGTGCCTGTATCCACGATATCGGATTGGGGGACTAGATTTTCGTTGATTTTTCTTTATATTTACCGATGTGCCAACACTTTTTGACTAATCTACTTTCGACTCACTTTCGATCGAAGGTGCGTTCGCCGATCGATTTGCGTGGCATAATAGCCAGAACACACCTTAAGAGCGAGTCTTCCTGTGCCTTTACTCACCACTGGTAAATCTTTTTGTCAAGACTTAGAAAAGCATGGAGCTTTGGGCGTTTATGCACCCTTAGAAGGGGGCTATGAAGGTCGCTACCAGCGGCGACTGCGTACCAAAGGCTATCAAAGCGTGCGCCTATTAGCCAGAGGCTTGGGCGATTTGTCATCTTATTTAACGGCAGTGCACGGAGTGCGCCCAGCCCACCTGGGGAAAAAAGACATTCGAGTACAGTATGTGCTGCCGGTGATTCAGACCCATCTGGATACTTTACCCAAAGGCTCTTGTGGCTTGGTATTGTGGCTAGTAGATGGGCATGTTTTAACTGGAGAAGAGCTGACTTATTTGGCTAGCCTGTCTCAATTGATCCCTGAAGTTAAGGTAG
>JAAFHZ010000104.1:0-10589 GCA_013297675.1 Synechococcales cyanobacterium bin59.metabat.ball.084 | reverse complement strand
GGGCGGTGAGCGCTATTTCCGCTGGACAAAACTAACTCCCGAACTGGTTTATGCCTAGAGTAATGCAAGCCAAGCAGCAGATCTCCGCCGTGATTTTTGACATGGATGGTGTTTTGGCAGACACGATCGATCTTCATTACCAGTCTTGGCAGCGAGTCGCCGATGAGTGGCACATTCCTTTTTGTAAGGAAGACTACTCCCAAATTTTGGGGATGAAGCGCGAAGAAAGCGTCGATTATCTGCTGCGCAATCATACCGTCGATGCAGAAACTCGTGCCGAGATGCTGCGCCGCAAAAATGAATATTACCTAGAATTGGTAGAGACGTTAAATCCTGACCAGCTACTGCCAGGAGTGCAACAGCTCTTAGCAGAACTCCAAGCAGCGCAAATGCGGATTGCTCTGGGTTCTTCCAGCAAAAATGCCGCTTTAATTCTGCAAAAGCTGGGCATCGATAATTTGTTTGAAGTAGTGGCAGATGGCAATAGCGTACCCAACTCCAAGCCTTCCCCTGAAGTGTTTCAGAAGGCTGCGGAGTTGCTGGGCTTACCAGCAGATGAATGTTTGGTAATTGAAGATGCTGCCGCTGGGGTAGAAGCCGCTAAAGCAGCAGGCATGGTGGTGTTAGGGGTGGGTCCCACCGATCGGCTGAACCAAGCAGACTTGGTTTTAGACAGCTTAGCCGACTGTTCTTGGTCGGCATTGTTGCATCAGCTAGGGCTTTCTTCTTCGCCCGCTGAATAGCTGGGGCTATCGTTGTACAAGGCATCTAGACGACTGCGGGCATCGTCAACGTCGATCGATTTCATGACCAACAGCGGTTCGCTGGTGATGCGCCCATTGCCATCGAGCATTTCTGGATGGACCGGCTGGCCGTTATTGGGAACGTAGGGGCGCTGGGCTTCCATGCCAAAATGTACCAGGCTGCGAATCAGGTTACTAATGGCTAAAAAGGCCAAAATCGTAAAAGCAATTAAATATATAGTTTGTAACATATTGGCCTGAAAGATTAAGGCTTATTGGGGTTGGCGATCAGAAGGAGGAAACTGCCGAAAGCGGGTAGAGACCTGCCAGCATTCTCCAACTAACTTGTGCCATGTAAGCATGGTACTAGGTTCAATCCCTACTTGGCCATCAGTAGCATTGAACAACATTTGAGCCGCCCGCACTTCCTGCTGGGCATTCTTGACCCTGGCGAGTAGGTCATTTTGGTCAGAAACAGTCAAAAAGCCCATGCTTTCGGTTTCTAAGAGCTGAATCGATCGCTCAAACCAATGGGCAAAGTCTGCCAACAGCGGTTGGAGAATGGTTTTTAATAGACTTTGCTCCGAAGGCTGAGAAGGGGGCTGCGAAGGAATCATAATTTTTGTAAAGAAGTAATATTTATTAATCCCTCAATTGTAACTCGATTTTACAATTCTTTACTTTTACTTGAGCAAGGATTAATAATTGGTGACTTTTCTGAGGCAGCAAGACTTTCCCCCACGATCACCAACCCGGGCTAATTCTCATCAAAAACGCCAAAGGCGCTAAGATGATGGTTGGATTTACGTCATTGCGGGAACATCGATACCATGTCTACTGAGGATCAGCTACAGGAAGTAGAAGAAATTTATCTACCAAAAACCAATGAGTCGGAGAGCCTAAAGAAAATTCGGCATACCACCTCCCACGTGATGGCAATGGCGGTGCAGAAGCTTTTTCCTAAAGCTCAGGTGACGATCGGCCCGTGGATTGACAATGGTTTTTACTACGATTTTGATGTGGCCGAGGCTTTTACTGATCAAGATCTCAAGGCGATCAAGAAAGAAATGATTAAGATCATTAATCAAAAGCTGCCGGTAACTCGGGAAGAAGTGACTCGGGCTGAAGCTGAGCAAAGAATTCAGGCAATTAATGAGCCATACAAGCTAGAAATTTTGGGAGATATTAAAACCGAACCCATTACCATTTATCACCTTGGCGATAAGTGGTGGGACTTGTGCGCCGGGCCACATGTTGAAAACACTGGCGACTTAGATCCAAAGTCGATCGAGCTAGAAAGTGTCGCGGGTGCCTATTGGCGCGGTGATGAGAAGCGGGCACAGCTCCAGCGCATCTATGGCACCGCCTGGGAAAATCCGGCGCAGTTAGCAGAATATAAGCGCCGCAAAGAAGAAGCTCTAAAGCGCGATCATCGCAAGTTGGGCAAGGAGCTAGGGCTATTTATTTTTTCGGATTCTGTGGGTGCCGGGTTTCCGCTGTGGACTCCGAAGGGTACTGTGCTGCGATCGACCCTAGAAGATTTCTTGAAAAAAGAGCAGATGAAACGCGGCTACCAACAGGTCGTTACTCCCCATGTTGCCAAAGTGGATCTGTTTAAGATTTCGGGGCACTGGCAGAAATATAAAGAAGACATGTTCCCCCTCATGAGGGAAACCGAGGATGTGGATCTGGGTACTAAGTCTGAGGCCGAGATTCGATCGCTGGCTCAGGGTCGGGCGATACCGATCAATTCAGCAGATGGCACTGCCAAAAGTACTGCTGAGCTACTGACCGAAGTGCGAGAACAAGGCTTTGTGATGAAGCCGATGAACTGTCCTTTTCATATTCAGATCTATAAGAGTGAGCTACGATCCTATCGAGAACTACCAATGCGCTTGGCCGAGTTTGGCACCGTGTATCGCTACGAGCAATCTGGCGAACTGGGTGGTTTGACACGAGTAAGGGGTTTTACCGTAGATGACTCTCACTTGTTTGTGACACCAGATCAGCTTGATGCCGAGTTCTTGAAAGTCGTAGATCTAATTTTGACTGTGTTCCAAGCTTTAAACCTGAAGAAGTTTCGCGCCCGTTTGAGCTTCCGCGACCCAGAACTGAAAGATAAATACATTGGTGCTGATGAAGCCTGGGAAAAAGCCCAAGGTGCCATCCGGCGGGCGGTAGAGAAGTTAGACATCGACCACTTTGAAGGCATTGGTGAAGCGGCTTTTTATGGCCCTAAGCTAGACTTCATTTTCCAAGATGTCTTGGAAAGAGAGTGGCAGCTTGGTACAGTCCAGGTAGACTACAACTTGCCAGAGCGATTTGATCTGGAATATGTCTCGGAAGACGGCAGCCGTCAACGACCAGTCATGATTCATCGGGCACCTTTTGGTTCGCTGGAAAGACTGATCGGCATCTTAATCGAAGAATATGCAGGCGACTTCCCGATCTGGTTAGCGCCGGTACAAATTCGCCTGGTGCCCGTGGCTCCCGATTTCTTGGAGTATGCTCGGACTGTGACCGATCGACTATTAATGGCTGGAATTCGCGCCGAGCTAGATACTAGCAACGATCGACTAGGCAAGATGATTCGGAATGTGGAAAAAGCCAAGGTGCCAGTGGTGGGCATTGTGGGTGCCAACGAAATGGAAGCTCAAACTATGAGTATCCGTACTCGCGCAGGCGGTGAACTGGGTGCGATGCCGGTAGATGTGGTGGTCGATCGACTTCTAAATGCAATCAATAACTACGGTGGCTTCTAATGACTGGACAACTACAGCCCCCTACCGACTGGATGGAAATCGGTTTAATTGTTGCGCCTCAAGGCTTAAAGGGTGAGATGCGGGTCTATCCTCATAGTGATTTCCCCGAACGCTTTGAGGAGCCAGGAGAACGCTGGCTTTACAGCGAGGGTTTGGCTGAACCTCAGTCGGTACAACTACAGCGCGGTTACTATATTCCGGGCAAAGATCTATATGTGATCAAGTTGGCCAATGTGGATAGTCGCAATCAGGCGGAGGCGATGCGAGGCAAGATGTTGGTGGTGCCTACTACCGATCGGCTGGAGCTAGATGATGGTGAATATCACGTGCTGGACTTAATTGGTCTGCGAGTGTTTTTGCAGGAAACTGGTGAGGAGATTGGGATGGTAGTAGATATGATGAAAACTGGTAATGATTTGCTGGTGATCAAAACTGGCGATAAAGAGGTAATGGTGCCTTTTGTAGCTTCGATCGTGCCAGTAGTCGATATGACCAATCGCCGGATTGAAATTACTCCTCCGGCTGGACTCTTATCGCTGAACGATTAGCTAGGAGAATCGCAGCTAAATTAATGCTAGTGGCAACAGGACTATGGAATTTCTATTTAAATACCGCATGAACTGGTGTAATCCTTATGCCACAGTCATCCTTATTTCCCGACAGGTATCTTGTACGTCGATTTTATTGCTTGGTGGCATTTGGCTGTTCTGAACTCCCTTCCATAAAAATACTTTATTTTGAATCGAACCTGCTGAATCTAGGATCAAAGAAATTACTGCACAGAAGTCCGACTTCCTTAAGCGACTAGCTTGTATTACCAGAAATCGGACTCCTGTATGGATTTAAGGGGTGACGGAAACGATGATTTTACCGATCGCCTGACCGCTTTCTTGAAATTCGTGGGCGGCAGCAACATCAGATAAGGGGAAACGCCGATCGATGTTGTGCCGAAATATCCCTGCTTTCAGCACAGTTGCTAAATCTTGGATGGCCGCAGCTTTGGCTGTGGGAGACATCGTGTAAACCAAGATTGCTTGAAGAGTAATGTTGCGATCGATCCAAGACCGAATGGGGATACCCGGTAAATCTTGAGGCTCTGCGGCATAAAAGGCGATCGAGCCACTGTTGCGCAATAGCTCATTGTTTACAGCGACATTTGCCGCAAAATTTACATCGACAATTCGATCTACGCCTCGATCTCGTCCGGTAATTTCTTGCACCCTAGACACCACGTCCTCTTGCTTATAGTTAACTATATAATCTGCCCCGGCTAGCTGTGCAACCTCCGCTTGTTCTGGACGACTTACTGTAGTAATCACCATCGCCCCAGACCACTTTGCCCACTGAATTGCATAGTTGCCGACGGCACCCGCTCCGCCTGTCACCAATACCACTTGATCTTTACCGACATTTTGGCCACCAAAGATTGCTTGATGAGCAGTCAGGGCAGGCACTCCCAAGCAGGCTCCGGCTTCAAAACTAACTGACACGGGCAAGGGAATTGCTAGAGCTTGATCGATCGCAATATATTCCGCTGCGGTGCCCCAGGCTCGGCGCAGTTGACTTTCGTAGAGCCAGACCCGCTCACCCAGACGATCGGCAGCAACATTGGCACCAACAGTAGTGATGATTCCGGCACCATCTTGATGGGGGATCACCCTATCAAATCCCATCCCCAAGCCACCCCAACCGCCGCGCTTTTTGATGTCTGAAGGATTCACCGCCGAGGCGTGAATTTGGACTAACACTTCATCAGCAGCAGGCTCTGGAGTCGGTAAATCACCGTATTGAAGTACTTCTGGGGCTTTTCCCTGTCGATCGTACCAAATTGCTTTCATAGGAAATATAATGGAGATAGATTGCGCCAGAATAATTATAGCAATCGCTCTGAAACTACTAATATTGAGGATAGAGATCCTTGATCGTCTGCATTTATTTCTTGTCTCATACCCATAATATATAGAGTAGACCGGGAATGGCTGATTTTCACAGACTATACAACTCTTAGGTTAAAGCAACATGAAAAAATCGTTGATCCGTCGCTTGCTGTTACCATTTGCAGCTACGGCTTTGACAGTTTTGGCGATCGAAGCTAGCACCCCAGCTATCGCCCAAACAAATCCGAACGTGACCATTGCTCAGACTCTGCCCGGTGGCATCGAAATTCCGATGTGGGCTTACGCGATCGGGGGTAGCCTGCTAATTCTGATTTTCTTACCCAAGGTAGGTTGGGTGCTCGGTTTAATTGTGATTGGTGAACGAGAAGTTGGTATTGTTACTAAAAAGTTTTCTAGCAAAAGCTTGCCGCCGGGGCAAACCATTGCTCTCAACGGTGAAGCTGGACTTCAGGCCGATACTTTGCCGCCCGGTTGGCATTTTCGCTACTTTCCTTGGCAATACAACATCCTGAAAGAATCGGTGATTGTAGTTCCCCAAGATGAAATTGGCCTTATTGTGGCTAACGATGGTCGAGCTATTTCTCCCGAAAGAATTTTGGGCAAAGTAGTCGATTCTGACAACTTTCAAGATGCCCGCAAGTTTTTGACCAATGGCGGTGAAAAAGGTCGGCAAATGGCGGTGTTAACTACCGGGACTTACCGGATTAATACGGCTTTATTTAAGGTGATTTTGTCTAACAATGCTAATGAGCATGGCATGTCTCCGGCGCAGTTGCGAGTGTTTAGCATTGCCCCCGACAAAGTGGGAATTGTGACTACTTTAGATGGTGCGCCGATCGAAGATGGTGCAATTGCTGGTCCGGTAATTGCCAACCACGATAACTTTCAAAATGCCCAGGTGTTTATTAACAGTGGCGGCAGTCGCGGTTTACAAGAACAGGTGATGCTATCTGGTTCTTGGAACCTGAACCCCTGGTTTGTACGGGTTGAAGAAACTCCCATGACCGAAGTACCGATCGGCTACGTAGGCGTAGTGATTTCTTACGTTGGTCGCTCGGCGATCGATATAACCGGCGACGCTTTCTCTCATGGCAGCTTGGTCAAAAAAGGCGATCGAGGAGTTTGGATAGAGCCATTGAACCCTGGTAAGCATCCTTTGAACACCAAGATTATGAAGGTGGAGCTGGTACCTACTACTAACATTGTTTTGAACTTTACCTCTCGCTATAGCGGTGAACATGGCTATGATTCTAAGTTAACGGCACTGCAACTGTTGTCTTCCGATGGTTTTACTTACGAAACAGAGGTCTTCCAAATCATCCACGTTGGCTCTGCCGATGCACCCAAGGTGATTTCTCGACTGGGTTCAATGCAAAACCTGGTAGACCATGTGCTGCGTCCGATCGTGGGTAACTACTTCCGCAACTCGGCGCAAGAATACACCATTCTAGACTTCTTAGTAGCTCGGGGCGATCGACAGGCCGAAGCGGCAGAATATGTGCGCCAAGCCTTACGCGCCTATGATGTTCAGGCCGTTGATACTTTGATTGGTCTGATTACGCCGCCGAAGGAATTGATGCAGACTCTCACCGAGCGCAAAATTGCCGAAGAGCAGCAAAAAACCTATGAGGTGCAGCGGTTAGCGGAGGCACAACGTCAGGAGCTAGTTAGAGGCACTGCTTTGGCCAACATCCAAAAAGAAGTAGTAACAGCCGAGCAAGGCGTAAACATTGCTGAGCTAAAAGCTTCTGCCCGAGTGAAGCAGGCCGGTGGTGAAGCGGAAGCGATTCGGTTAACTGGTGAGGCCAAAGCCGACGCTTATCAAGCCGGGGTAAAATCTCTTGGTTCCCAAGCCTATACAGCTCTTCAGCTCATGCAGGTAATCGGCGATCGGCAGGTGCGGGTAGTTCCAGATGTGTCGGTTAGCGGCAATGGTCAAGGTTCTGGTTTAGTTGATGGTTTAATGGGTATGCTGGTGCTGAAGCAGTCTCAAGAACTACAAAATGGTCATAGCGAAGCTGCGCAGCCAGCGCCCAATGGTAATAATGGCAATGGTCACGATTTATCAGCAGAACTAGAGCCGGTAGATTTGCTAGCCAGCAATGCTGTTGAAACACCGCCAGCCAAGCCTATCCCGACTCCAACCAAACCCTTGGTGATCAAAGACGGAGCTGATACCATTAGTCTCGACCAGCTTTTCGACCAGACTAAGCTGTAATTAAAATGATTATTTGATGGACTGTGATTTCTTTTTGAAAATAATCACAGTCCATTGTTCTGATGAATTTTAGATGTTTGTTAAACTATGGAACAACCGACTCCTTTCATTTTGGGTGCCAGTAACCCGATTGCACAAATCATCCAAATATTAGTAGATGTTTTGCCCCCATTGCAGCGAATTCATCAGCAAGGAAAAATACATGGCGATATTTCTCCAGAACATATTGTTTGGCAACCAATTCAATCTAAATATCAATTAATTGCTAACAGCTCAGCAATTACTAATCCGGTCTATGGTGCCCCAGAGCAAATTCAAGGAAATCCGGTTGCGGCTAGTGACTTATATAGTCTGGGCGTAACCTGTATTCATTTATTAACAGGGGTTCATCCTTTTGAGCTGCTAGATTTACCCAGCGGCAAATGGGTCTGGCGAGATTATTGGTTAGTGGATAATGATGCTGAGCAAATTGGAGCGGTGCTCGATCGATTAATTCAACCCAATATTGACCAGCGTTGGCCATCAGCAACAGCCGTGCTAGATTATCTGACAAAAATTACCAAAGTCGAATGCTCCAAACCACTGACCTTATGGAATTGTGTTGATACTTGGGATGGCCATAATGGCTTATTTGCCGCTGTCACCAGTCTATCTTTAAATAGTCGGCGGTTAGCCAGTGCCAGTGAAGATAAAACTGTGCGTCTTTGGGATTTGGCAACTGGTCAAACTAGCCATGTATTAAAAGAGCATCAGGGTTTTGTAGAAGCCGTGGTCTTTCAGCCTTGTCATACCGATATTTTAGCCAGCGGCAGCCGTGATAAAACCATTAAAATTTGGGAACTCGATCGAGTTTTATATAATCTAATTGGCCATAGTCAATCAGTGAATTCTTTGGCTTTTAGTCCTGATGGGCAGCAGTTAGCTAGCGGCAGCAGCGATCGATCGATCAAACTCTGGCAAGTTGCTACCGGTGAATTAATCACCTCTTTAACCGGTCATAAACTCAAGATTACTACGGTAGCTTTTAATGCGGCAGGAATCTTGGCTAGTGCTAGTGCCGATGGCACGATCGGGATTTGGCAAAATAATAAACTGCAACGTCAACTCACTGGTCATGTGGGTTCTGTCACCGCAATTGCCTTTAGTCCCGATGGTCAAATACTAGCCAGCGGCGGCGAGGATCGATCGATTCGGCTGTGGGATACTCAAACTTGGAATTGTTTCCAAATTCTGCCGGGACATGCTTGGCAGATATCATCCCTGGCCTTTATTTCTAACGGAGCAGTGCTCTTGAGCGGTAGTTGGGATAAAACCGTGAAATTTTGGCAGGTTGCTACAGGGATGGAGTTTGATGTGCTCAATGGTCATATCGACTCGGTGACTTGTTTGGTGATTGATCCCAATAAACAGCAGATTCTTACTGGTAGTAGAGATCGATCGATTAAAATTTGGCAACCAATTTCTTTGCCGTCGATCTGAGCCAGTGACTACTTTATAGGGAAAGCGGGTCAAAATGCTTTGCGCCAGTACCCCAAGGCTATAAACTACTGTACAGAGCTGACTCGATCACAAAATTTTATGAATATTCTTACCATCGCCACTGCCCCTTTTAGTGACCAAAAGCCCGGTACCTCTGGGCTGCGGAAATCTGTCCCCGATTTTCAGAAGCCTCATTACCTAGAAAACTTCGTGCAGTCGATTTTTGACACCATTGGTAGCTGCACTGGTCAAACCCTAGTAGTGGGTGGCGATGGCCGCTATTACAACCGTCCAGCTTCCCAAATAATTTTAAAAATGGCTGCTGCTGCTGGGTTTGCCCAGGTGAAAATTGGCAAGGGCGGAATTCTATCAACTCCAGCGGCCTCCTGTGTGATTCGTAAATATCAGGCCATGGGTGGCATCATCCTTTCGGCCAGCCATAACCCGGGCGGACCTGATGGAGACTTTGGGATCAAGTACAACACTGGCAACGGTGGTCCTGCCCCTGAGAAAGTCACCGAAGCAATCTATGCTCGTACCAAAAATATTGATAAATATCGGATGCTGGAAGCTGCTGATGTTGATCTCGATCGGCTGGGTAAGACCATGCTGGGGCCAATGTTAGTAGAAGTGATTGACTCTGTTACCGACTACCAAGAGCTAATGGAATCGCTGTTTGACTTTGATCGCATTCAAACCATGCTCAAAGGCAATTTCCGGCTGGCGATGGATGCGATGCACGCTGTTACAGGTCCCTACGCTACTGCTATCTTAGAACAGCGCCTCGGTGCTGCTAAGGGCAGCGTTATGAACGGCATTCCATTAGAAGACTTTGGCAAAGGCCACCCCGACCCCAATTTAGTCTATGCCCATGATTTGGTAGATGTACTATTCGGCAACAATGCCCCAGATTTTGGTGCAGCCTCCGATGGAGATGGCGATCGAAATATGATTTTGGGTCGCAATTTTTTTGTGACCCCTAGCGACAGTTTAGCGATTTTGGCCGCTAATGCTAAGTTGGTGCCCGCTTACAAAGACGGTCTAGCTGGCATTGCTCGATCGATGCCCACTAGTCAAGCTGCCGATCGGGTAGCCGCTAAGCTGGGCATCGATTGCTACGAAACCCCCACTGGCTGGAAATTCTTTGGCAACTTGATGGATGCTGGCAAAGTTACGCTGTGTGGCGAAGAGAGCTTTGGGACTGGTTCCAACCACATCCGGGAAAAAGATGGTTTGTGGGCAGTGTTATTCTGGCTAAACATTTTGGCAGTGCGGGGCGAATCGGTGGAGCAAATTGTGAAAGAACATTGGCGCACCTATGGTCGTAACTACTATTCTCGCCATGACTATGAAGGGGTGGCAGTCGATCGGGCGAATGATTTGGTAGCCAAAGTTCAGGGTGCAATGCCCACATTACCTGGTAAGAAATTTGGTAACTATGAAGTAGCCTATGCTGATGATTTTAGTTACACCGACTCGATCGATAGCA
>JAAFHZ010000102.1 GCA_013297675.1 Synechococcales cyanobacterium bin59.metabat.ball.084 | reverse complement strand
CTGTACTTAAATTTGGGATTTTTGCCGATCGATTGCAAAGTCTGAGCCAAAGCATCACCACCTTGACCACCAGCTAGCTCAGCTACTTTCGCCAAAACATCGGTACCCTGCAACTGTGCCGCAGCCGCCTTCACCGCAGCCGCATCCTGACGATATTTTTCAGTAGTGCTATCAATGCACTGGCAGAGAGCCGCAAAGATACTGGCTTTATCTACTTCGGGCCGATAGTCGGCCATAAACTTGTCAAAGCTACTGACCACGCCCAAAGCGTAGATAGAATCGTAGACAAATCCTTCATTCACCGACAGCAGGTGCATTTCGACCAAAAGCTCTTCCACAACCCGGCGGAAAATTGAATTGATTGGGCGGCTATGTTGGGCGTTAAACTTACGCTTGGCATCAGAAACAGTACTCAGATTACTCACCGGGTCACTTTTGTAAACATCAACTTTACATTATCAACTATTTTTTAACTAAAAGTTACAAGAATTAAAGATTTTCTCAGATTCGTTCAGCACATTGTCCATAGAATGACCAGAGCTAATCGGCTACATTAATTACCGTATCTTCTTCGCACTACCCGAAATTTTAGTGCATCATCCCAGGCCACATGCTCGAACTTGCATTATTTTTAATTTTCTGGGGCACTTGGTCATTAGCCTGTTTAGCCGGGGCAACCTTCCTGTTTTTGGTACCCAAAACTCAAAGGTCGATCGGCGCAATTTTGGCATTGGGGAGTAGTTTGGCAGCTTCTATCTACACCTTATCTATCTCTATGACCGTGTTTGCGATCGGTGGCAGTTCTCATATTCGGCAGTTAGCCGGAGAAGCGGGCTTGCCCCTATGGGAGTTGTGGAAAAATTCTTGGCCGATGCTGTTGATGGTAAACCCAATTTCGATTTTGCTGGCAGTGATCGCTGTTTACCTGCCGCCATCTTCACGAAAAAACCGCGACTGGATGTGGTTGAGGTTTTTTGTGTTGGTAGGTGCAGTGATTTCAATTTGTCTGACAATTGGTAAGTTACCAAACGCCTATGTCGCTGCCGATTTCTGGAAATAGGTCAGGATTGTGTTGGCTGAGAGCAGCTAAGGCTAACACAATCCTATAATATGGGTTCTGTATTTAGAGCAGAGCCTTAACCTATGAGTCGTGCAAAAAAAGTAGTCCTTGCTTATTCTGGGGGTGTAGACACCTCCGTGTGTATTCCTTACCTCAAACAAGAATGGGGTGTCGAAGAAGTTATTACTCTCGCCGCCGATTTGGGGCAGGGCGATGAGCTAGAGCCAATTCGCAAAAAAGCCCTGGCCTCTGGAGCCAGTGTCTCGTTGGTAGTAGATGGTCGGGAAGAATTTGTGCGGGACTATGCTTTTCCGGCTCTGATGGCCAATGCCTTATATGAAAATAGATACCCGCTCTCGACCTCTTTAGCTAGACCACTGATTGCCAAGATGTTGGTAGAAGCTGCTGCGGAATACGGTGCCGATGCTGTTGCCCATGGCTGTACTGGCAAAGGTAATGACCAAGTACGGTTTGATGTATCGATCGCTGCTCTAAATCCTCAGCTTAAAGTCCTGGCTCCAGCGCGGGAGTGGGGTATGAGCCGCGAAGAAACCATTGCCTACGGCGAAAAAGTCGGAATTCCTTCGCCTGTGAAAAAATCTTCGCCCTACAGCGTGGATTTAAACTTGTTGGGACGCAGCGTAGAAGCTGGTAACTTAGAAGACCCTTGGCAGGAGCCTTTAGAAGAAGTCTATGCTTTGACGGCAGCGATCGAAAACACTCCAGATACCCCGGAGTATATCGAAATCGAGTTTGTGAAGGGTATTCCAGTAGCGATCAATAATGTGCAGTTGTCACCGGTAGACCTGATTGTGCAGCTCAACCAAACCGTTGGTCGCCATGGCATTGGCCGGATTGACATGGTAGAGAATCGCTTGGTTGGCATCAAGTCTCGGGAGATTTACGAAGTCCCTGCGCTTTCAGTACTAATTCAAGCTCATCGCGATTTAGAGAGTCTGACCTTGACTGGTGATGTGAGCCAGTATAAGCGCAACATCGAAGAAACCTACAGCAAAATGGTCTACAACGGCCTTTGGTATAGTCCGCTAAAAGCGGCCTTAGATGCTTTTGTTTGCCAAACCCAAGAGCGGGTCAGTGGTACTGTGCGCATCAAGCTATTTAAGGGGAATGCCATCATGGTTGGTCGGAAGTCTCCTAACAGCTTATATTCGATGGATCTGGCCACTTATGGTGCTGAGGATCAGTTCGATCACAAAGCTGCTGAGGGCTTTATCTATGTATGGGGCTTACCAACTAGGGTTTGGTCTACCAGCGTGCGTGGTTAATTGAACCCAACCCTCCCTAATGAAGGGAGGGTTAATTTTTTAACCAATTTCCCAGATCCGCATCTCTCCATAACCACCGCTAACCAGGGTATTACCACCTACGGCAACCGAAAGAATTGGAGTGCTGTGACCATAGAGATTATTGATCAACCGGCCATTCTGTAGATTCCAAATTTTGATGGTTTTGTCATCGCTACCAGTAACGATCGACCGACCATCAGGAGCCAAAATCATGCAGTTAACTGCGCGTTCGTGACCAACTAAGGTATGCAGCAAGCTGCCGGTAGCTGTCTCCCAGATCCGCACGGTGCGATCGACGCCTGCTGTGATCACCTTTTCACCGGTAGGATCGATCGCTACTCGGGTAACGCGCCCAGCATGGCCAATAAACTGACGAATACCGCTGCCATTTAATCCATCCCATAGGCGGGCAATACCGTCTTCTCCGGCGCTCACCAACAGTCGATCTGTAGCGGCTAATCCGTGCACACCGCCTTCATGAGCAAACCAGGAAGTCAGAAAATTACTACTGCGACTATCCCAAATTTTAATTTGACCATCGCTAGTACCAGCTATTAAGTGCTGCTCTTGCTTAGCTAACAGCAAACTGGTAACAGCATTTTCGGCGTTGATCTGGAAAGGCAGTTTTTCACCAGCAGCCAGATTCCAGGCCAAGATTTGTTTGTCTAAACCAGAGCTATAGGCCCGCAGTCCATCTTCAGTCACAACCAGAGTTTGAATCCAGTTGCTATGGCCAGCTAAGTCGCGGATTAATTCACCACCATCAGTGCGCCAGACCTTCAGGTTGTTGTCTTTGTAGCCAATATCTCCATGACCGCTGACAATAATGCCCCGGCGGGGATCGATCGCTAGCGCATGAACTTCACTGTGATAACCAGTGAGATGTTGCTCTAGGGTGAGAGTATCGTATTCCAACACGATCGGTACAGCGATCGCCGAAGAAATGGTCGGAGGCTGTAAATCATCGCCAATTTCACCAGTAGCCTCATCGGCAAAGCTAGCCGACGGCTGCGCAGGGGCTGTCGCTGAGTCAGTTGGTTCCATTAACTCGGCAATTACCAGTTCTGGGTTGTGATTAGTGCCTGGGATCTGGGGCTGTTCTGCTGTTTCGCTAAGGGCTTTATTGGGTGATTGCTCCGCAGGTTTGATCGGTGCTGGTTGAGCAGCTAAGTTGATAATGGCGGGCTGCAATTGGACAGCCTGACTAAAATCTGACCACTGTAACTGCCAGTGAGGCAGATCATTACCGCTCACGACAATTTGCAAGGGGGCATCGCCAGGGACAAAACTTTGCAACTGACGGCGCAAAGTTTCCCATTGCTCGCTCTGATACCAGCGCTGCACCATGGCAATCAGACTGGTAGTAGATTCCCAAGATCTCTTCACCCGATCGAGTTCGGGGCTAGTAGCTCGATCGAGCAATGATTGACCGGGAACTTGACGATAGTTAGCTTGCCAATCTTGATACTCAGCGGCGAATGCGGTCGGTAGCTCAATCACCCGTTGGAGCTGTGGTTGACCGTTGATAGTTACTTCACACAACACCTGCATAGGAATGGTGATAGCCTGAATCTGTAGATGAACGATATGTAAGCTTTGGGTTTCAATCGCCGTAGGAGCTAGCTTGCTGGCAGATGCTTTCGCTGTCTTGGGCTGTGGTGCATCGTAGGCTTTTTCGATTTCGGTGCAAATATCGTTGGCGATCGAATAGTATTCGCTGCTGTGATTGAGCTTAATTACAATCTGATACAGAGTATGTTTGAATTCAACAATCGTGGCGTGTCGATCATACAGCGTCTGCAAGCAGCTCTGGAGTTCCTGGGCTGACATGTTTTGGGCATCTTTACTCCAGCGGTTGTGGCAGGCGCAGAAAGCTAGTTTTCTGATTCTGGCAATTTGAGAGTTTTTTTCGAGAGTACGAGTGATGGAATCCAGCATGGTTCAGCTTTGGTGCAACGAATAGGCGAAAATAAAAAACCAGAAGTTTATCTGTTTCCCCTCACTCACCAAAACTATTGAGAGCTGTGGAAACACTGTTGCTCCTATTATATTGTGATGCAAGTCACAGGGCTGCCGTCAAATAGCTGGTTCATTTGGCGGTTCAAGCTGTTATCTGGCCTATTGTCGCGCGTTTTGCGTAGCCGTTGCCAAAATCACTCGGTAGGAGCGAATTTTTGACTGAGCAGCAGTGTAAATCCTCGAGTTACTAGGTATTTTATTCAGAATGGCAATGGCCTCTGTCCATTGGTTGCTAATTGCCTTCCAGCCTGGTTTATCTGGAAACTGCTGGGCAGCTAAGCTGGCCGCATTGGCTATTTCGATCGCCCGATTCATGTTGGCCAGATCTGTCGTTGTCTGATCGGTAGTTAGCGGTTTATCGGCTGGGGGCGCAGCCTGTAAATTGGCCGAAATAGGTGTAACTGCGCCTCGTTGACCCAATAGACTCCAAAGAGTAGCTAACAAGCCCAAAGATAGCAGGCTCAATGCCGCAATAATCAGCAAAGGTAAACGACTAGCCGGAGCAGCATCACTGGCTTGGAGCTGAGTCAAAGCTGTCGATCGGGAAGTATCAAATACCTGGATTTCGGTCGTGTTGGGTGCCACAAAGTCTTTGGCTAGACCTGTGCCATTAACAGCATTGTTGCTATTGTTAGTCAATTTTGCCGGAGGATTAATTGCTGTAGCGGCTGGTGGCACTGGGTTCGGCAACTTGATAGTTAAAGAGAAATTACCCGGGTTTTGATCGGCGATCGCTTTGATTTGGGGATCTGGATCATTGCGCAAGTGACTGAGCAAGTTGTAGGCTATGTTGCGATTATTGGCGATCCCCATGCGTAAAGCCGTGTCTGGGCTAGTTACACATTGCTCATGAAACTGTTTTGGTAAGTTGAGGTTGCTGGCTGCTGCTCGTCGCACATCGGGGCTGGGGTGAGCTAGTAAATAGCGAAACCAAGTCACGGGCAAAATTAAATTGGATACTACCTGATAATGACGAGTGAACAGGTCTTGCATAAACTGGGGATTGAGCTTGCCTAGCCGGGTAAAGCTAGGATTGCTGAGCAGCTCGTAGGGGTAGTCACCAAAGATTTCGATCGCCACGGCTTCGGTAATAAACACATTTTGGGCGAGAGATTTAGATATTTCGGGATCTTTGAGGGCAGCCAACTGTAGCAAACGTGGCTCTGAGTGGCTACTGCAAGCGTCAAAGAGCATTTGTTTGTATTCCATAATAATTTGTCCCCCTGTGGCTCCCCTGGTTTTACTAGCCAATCATACCTAAACAGCCCGCAATCAGCGTCAGCAGAATCGCTTGTTTACAGCGTGGTAGACTGTCTAGACGGACTCTTCGAGACGTTGAACTACTCGCCCCATCCTTTTTATGTCCACTGAATTGCAAGCTGAGTCACGCACTGAGTCTGTAACCACCGAGGCTGAGTTACAGCTTGCCGTGGCTCAGCGCCGTAACTTCGCAATTATTTCTCACCCCGATGCCGGTAAAACTACTTTAACAGAAAAATTATTGCTGTATGGGGGTGCCATTCACGAAGCTGGAGCGGTCAAAGCCCGTCGCGATCAGCGAAAGGCCACTTCTGACTGGATGGAAATGGAAAAGCAGCGGGGCATCTCGATTACTTCTACGGTGTTGCAATTTGTCTATGATGGGTTTCAGATCAATTTGCTGGACACTCCTGGACACCAAGACTTTAGTGAAGATACCTATCGCACGTTAGCTGCTGCTGACAATGCGGTGATGTTAATTGATACCGCTAAGGGGCTAGAGCCTCAAACCCGCAAGCTGTTTGAAGTTTGCAAAATGCGCGAACTGCCGATTTTTACTTTTATCAATAAGCTCGATCGACCGGGCAGAGAGCCGTTAGAGCTATTGGATGAAGTAGAGCAAGAGCTGGGCTTGGCTACCTATGCAGTGAATTGGCCGATCGGCAGCGGCGATCGCTTCAAAGGGGTGTATGACCGGCGAGAACGCAAGGTTCATTTGTTTGAACGCAGCGCCCACGGCAGCCGGGAAGCGAGCGAAACGATGTTTGATCTAGATGATCCTCAATTGATTGGTTTACTAGATCCAGAATTATTTGCTCAACTCCATGAAGATTTGGAGTTGCTAGATGGGGTTGGTTCTGAAATTGATATGGAGTCGATTCATGCCGGTTTAATGACCCCGGTATTTTTTGGCAGCGCCATGACCAACTTTGGAGTCGAGCTGTTTTTGCAGTATTTTCTAGAATACGCTCTGCAACCGGGTAGCCGCGCTTCTAATATCGGCGAAATTGCTCCGAGCTATCCAGAGTTTTCGGGGTTTGTCTTTAAGCTGCAAGCCAACATGGACCCTCGCCATCGGGATAGAGTGGCTTTTGTGCGGGTATGCACGGGCAAATTTGAGAAAGACATGGCGGTGAGCCATACGCGCACTGGTAAGACCGTGCGTTTATCTCGACCGCAAAAGCTGTTTGCTCAAGATCGAGAGTCGATCGAAGAGGCTTACCCTGGTGATGTGATTGGTTTAAACAATCCGGGGGTGTTTGCGATCGGTGACACTATCTATACCGGCGGTACCAAGCTGGAATATGCGGGCATTCCGTGTTTTTCTCCAGAACTATTTGCCTATCTGCGCAATCCCAATCCCTCTAAGTTTAAGCAGTTCCAAAAGGGGGTCACAGAGCTACGCGAAGAAGGGGCAGTGCAAATTATGTATTCTGCTGATGATGCCAAGCGCGACCCCATTTTGGCGGCGGTGGGTCAGTTGCAGTTTGAGGTAGTACAGTTTAGACTGCGCAACGAGTATGGCGTAGAAACCATGCTAGATCCTTTGGGCTTTTCGGTAGCCCGCTGGGTATTAGATGGCTGGCCAGCTCTAGAAAAAGCTGGGAAGCTGTTTAATACCATGGTGGTCAAAGATAATTGGGAACGCCCGGTTCTCTTGTTCAAAAACGAGTGGAACGTCGGCCAAGTAGAAGGCGATCACCCCAGTTTAAGATTGAGCCGCATCGCCCCAGTCGGCGGTTTCGCGTAAACCCAAACCATCAATATCAACGTAGGGGCGGGTTCATCCGCCATCTACGACCAAAAAAATTTCAAATAAAAACCCGCCCGCCACACCAGCAACCGATCTCCCTATCAACACCACCACAGACCGATCGAAATCCAGGTCATAAAATCTGTTCACCCCATCAATAAAAATCGATATCCCGAATTTGATAAAACCCATTTACCCACCGCATCTTCGATCGCCGATCTTGTCGATCGGGCGATTATTTGCTGATGGGGTGGGCGGGTTTTTACTTTTTATTGGTTGGAACGGAAATATGTTGATGGATGAACCCGCCCCTACCATCATGACTGCTGGTTGGGTTCTTCTTCGATCGCGTTGTCTTCGTTGACATCTCGCAATTCTGGGGGCATCGATCGAACTTTGGCGTTAAACCCTAATGTGGCAATTCGATCGATTGCTAATTCCTCGGCTTCGAGGGCAAACTGTTGACCAAACCGCACCAACCTGCGTCCGGCATCAGATTCAATTAGGGCATAGACCGGGGTTTTGGCGGTTTCTTCATCGACTCCGGCATATTCTTCTAAAATTGTTTGGAGCTGCTGCATTTGTCGTTCGTCTTTGAGGGTTTCCATATCGATTTTAACTAAGGCAATTCGATCATCAGAGACCTCTTCTTCTCCGGCCAAAGACATATCGATCGCTTCAATATCTTCCACTACTACCTGCAATTCTTCATCTCGCCGACCGGCTTTACCATGCACCAAAATCGGCACATTTACACTTAATAAATCCTTCACTTTTTCATAGGTATCGGCAAAGGCTACTGCCGGAACAATCATGCCATCGATGCTGGTTAGCTTCAGAATAGCCATGGCTTTGTTGTCTTTTTTGGTCTGAGTGATTTTTACTTCTTGCAGCATCACCACTAGCTTAATAGGCTTGCGCAAATGCTTATCAATTTCTCGCAGTTTGACAGTTTCAATTTGCTGACGACGAATCGATCGCTCCGCCGGTTTCAGTGGGTGATCAGAAACATATACGCCCAAAAGCTCTAATTCAAATTGCAGTCTTTCTTGGGCGGTAAAGTCATTTACTGCCGGAGCTTTGGGTGCTGCCTCAAAACTATTGTCAGCTTTAGCGCCGCCGCTGTTCATTAAGTCAAATAAATTAGCTTGACCCACCGCTTTTTCCTTAGCGCGTTTCTGCGCCCAAGGTACCACTACTTCTAGATCATTAATAAGCTGTTGTCGATTGGGTTCGATTTTGTCAAAAGCTCCACTTTTGATCAAAGATTCCAAGTTGCGGCTATTTACAGCTTGTAAATTAATTCTTTGACAGAGATCCGCCAAAGATGAAAATTCACCGCCTTCTTGGCGGCTAGCTAAAATGGCTTCGATCGCCCCTTCTCCTACATTCTTAATCGCCGAGAGGCCAAACAGAATACTTTTTTGCCCGATAACCGGCGTAAAATTAATGTTCGATCGATTGATATCGGGTGGCTCAACTTTAATACTGAGGGTTTGTTCGCAGTTGCTGAGGTACTTGGTGACTTTATCTTGGTCGCCGCTGTTGGCAGTCAGCAGCGCCGCCATGTACTCCACTGGATAGTTGGCTTTTAAGAAGGCTGTCTGGTAGGTAACGTAAGCGTAGGCGGTGGAGTGAGATTTGTTGAAGCAGTTGGAGGCCACGAATTGATCGGCCAGCAAAAAATTATGGTCTTTGGCCACGCCGATATCGTAGACGGGCTGGACTCCTAATGATTTACGCGCAATAATTTTGACCACGTTAATTTCCCGATAAAAGTTTTGGTCGCTGCCTTCGATCCATTATAGGTTTCTGCCGCGATCGAGCAATAGCAGCATGAAAAGAGACCAGTTTTGCCGTAGACCATTGTCTATGTCTCTTCTAGCTTGATGGAGAGCTAGAGGGAGCCGGTATGAGCGATTCTCGATTATGTGCTTGCCGTAGTCCCTCCAACCCACTACCCGCCGGAATAATTCCACTAGGATTCAACGGAAACAGGTTGCCGTAGTAATCTTGCTTGATGCTCTTTAGGTCACAGGTATCGGCAATTCCGGGATGCTGATACAGATCGCGGAGATAGGCTCCCAGGTATTGATAATCTTGGATGCGCTGCCGATCGCACTTAAATAAGCTAAAGTAAGCAATATCAAACCGAATCAATGTGGTAAACAGTCGCACATCAGCCAAAGTCAGCCGATCGCCACATAAATATCGAGTAGTTGACAGCGATCGATCGAGTTCTTCCAACATGGTAAACAATTCATCGCAGGCCACATCATAGGCTGTCTGGGTTTGGGCAAAGCCACAGCGATACACACCATTATTTACAGTGCCATAGATTTTTTCGTTCCATTGATCAACCTGTGCTCTCAAATCTTCTGGATACAAGTCTAGTTCGGGATGCTGAGCAAAATCATTCAAAGCCGCATTCAAAATCACAATAATTTCAGAACTTTCGTTGTTTACAATACTCTTGGTCTGCTGATCCCACAGCATCGGCACCGTACAACGCCCCTGATAATCGGGCTGAGCTGCTTTGTACACATCGGCCAAAGTCTGGCTCCCATCTGGCAACACCCATCCCCCAGACTCGGCTGAGGCTATCACCGTTGTTACCGAAACCGCATTCTCCAATCCTTTTAGCGCCCGCACTACTAGGGTGCGATGTGCCCAGGGACAACTCATGCCTACATACAGATGATATCGATCGATCTCTGCCGGATATTGCTTGTCCCCAATTTGGCCATGAAATTCGCTGGCTGGTCGGAGATAGGCTCCGGTGCGATCGCGCGGGGCTAGTTTGGACATCATGACCTGCCACATGGTTGTCCAGACAAATTTACCTAAGATAATAATTAAGTTTGGTGGCAGAGATTTTCCTTTCATGGCATTCACGGTTTTTTGTTTAGCTTACCGGAGTCGGGCCGCAAGCATATAGCAGCGGAAAGGTTGACGGTATAATGAACACTGCGAGCAGTAGAGGCAAAAAACCTATGAATACTATAATGAGTCCGGTTTACCAAGGTCAGTTTGGTGAATTCACCATTACTGATGCCGATCGCCGAGAGGTGATTTTGTATCGTACTGGATTGGCGATTTCTGGGCTGAGTTTGGCGATCGGCGTAGCCCTAATTTTGGGAATTGGCCATGACCCACTGGTACTGCAACTACTCACTCCATTGTTTATGTTATTCAGCGCCGGTTTGGGATTGAGTCTCTGGACAATTCATATTTATTTCAAAGTTCTGCATCGGGTATTGCAGTTGTTTTGGCTAATTGGATCGATCGCTGCTGTAGTTTTTACTGTTTATAGTGATGAACCTTTAGCTGTATTTGTTTACCAACAACCTTACTCAATTTTGGGTGTGGGCTTTGTCTTTGCCGCGCTCACTGGCATCTTTTTTAAAGAGGGCTTTTGTTTTGGTAGATTAGAAACCAAGCTATTGACTCCGTTGTTACCAGTGTTGCTGTTGGGTCACATGTTTTCTTTTTTACCGGTGGCGATCGAACAGGTTATGTTGGTCGCATGGGCTGGCTTGTTCTTGGTTTTTGCATTCCGCAAAGCGATTCAGGCTATTCCTCCAGATATTGGTGATAAATCAGTATTTGAGCATTTAGCGAAACAAAAAACAGCCTGAAAAAGCATAATTGTTTAATTCCTAGGTGGTTAATCTAGGATTTTTTATTAGGGTAGAGAACTTTTACCGCACCTGGCTTAATTTGCCAGCAAAAATTTATTAATTCGATCGACCGCCACCTTCAATACCGCCGGTGGATGCACCAAGGCAAAGCGCACAGAGCCTTCCCCTGCCGCCCCAAAACCCACCCCCGGTGAAGCCGCCACCCCAGTTGTTGCCACCAAAGACTTACAAAATCCGATCGAATCTTGACTCCACCGCTCCGGCAGCTTTGCCCATATATACATCGTGGCCACAGGCAGCGACACCTGCCAACCGATTTTTGCCAGCGCCTGCACAAACACATCTCGCCGCTCCTGGAAAGTCGCCACTGTCTTACCTACCGTGGCCTGATCACCAGTCAGCGCCGCTACCGCCCCGTGCAAAATTCCCACATACTGATTAAAATCTACCGCTGCCTTTACCTGACGCAGAGCGGCAATTAACTTTTTATTGCCCACCGCATACCCCACCCGAAAACCGCCCATATTGTAAGACTTCGACATTGTAAAAAACTCGATCGAACAAGTCTTTTCTATATCTGCCTGCAATACCGAAGGAATTTGCTGCCCATCAAATACCAGATCTCCATAAGGAAAATCGTGAACCAACACCAAATCATGCTGCTGACAAAACTCTACCGCCTCCTGAAAAAAGCTCAAAGGAGCTGTCGCCGCCGTTGGATTATGGGGGTAACTCAACACCATCATTTTGGCTTTGGCCAGCACCGCCGCCGGAATATCGGCAAATACCGGCAGAAAATCATTCTCGATCGAAATTGGCATGGGGTGAATCTGACCGCCAGCCAAATGTACGCCCCCGGCGTGAGAAGGATAGCCCGGATCTAAAAGCAAAGCATAATCCCCTGGCTCCAAAATTGCCAAAGGCAAATGAGCAGTACCTTCTTGGGAACCAATTAGCGGCAAAACTTCTGTGAGTGGATCGATCGGCACTCCATATTTAGCCTCGTACCACTGCGCCACCGCCACCCGAAAATCTTGGGTGCCATTAAACAGCAAATAGCCATGGGTGCTAGGATCTTGCAGAGCATCAGCGATCGCTTGAGTAATATGAGGAGCCGTGGGTAAATCAGAAGAACCCAAGGAAAGATCAATGATTGATTGTCCAGATGCCCGCGCTTTGGCTTTAGCGGTATCCATATCGGCAAAGACGTTGGACTGAAGCGGAAGGAGACGTTGGGCAAACTGCATTGGTAGAATTAAGCGTTGGTTAATACATGAAACAGCCTAGCAGTTTTGTTGAAATTTTAGAATTTTTGGTTGCCCCTGAACAGCAAATGGCTTTTATCGCAGCCGACAAAAAAATCTGGACTGCTGGGTTAGCTGCATACCCAGCCTTCGATCGCAAAGAAGTTTGGCTCAGTTCTGAGCAGCCAGATCTGGTTATTTGTGTAATCTATTGGCATGATCGATCGGGCTGGAAAGAAATTAACTCCCAGGATTTGCTGGAACTAAATGCCGCGTTCGATCGAGCTTTTCCTTACCCCTATCAACTGGTAAAAGAAAAAGAATATCAAAAAATTTAGGATTTGCAGGTATTCAGCAGGGCGATATAATTACAGATGATGAGGTAAAAACAATGACGATTGTAACAGCTAAATGGAGTCTCCAAGAATATCATCAGATGATCGAGAGCGGATTACTGGATAATCGCCAGGTAGAATTAATATGCGGAGAAATTATTGAAATGTCACCAGAAGGTGCCCCACACTCATCATTTTGTAGTGAAATTGGCGAATATTTACGCAGAATTTTAGGAGATCGAGCTAAAATCCGCGAAGCTCATCCAATCACATTACCCGATAGCTCAGAACCTGAACCAGATATTGCGATCGTCAGAAATCGGGCTACTCTATACCGCGATCGACACCCCTATCCAGAAGATATCTTTTGGGTGATTGAGGTTGCTGATTCTACACTTGCTAAGGATTTAGGCATCAAGAAAGATCTATATGCCAGTGTGGGAATTGCAGAATATTGGGTAATAAACTTACAAGAATCAGTATTAATTGTTTTTAACAACCTGACATCTGCTGGTTATCAATCGACCAGCAGTTTAACCAGTGGCCTCATTTCTCCGGGAGCTTTTCCCGATATTTCGATCGATATTCACAGGCTACTTACCTGAAGCATCTTTAAACTTTCAGTAACCGAGAAATTTTTTCTAACAAAGGCTCTGGCTGCACCCGATCCCATAACAGCCGATCGACCTCCATCACTTGCTCTTTACTATTAAGCTGACCAGAAGTAGCAATCAACAAATATTTAATGTGTTGGCTTTGGCGTAAATTATGCAGATAGCGCAGAATTTGATTAGTATGCTCTTCACCGATTTGTTGATCGATAATTACCAAATCTGGCTGCCATAACTCAATTTGTTTATGAGCTACCGAAGTCTCGGTGATAGAAACTACCTGATAGCTAGAAGCCGTCAACAAATCGGAAATCAAACTGCTGGCAGCCTGATCATTTTCTACTACTACAATTGTCTTATTGGGCTGCTTCTTGTGAGGATCAGTGATTTCGATCTCTTTAGCCAATTCCTGAATCTTATTTTTTGGTGGTTTCAAAGCTTGTGCTGCTAGCCAGACGGTAAAGGTAGAACCATCACCAGGCTCTGACTCTACCTCTACCCAGCCCCCATGCAGCTCCACAATTTGCTTGGTGAGCGCTAATCCCAACCCCATGCCTTCGTATTCTCGATCGAGGGTAGAATCGAGCTGCTGGAACTTCTGGAAAATCATCGGAATCCGGTCTTGTTCAATACCAATACCGTTATCTTCTACCTGTAAAACTAAGTAATCAAACTCTCGCCAAGCCCGTAAAATCACTTCACCAGATTCTTCGGTAAACTTAATAGCATTGGTTAATAAATTGATTAAAATCTGCTTAATTCGCTTTAGATCACCTCGAAAACGAATATCTTGACTGGGATCTTGGCTAATATCTTCTTCGCCCTCCATAATCTGGAGCTGCAAAGTTAACTTGCGCTGATCTGCCCGAGGCTGCAAAATTTGCACCGACTGTTGCAGCGTCTTCAGCACCGAAAATTCACTCACATTTAACACCGCTCTGCCAGCTTCTAGCTTAGAGACTTCTAACATATCGTCAATTAGCTCTAGCAAATGATCACCGCTATGTTTAATCGTTTGCAAATAGTTTTTTTGGCGCGTATCTAAATTAGTATTTAACAAATTCAACAGCGTGTACGATAACCCCAAAATACTAGTAAGCGGTGTGCGCAGCTCATGACTCAGCACGGCCAAAAATTCTGTCTTGGCATCACTGGCCGTTTGGGAAGCCACCAGCGCATCGCGGAGATCTCGCACTTGGCGATTGACCTGTTGCTCTAAGGTATTTTTTTGCTGCTGCATCTGAGCATAAATTTCGGCTTGATAAATAGCAATTTCTAAATGCTCCGCCACTCTTTGTAATAAGTTCTGCTGCCAATCTGGCCACTGATACGGACGATGGCAATCATTGGCAATCAGCAAGCCCCACAGCTTACCCCGCACTACGATCGGCACCACTAACTTAGAGCGAGTCTGCAACCGATTCATTTGCTCCGCAAAACAAAGATGATGATGATAGGCTTCTTTAACATCACAAACAGTTTGAATATGACCACTTTCATACTTATTCCAATGCTCCATCTCCGCAAAGCATCCCGGATCTTCCCGAAACTGTAAAGCCGAGGGAATATCATCGGTTAATCGAGCCTCATAGACCACGCTGCCAGAGCGCTCCAATATCTCCTCCGCGTCACTATTTTTGCTATCGAACTGATAAATAACCAGCCGATCGAGTTGTAAATAGCTTTGCACCTTATCGATCGAGTTTTTTAAGATCTCACTCAAATCTAAAGTTTGGCGAATTTGCGTAACTACTTCATACAGTAATTTCTCTTCATTGATCTGCTGACTGAGTGCCACCTGCAAAGGATCACAAACTACTGCTGCATCCAGGCTCGACATTATTTGAATCAGTTGCAAAGTAAAGTGACTCTGCCAGTGATCACTATTTGGCTGAAGCTTTGACTGCCAATCTGGGATACAACGGTTCCAGGGATGATCGATCGGTAAGGTATGAGCTAAACCCGCTAAAAATTGCTTAATGACACTGGGTTGAAAAGTTAAGTTCAACCGATATTTTTCGCCCACTTGCTGGACACCCAAACAGGCCGAAAACTCCGTGCTGACCAATAGCAAAAAATCATCGTAGGCTAAGCTCACCGATTTTGGAGCTTTATTTCCGGGATAATCGGCGGTTGGCCAACCAAACTTAGTGCCTTTGGGCAAAGATAGCTCATGTCCACACGAAACTACCTGGCCGCCAACCGTGGTAGCCATTTGCCGCCAAAGCTGCTGCAATTGTCCCACCGTCTGGATGGTAAACAGTCCTGCAAGCATAAATTATGTTTGGCTGGATTAAACCTAAAGTGGTAATCCTAAAACCTCTGTTCCAATCTAAGGTAAGAAAAGTAAATTGGGGCAAAACTACGCAAACTTTTAAGATTTCCTAAAAACCCGCAGCGGTGCCTTCTCTGCGGGGGTCAGCCGCACCTTGCAAGGTACCATCCGCCAATTGTTCGATCGCGTTAGCATTACCCCAGTAGTCTCGCTGTTCAATGTTGTGACCACGTTGGCGTAAGTCGGCCAACGTCACCGGGTCAAAGCCCGAGGGGTCTATTGATAGCTTATCGGGTGCCCACTGATGATGTATCCGGCCAGCAGCTACCGCTTCGGCCACATTCATTTTGTAAATCAAATTATTTAGCGTAATTTGTAGTACTGTAGTGATAATTGTACTACCGCCGGGTGCTCCTACTGCTAGGCGCAGTCTACCATTTTCAGTTACAATCGTCGGACTCATACTCGATAG
>JAAFHZ010000103.1 GCA_013297675.1 Synechococcales cyanobacterium bin59.metabat.ball.084 | reverse complement strand
GCCCCGAAGGACGACCGCTACAGGATCTTTGTTGAGGAGTGCCGTTAATGCCTGGTTCCAATCCTCGATCGCCCCGAAGGACGACCGCTACGCTGATGACTTTGACTAAGTTGGCTGCACCGATCGTTCCAATCCTCGATCGCCCCGAAGGACGACCGCTACGGTGCTAGCACTGCTGCGTCACTGATCTTTAATGTTCCAATCCTCGATCGCCCCGAAGGACGACCGCTACCTCAAATATATTAATCTTCTTGATCTCTTCCTCCAAAGGTTCCAATCCTCGATCGCCCCGAAGGACGACCGCTACAGCTCCCATTTTAAACCCTTACACAGCAAAAGTTCCACCCCTCCACAACGCGAACCCCCAAAACTCAACATCATTCCAGACCTCTCAAACACCCAATAGACAGCCTCAAACCCTTGCCCCATAAGGCAACGCGAACCTCCCAGGAAAAACTCCAGCACTAGAGGTTCGCGTTGCAACACCAAACTAAGTCCAGTAAACATCCGCCAGCTCCTTCAAAATATAGCCATCTCTGGCCAACCGGTATAAGCGCCATTAGTGTAGTTACGAGTAGCCTTTGTGTAAAAGTATCGAACATCAGCAAACAGCAACAAACTTTCTTATCAAACATCAGTGAATTCATTTTGCCACAGGTTGCAAAGGAGTTTTGGCCAGCAGAATTCTCCCCGTTTACTCTGTTGTTCAGTGCGCAGCCAGCGAAGAAATTCTGCTATCCTGAGGTCTTCAGGCCACCTGTACAGACCTATGGTAACAATTAGTCCCGCCTTACTTGATCGACTTTCTACCCCGCTCAAAATCGGCTCTTTAGAACTGAAGAGTCGGGTATTTCAATCGCCCCTCTCGGGTGTGACCGACCTCGTATTTCGGCGAATTGTGCGGCGCTACGCTCCTACCTCTATGCTGTATACCGAAATGGTCAACGCCACCGGTTTGCACTACGTCAAAGAGCTGCCGCGCATCATGGAAATCGAAGCCAGCGAAAGACCCATTAGTATTCAGCTATTCGACTGCCGCCCAGATTTTTTAGCCGAAGCCGCCCAAAGAGCCGTAGCAGAAGGCGCTGATACCGTGGATATCAACATGGGTTGCCCCGTGAACAAAATCACCAAAAATGGCGGTGGTTCCTCGCTGCTGCGGGAGCCAGAAATTGCCGCAGCAATTGTGCGAGCCGTGGTGCAGGCTGTCTCGGTACCAGTGACTGTCAAAACTCGCATTGGTTGGTCAGACAGCGAAATTAACATTCTGTCCTTCGCCCAGCTCATGGAAGATGCCGGTGCCCAGATGATCACCGTTCATGGTCGGACTCGTGCTCAGGGTTACAACGGCCCCGCCAAATGGGATTGGATTCGTCAGGTCAAAGAAGTAGTCAGCATTCCGGTAATTGGCAATGGAGATATGTTTTCGGTGCAGGCAGCGGTGGATTGTTTAGAGCAGACCGGAGCCGATGGGGTGATGTGCTCACGGGGGACTTTAGGCTATCCGTTTTTGGTGGGTCAAGTAGATCACTTCTTAAAAACCGGCGAAGAACTGCCCGCTCCTACTTCGATCGATCTGTTGGAATGTGCCCGTGAACATCTCCAGGCTTTGTTTGAATATAAAGGAATTTACGGGGTGCGCCAAGCCCGCAAACACCTGACCTGGTATGCCAAAGGCTTTCCAGGAGCCGCCGAACTGCGCGGCAAATTAGCAGTAATCGAGAATGTGGCCGAAGGCTGTGAGATAATCGATCGGCATATTACCTATCTGCAAGAGATCACTGACAATTCTCACCAGCCTCTAGTCCAAATTGGTGCTTAAAAGGCCAGCAGATCTCTACAGATCAGCTAAACTAAAACGGAGTGGCAAATATTACATTTTTGTCTGACGTACTACATTCATTCTTGCACCTTAAAATCTTCTCTTCAACTCTGCTATGGATCGTACCTCTTTTGCTACTACTGACCTGCCCCAGTCCGTCGATCTGAGTAAGATCCGACCAGAAATTCAGGCGTTGCAGCCATACTTGGTGGCAGTGCGCCGCAAAATTCATCAGCATCCTGAGCTGGGTTTTCAAGAAACAGCCACAGCGGAGCTGATTCAAAAAAAACTGCAAGAATGGGGAATTCAGTATCAATCTGGTATTGCTCAAACCGGCATTGTGGCCATTCTACAGGGCAAAAAAACCAGCTTTGACCTGAAAGGTCTGGCTATTCGTGCCGATATGGATGCTCTGCCCATCCAAGAAGAAAACGAAGTAGACTATCGATCTCAAACCCCTGGCTGTATGCACGCCTGCGGCCACGATGGGCATACGGCGATCGCCCTCATGACGGCCTATTATTTATCTGAGCACCGAGATAGTTTTGCAGGCACCGTCAAAATTATTTTTCAACCCGCCGAAGAATATCCGGGTGGTGCCCTGCCCATGATTCAGGCCGGAGTACTCCAAAACCCCGAAGTAGACGCGATCGTCGGTCTACATCTCTGGAATAATTTGCCATTAGGCACAGTGGGCGTGCGCAGTGGCCCCTTGATGGCCGCAGTAGAGCAGTTTGATCTCAAAATTCAGGGGCGAGGTGGCCATGGAGCGATGCCCCACCAGACCGTGGATGCGGTGGTGGTGGGTGCTCAGGTAGTGAGTGCCTTGCAGTCGATCGTTGCTCGTAACGTTGATCCTTTAGATGCAGCGGTAGTGACGGTGGGCAACTTTGTGGCTGGCAACGCCCGCAATGTCATTGCTGATACAGCGCTGCTGCGGGGCACAGTACGCTACTTTAGTCCCAAGTTTAAAGATTACTTCCGGCAGCGCATTACCGATTTGGCCAACTCTGTTTGTGCGGCCTATGGGGCAACCTGTGAAGTTACCTATGTGAATTTCTACCCGGCGACCATCAATGATGAGCGAATTACTGCCATGGTTCGGTCAATCGCGCAGAATGTAGTAACTACTCCCGCCGGGGTAGTGCCCGATTGCCAGACCATGGGAGCAGAAGATATGGCTTATTTCCTGCAAGAAATTCCGGGCTGTTACTTCTTTTTGGGTTCGGCTAACGTCGATCGAGCTTTGGCTTATCCGCACCATCATCCACGCTTTGACTTTGATGAGACGGCCTTAATGATGGGTGTAGAAATGTTTGTACGCTGCGTAGAGAGTTATTGTAGTTAATGACTATTAAATTTCCTTCTACTCATAAAACTGTCTCTAAAGTTGATTATTTTTACGATCGACCAGGGGTTGCGCCAGGAGTTTTGAGCTTGGGCGTAGATGCCGAGCCAGCTACACTCTCGGTAATTGACTATGATGCAGAGACGGTAGCTTGTCATCATATTACCGATCCTGATGAAGCCGAACGCTATTTACAAAAAAACTCGATATCCTGGCTAGATCTATCGGGGTTGGGAAATCAAAGCACTTGGCAGAGTTTGAGTAAAACGTTTAATTTGCATCCGCTGCTGGTCGAAGATGTAGTAAATGTGCCCCAGCGACCCAAGATTGAACATTATGCAGAGCAGCTATTAATTGTTTCTTGGATGGTGACTCCAAACAAAACGGCGCGGGGGTTCCACAAAGAGCAGGTGAGCCTAGTTTTGGGGAAAGGCTACTTGCTGACTGTCCAGGAAGAACCAGAGCATGATTGTTTTGCAGGCGTGCGCGATCGAATTACTCATGGGCGAGGATCTTTGCGTCGTCAAGGGCCAGACTATTTGGCCTACTGTTTACTCGATGCTATTATTGATGGCTTTTTCCCGGTGTTAGAGCACTATGGCGAATTGATTGATGAGTTAGAAGACGAGGTGGTTTCGCGGCCTACCAAGCAAACTCTAGAAAAAATTTATCGAGTGCGGCGAGATTTGTTGACTTTAAGGCGATCGATCTGGCCACAGCGGGATGCGATCAATCAATTAATTCGAGATGGCAGTGAGTTTATTAGCGATGAAGTGAAGGTTTATCTGCGGGACTGCTATGACCATACGGTGCAGGTGATGGATATGGTAGAAACCTATCGAGAGTTAGCTACGGGCTTAATGGATGTGTATCTATCTTCGGTGGGTAATAAAATGAACGAAATTATGAAGCTACTCACAGTAGTTTCCTCAATTTTTATTCCTCTCACCTTTATTGCCGGGGTCTATGGCATGAATTTTAATGTAGAAAAATCCCCGCTGAATATGCCAGAATTAAATTGGTACTGGGGGTATCCGGCTTGTTTGGCGCTGATGGCAGTGGTGGGTAGTAGTTTGGCTTTTTTCTTTTGGCGGCAGGGTTGGTTTAGCAATAGCAGTCAAATTAATAAGTATTAAGCTATGACTTAAATAATTGGGTGCTGGACTGTGATTTTGAGATCGACTAATTACAGTTTAGACATCTATCTAATTCAAAACAATTTGATATTTGGGTAACAGCTCCTGCATCACAAAAGACTGATGAGCTAAAAGAGCATCATGAAATAACTTCCAGTTACTGGTCAAAAAGTTGGGTAAATAGGGATGACGATCGCGGGGATCAGCAAAGTTGGGTTCCTCAACACCAAAAGCCTCCATGAGCCAAGAACCCTGACCGATCGGACTATAGCTACATTCTTCGGCTCCAAAGCTAAACTTACCATCTTGGATTGCTCTGCACCATTTTTCGTGGCGGATGGCGCTTTCCCAATCTTGAATATTAGCCAATAAATCTGCAATAGTTGCCCGATCGATCATCGGTAAACCTGGTACTGCCACCTCGCTGTTGCCCATTAAATAATGATGAGGAATGCTTGGAGGATAATATTCTAGAAATGGACGAGATATTAAGCTCGATCGAAGAAGGTGATATTTTAAAAATGTTTGCCTTCCTTGATAAACGCAAAAAGACCTGTGTTTATGATGCATTACGCATAATGGTCTTCTTGATTTGTTGTCCAAAATATCAAGAAGAGGTAGCTGACCGCGAATCAAAGCAAAGTTCTGGTACTACTATCGAGTATTCTGATATCTTTTGGTGGCGTAATCATTCAGAAAATTTAAATGTATTTCGCCTGTTAAAGTATCCTGGAGCAGACAGTCGCAATGAAGAAATACCGATCGAGTCTGATGGATCTGAAGGTTTTGTTAGTATTTTGAGCCAACCACAGATTGAAGAGCTACAACAAGCATTAGTTACAGACATTCTTATGCTATTAAAATTTGACATCAGCCCCGATATACAAGAAGAATATTTGAAATTTTATGATGATTTAAACTTCCTCTTGAAACTTGTGAATATCCAAGATGAGTATACTATTGTAAATGTCGTGCGTTGCTAAATATACTATTGTCAACTTTAACCGTTCATACTCCCTTCCCGCTAGAAGAACATGGATCTTTTTTGGCTCTGAGCAAGGCTTTTACCCACACATTACGTCTATATTTTTGTGGCGGGAAGGGAGTAACTTTACTCTTGACAAAACTGCTATCATAATATTACTTGCTATTATTCATTAAGAGAGATTAATTATGACATCACAATCATACCAATATAAAACCATCTCATATCACTATTTAAGGTTGTTCGATCTAGAGAAATATCGTGAAATCCAACCAATCATAGAAGGGATTGCTAAGCGGGATATTAAGCTCGAAGTCGAACAAGTGATTTCTTTGGTTAAAGCAGCAGCAAGTGTTCTTCAAACCGAAGACTTCAAAGAATATAATGATGAATGCCTGGAGGATAATATTCTAGAAATGGACGAGATACTAAGCTCGATCGAAGAAGGTGATATTTTAAAAATGTTTGCCTTCCTTGATAAACGCAAAGATCCCTGCGTCTATGATGCATTACGCATAATGGTCTTTTTAATTTGTTGTCCAAAATATCAAGAAGAGGTAGCTGGCCGCGAGCCAGAGCAAAACTCTGGTACTACTATCGAGTATTCTGATATTTATTGGTGGCGTAATCATTCAGAAAATCTAAATGTATTTCGCCTGTTAGATTATACTGGAAAAGAGAGTCATTATGAAAACATACTAATCGAGTCTGAAGGTTATGTTAGTATTTTTAATCAACAACAGATTGAAGAGCTATATCAAGCATCAATTCCAGACATTCCTATGATAGCAGAATTTGATATCAGCCCCGATATGAGAGAAGAATATTTGAAATTCTATGATGATCTCAACTTTCTCTTAAAACTTGCAAATGTTCAAGATAAATACACCATTGTCAATTGTCAACTTTAACCGTTCGTAATTCTGCCAGCTTAATCTTCACAAACAGATTGAAAATACTCAAAGGATTTGCAATGAAATCTTTAGAACAACTAATTGCAGACAGAAGAACACAAAAAAGCTCGGGCTTGATTTCTCAGTCCATACAGATCAGTGACGCTAGCATACAAAAAAGCTCGGGCTTGATTCTGCCGCTTATCCAGATCAGTGACGCTAGAGCCGAAGCAGCAGTTAAAGAGACGCTAAATGCTAACCAGCTCGATGCTATTGGAGAAATAGTAAATGTTCAAAGCAACGAAAGGCAAGGCTACGTAAGCTATAAAATTCTGGCAGAGGGTGCTATAAAAAATGAGCTAACTACTTCAAATACTTCTAGCAACAATGCATTGAGAAGTGCCTTTGCTGAAGCTATTATGGTTCAAAATTTTCGCGATGCTCGGACAGAGATCGGAACCCCATTAACAGTAACTGTTTATGAACCAGTATCTAAGCTTGAATCATTATCAGGATTAATCACTGATCCTATTTTGTATGGGTTGGCTCAAGCAGCACTTGGTAACATTGAAAAAAATAAGACCCCTGATATATTATCCATCGCGACTACACAATACTATCAAGCAGGAACCCAACGCAGAGCTATCGACCCAGCACTTCAGAACGTTATTGATCCGAATGATACAACAGGCAAAACACTTAAGAAGGAAATATTTACTGGTAAAACTCTAGTCATGCCGATGGAGATTACCATAGCAGACAGTGCCCAGAAAGTCAAAGATAAAATTACAAAATTCAAGAATTACAAAAATCCTTTCCCTAGCAGTAGCAATGTTGAATATGTACCTGTCCTGGTACTTGATAGAGATTCTTTCATGGGTTTCAAAGATGGCAAGAAAAGAGAAATTATATCTATGATGAATAGACTCAATGGTCGTATTATTTTACACAAAGATCTAATAAAAGATGCCATAACCCTAACAACGCAAGCAGCTAGACAGATAACTTCAGCAGTAGCACAAACACAAGCATTTACTCCTAACTCTAATGAGACAACAAAGATAACGAAAAATCCCGACACTCAAAATGACAGTGATCGAGATAGCAACTCTGTGGTAACAAATTCTCCATCTGAAAAGATTTTTCAAGCACCTACGAAAAAAGATGTTGCTGAATTTCGACGGGTGCTGGCTGCTTTAAAAGAAAAAGCTGGACTACCTGCTCAAAAACATGAACTATTTGATGACCGTCACAGCTTAACTGCTGCGGAGAAACAAGCTCGGACTCTTGGCTATTCTGCTATATTGACGATCAAAGACAATGATTATGCTTATGGTGAAACATTTGTATTTCAACGCAAAGATACTGAAATAGGTGTTTATCGTAGAGGTGACTATACGCAGGTCGCGCTCATTGATTTAGAGCAAGGAGAGATATCAATAAATAAATCACTAACCGAAACTGAACATAGCTGGTTAGCAGAGAAAGAGAAAACTATGCTGGCCCAGGAACCTGAACAACAACGAGATAGTCCTCAAAAAAATCGAAGGTTTGAAATGGGTTAACTAGCAAACCATCTCACTCTAGGCCATGCCTAAAAAAGACTAAAGTCTTATCATAAATATCTATCACTTCACTGAATATGAATTATCAATCCGATGACTTATCCGACGAACTAGTCAAGACTAACCCCATATCCCAGGCAGACTTAACTGAGCTGACCAAAACATTGCAACAGCTCGTGAAAAAATCGTCACCCAACATTGATGCAGCACTTCAGCCTACAGTGATAGTTCTAAATAAACTAGTAACAGCCCACCAATCTTTACGCGAAGAGCTTTTACAGCAACAAGAAATCATCAAAAAGCAAAGCATTGAGATTAAAGAACTAAAAAAATAAAGCCAGGATCATAGTTCATGGCTGTCAGCGCACATCAATCGTAAAACGATCAGCATTTTCTCGTTAGCTGCTGCGGTAATACTGGCGACACTTCTAACCGGCTTCCAAAAACTGCTGCCTGTCACAATCGACAGCGAAGCCATCGACAAACTAAACTTTCTGTACTTCCAGGAACTCAAAAGATATGAGAAATCCAGAACCAACAGCAAAAAGTAGCTGGATACTTGCCTATTGCTGATTACTTACTGGGCGATCGAAACCTGATACAAATGCCACAAACTACCGAGGTTAGTCGGCTGTAGACCTTTGATTTTGTTGCGTGGGGCTAAGCATGATCAGCCACACCGATTATTGATAGCCGACGGCTGTGATCGCTTCTTCGATCGCTAGGGCTACATGAGTCCAATGGGTGCCGCCCTGGCAGAAGGCCACGTATGGCTCTCGCAAAGGGCCATCAGCAGAGAATTCGGAGGTGCTGCCGTCAATAAAGGTGCCTCCGGCCATCACCAGTTCATCGGCGTATCCCGGCATAGGGGCGGGGACAGGATCTAGATAGGAGCCGATCGGGGAGTATTTTTGAATAGTGCGGCAAAAGGCCAGCAGCTTTTCGGGGGAGCCAAAGCGAATCCCTTGGATTACGTCTCGCCTTGGCGCAAAGGGAGCGGGATTGACCGGATATCCCAATTGGTCAAAGACATAAGCCGTGAGATGATTGCCCTTTTTGGCTTCGCCAACCATCTGGGGTGCTAAAAACAAGCCTTGAAACAACAGTCTGTTTTGATCGTAAGTGGCTCCGCCAGAGCTACCAATACCCGGTGCGGTGAGGCGACAGGCGGCAGCTTCCACTAGATCTGCGCGACCGGCCACATAGCCGCCGCTAGTGACGATCGTGCCCCCCGGATTTTTGATCAGGGAGCCTGCGATTAAATCAGCGCCGACAGCGGGTGGTTCACGATTTTCGATGAATTCGCCATAGCAGTTGTCTACAAAGCAGATGGTGTTGGGGTTTTGGGCTTTCACTAACTTGACGATGCGGCCAATGTCATCGATCGACAAAGAAGATCGCCAAGCATAGCCACAAGAGCGCTGAATCAGCACTAGCTTGGTGGCTGGCCGAATCGCAGTAGCCAAGGCATCCCAGTCGATCTGTAAATCTTCGGCCAGGGGCAGTTCTCGATAACTCACCCCAAAATCTTTGAGGGAACCCTGGTTTTCGCCTCTGGAGCCAATTACTTCTTCTAAGGTGTCGTAGGGTGCTCCGGCTACTGCCAGCATTTCATCCCCCGGTCGCAGCACTCCAAACAAAGCACAGGCGATCGCATGGGTGCCCGAAACAAACTGCACCCGCACAGCGGCGGCCTCGGCTCCCATTAAATCGGCGAACACTTTATCCATGGTCTCGCGGCCTAGATCGTCGTGCCCGTAACCGCTGACGCTGCTAAAGTGATGCACGCCCACCCGGTGATCGCGGTAAGTTTGTAAAACTCGATGCAGATTTTCCTTGACTTCATTATCAATACCGACAAAAATTTGTAATAGGGCATTTTGTGCCGAGCGAATAAGATCTGAGCTGTTCATGCCATTACTAGGTTGAGTGCAGATGTTATTTTCGCTTAATTTTGACCACCATTTGAAATTCAGGATGACGGAATGACTGTTGCTGCATCGAAAAAGCTCGCCCTCGACTGGGGCGTGATTGGTTTCATGTCTATTATTCATGTGGGGGCGGTGTTGGCATTTTTACCGCAGTTCTTTAGTTGGCAAGGGGTAGGGACGGCACTGTTTTTACATTGGATTAGCGGTGGTTTGGGCATTACGCTCTGTTGGCATCGGATGCTTTCACACAAGAGCTTTCAGACTCCGAAGTGGCTAGAATACTTTTTGGCTTTTTGCGGTACTTTGGCGATGCAGGGCGGCATTATTTGGTGGGTAGGGATGCACCGTCATCACCATTTACATTCCGATGAAGATGTTGATCATCATGATTCTAAAAAAGGATTCTGGTGGAGCCACATGCAGTGGATGCTGCACGAAGTACCTGCGGAGAAGGATGTTGATAAGTTCACTAAAGATATGGTTAATGATAAGTTCTACCAGTTTTTAGATAAGTACTTTCTACCGGTGCAAATTGCTCTGGGCGTAGCCCTATATTTGATTGGTGGTTGGCCGATCGTCTTTTGGGGAATCTTTGCCCGCTTGGTGTTGGTGTATCACTGCACTTGGCTAGTGAACAGCGCGACTCACAAGTTTGGCTATCGCACTTATGAAACCAAAGATAATTCTACTAATTGCTGGTGGGTGGCGGTGACTACCTACGGTGAGGGCTGGCACAATAATCATCACGCTTACCAATATTCGGCACGTCATGGCATGAAATGGTGGGAGTTTGATATTACTTGGCTAACTATTCAGTTACTGCAATTCCTCCGCTTGGCTAGTAATGTGAAGCTCGTTCAAGAATAGTTTTACCAATATTGAAAAAGCTGGTGAAATTTGACTTTACCAGCTTTCTTGATATTTAAAATAGCAATCAATGCTAGAGTAAACATATAAGCGAAAAAACTTAGGACGTATGGCTTTAGGAAAGCTGTTCATTTTGTCCCAACAGATCTGGCGACTGTCATAGCAGTGATTAACAAAGAGGAAAGATGTCAAAAGCTCAAAATGTATCACCAGAAATCAAAATTACTGATGAGCAAAAAGAAGCAGCCGAGACAGAAATTCAAGAAAACCGTAAAGTAGTTGATTATGATACAAAAGAGTATCCAGTAGAGGTTCTTGTTGATAAATACAAGAAAGGCTTAGAAGATGATGAAAATGAAATATATATACCAGATTATCAAAGAAATATGGTGTGGTCAGATGAGCGTCAATCAAAGTTCATAGAATCAATTTTCCTTGGATTACCAATACCATATATTTTCGTAGCAGATCTGCCTCCTGAAAGGGAAGGAGAAGAAGATCTAGCTCGATTGGAAATTGTTGATGGAACTCAGCGAATTAGAACGTTGCATAGATTTTTGGAAAATAAATTAAGACTATGCGGAATGAAGAAACTACAAGGGCTTAATAATTTTAAATTTAGTGATTTACCAATCTCAAGGCAAAGACGCTTTAATCGTTCAACAATTAGAATGATAGTTCTAACAGACAAGGCTGATGAAGAAGTTAGGAGAGATTTATTTGAGCGAATTAATACAGGAAGTATTTCTCTAAATGATATGGAGAAACGTAGAGGGATATCTCCTGGGCCTTTTGTGAACTTACTAGAAGAGCTTGGCAAAGACCCAAGATTTGTAAAACTTTGTCCATTGTCTCAATCGTCTATTGATAGCCGTGAACCAGAGGAATTTGTACTGAGATTTTTTGCCTATCTAAACAATTATAAAAAATTCGATAGACAGGTAAATACTTTTTTAAATACCTATTTGGAATCAAAAAATAAAGGTCAAATAGATTTAGATAGTTTTCGGCAAGATTTTTACATGATGTTAGACTTTGTTGGGAAATATTTCCCCAATGGATTTTCCAAAGCAAAGGGTCATGTCAGAACACCGAGGATTAGATTCGAGGCAATTTCTGTAGGTGTTGCTCTTGCATTAAAGCAAAAAAAAGATTTAATTCCAAAATCAATAGATTGGCTTGAATCAGAAGAATTTAAGGAATATACGACCTCTGATGCGAGCAACTCCAGACCAAAAGTGATTAAGAGAATTGAATATGTACGCGATAATCTTTTGAGATAGCTATGCAGACAGTTATATTAGAATTCGATACTCGTGTAATAGAGATAAATGAATACTTCTCATTTTTGGAATCATTAGTTAATGAGACAACAAAATTAGCGACATTAAGAGATGATAGTAAATATGAAATCAGAAAAATTGATCAGGATCTAGCCAAAACTTTAAAAGCTAATGGTTTTCTACTGCTCTATAATCTTATTGAGTCAAGTATGAGAAATGCTGTCAAAGCTATTTTTGATGAATTGGAGGAAAAAAGAGTTTCTTATGATTCTGTAACAGTTGAAATTAAAAAAATTGTGTTGCAAAACTTCAAAAATCGCTCACTTGACAATATTCATACAAAAATAACAAATATATCAATTGATATCATTAGTGCTGGATTTAGGAGTAAAGATTTATTTTCTGGCAATATTGATAGGGAAGAAATAACAAATACCGCTAGAAAATATGGATTTTCTTATGATACAGATTATTCAAAAACAAAACATGGAAAAAGTTTATATGGCATTATGAAAAATCGAAATGACCTGGCTCATGGAAACAAATCATTTTCTGAAGTTGGCAGGGAAACAAGTGTTGAAGATCTTCTCAAAATTAAGGAAGAAGTAATAGAGTACATTCGTCAGATACTAATCAATATTGATGAATATCTGGTGAACCAAGAATATTTGAAAACTTGAAAGTTTTCCCTATACAAAATTATCAACATGACTTGTAATACTTTGAGCAATAACTTGGCCTAACCTAACAGGAACGGCATTACCAATTAACCTTCCAATACTACAAAATATAATATCTTGATTGGGTTTGGTAAACTTGTATTTTACAGGGAATGTTTGTAGTAAAGCTGCTTCTCTAAGAGATATTGCTCGATCTTGTTCCGGATGTCCAAAACGCCCATTACCAAAACCAAAACACTGGGTTGTAATAGTTGGGCTAGGTTTGTCCCATTCCATACGACCATATACTGCCGGATACGTTTGACCACTTTTTTTTGTATGACAGTTAGCTATCAGATCTTCTGACCAATCACGCCAAGTACCTCCAGGCTTAGAAGCCCGAATACGACGAAGATTTAATTCGGATAGCTTACTACATTGGTGAAGTTTATCGTTTTCGCATCTTTGGCCTGCCGAAAGAGGCATTAGGTGTCCTATTGCTTTATAAACTGTCTGATATTGATCTTTTTTATGAGTAGGGGGAATCAACTCAATACTGCCAAGTCTTGAGGCGAGAAGAACTAACCTTTTTCTGGATTGAGGAATTCCATAATCTAGGCAATTTACCTCATTGCACGTAATTGAATAGCTCAGTTTTTCTAGAGCTTGAACAAATTCTATAAAAACGGGATGATTTTTAAGTTGAAGTACGTTCTCCATTGAAATAATTTCTGGTTTTCCTTCTCGTACTAGGCGAATAAAATCTTGCAGAAGCTTCCATTTCGATTCCTTATCACTGTAACGTCTAGCATAGTTTGAGAAAGGCTGACAAGGAGCACAACCTACTAAAACATTGACTGAATGATTGGAAAAGCTTTTGTATAGATCACTTTTATCCATGTGACCTATATCTTTCAATATAAATTTAGATTTATTGTTGTGTTCATAAGGAAATTTACAAGCGGGGTCAATATCATAACCAACCATAACAGGAAGACCTGCCTGCTCAAATCCATGAGTTAGCCCGCCAGCACCACAAAATAAATCGACTACAGAGATATTAGTATCCATTATCTCTTTTAACAAGTATTAGTTGAAACATCATCGTAACGTATTTGAGTAATGCTTACGAAAAATTGAGCATTAGCTGTTTTAGATTTCAACTTTGACTCCCAATCGATCGAGCATCGTAGCCCGCGCCCGATCGGCCAAAGAATCATCCAGCTTAGTCAACTGAATATCTTCACCATACTTATTTTTGATCGCAGTCTTGATCATCCAGTCAGCAATAAACGGATTTTTAGGAATCAATGGCCCATGCGAATAAGTGGCGATCGCGTTGTGATAAAAAGCCCCCTCGGTTTTATCTTCGGCATTATTGCCAAAACCCTTAATCACCGTGCCCAACGCCTCGGCTTGTTCGCCCAAGAAAGTCCGACCACCATGATTCTCAAAACCCACAATAATAGGCTTTTGGCCACCCAACATTTCCGTTAGCTCCTGCGCCAGCCTTTTGGCCGTAACTTCAAACACCACATTGCCAATACAGCGCGGAGCATCAATACCGGGATGCTTACTGACCAAATCAATAATCCCCATGCCATCGATGCGTTCACCTTGCCCCGGCTCATAGTATTTACCCAGCAACTGAGGTGAGCCACAGGTAAACACTCCCGGCGCACCGGCATCGAGCTTGCGGCGAATAGCTTCGGTCTTCGCACCTGCTAAATCGCGCATCACAATTTCTTGCTGCCGGTCTTGGGCACCGCCCCCAGCAATGATATCCACTTGATCTAACACGTCCGGCGGGGTGCTTTGATCGTAAGGCACTACTTCGATCGCAATGCCCCGCCACTGAGCGCGTTGCTGAATAGCAATCACATTGCCCCGATCGCCATAAGTACTCATTAGTTGAGGATACAGCCAGCCGATTTTTAAAGAATGTTGAGTAGACATAATAACTATAAAATTTTGCGTCCAGTGAGAATTTCGCGTACTTCCAGCATTGCCGAATAGGTGGGGACAATGTGCAGAGTTTCGGTGGCTGGTGATAGCTCCAACGCCTTAGCTAAAGCCTTGGCCGTATCTGGTTCTACCACTAACTGGCAGCCTCCACCCACTTGTTCTTTGCTGTACTCTAAGCGCAGTGCCATATCATAAACCCGATCGCCGCTGACTACAATAGTGCCGCCTTGGTTCACAAATTTTTCGGTGTCCACATCCCAAATCCAAGAAACATCGGTGCCATCGGGAGTACGATCGTTCAAAATCATCAAGGTAACAGAGCCACCGCCCGCTTTTTTTACCTGGTTAACGGCACGGATGGTTTCATTCATCCCTACCGGATTTTTGGTAAGTAGAATGCGGACTTTTTTGCCCTGATAAACCAATTCTTCCGCCCGCCCAAAGGCTGCTTGGAAGTTATTGATCACATCCAGCATTTTCTCGGTGCTAACCCCGATCGATTGTGCCGTAGTAATTGCTGCTAGGGTGTTGTATTTGTTGTACACCCCAATCAAAACCTGTGGCCACTTGGAACTATCGATCGACAAGGGCTGCTTGGTAAAATCGCACTTTGGACAGTCGAAATCTCCTTGGTGGGAGAGATATACGCCCTTGTAAGTTAATGCAGTCCCACAGCTTGGGCAGTGAATCGAATCAACCGCGTGGGGAATTTCGTCTAAGTATAAATCTGGTTCGCTCAGCCCAAAATACTTAATTTGTTTGGGGATTTCGGCATGTACTAGCTGCTGTCCCAAATGAGTTAAAGCCGGATCATCGCCGTTAGAGATCAGCGTGGTGCCTGCGGGTAAGGCGGCAATAGTCTTGGCCCACTTATAGACAATGGTATCTACCTCTCCATAGCGATCGAGCTGATCTCGAAACAGATTGAGGGTCATGATGAACTTGGGCTGGAGCTGTGGCAGCACCAGCGGAATCACATTTTCATCGACTTCTAAAATGCCAAAATCTGCTTTTAAAATACCGGTAAGACTGGTGCGATCGAGCAAGGTGGTGATCAAGCCGTTGACTAAATTAGCGCCTGCTTCGTTGTGTACCACCGTCCAGCCATCTTTCTCTAACATGGCTCGCAACAGCAGCGAAGTGGTGGTTTTACCGTTGGTGCCTGCTACCACAATCACCCCATGCTTGATTTGCTGGGAAAGCAAGCTCAAAATACGGGGGTGCAAATTTTTGGCAATGGTACCGGGCAGCACGCTAGCCGCCCCTAGCTTTAGGGTACGAATACTGGCGGTGATTGCCTTGGCGGCAAATACTGCTGCCCCTAACCGGACTCGATCGATCGGACTGATGTTGGCCATGCACCCTCAAAAAAACTACCCGCTTCTGGGTCAAATATTATATCCTAGCTGCGTCACCCTCATGATAGATGCGCTAATGTCTTGACACAAGACATTGACCATATTTTGGTAC
>JAAFHZ010000101.1 GCA_013297675.1 Synechococcales cyanobacterium bin59.metabat.ball.084 | reverse complement strand
GATCGAAGTTAGCCAAACCCACCCAAGGAGCATCACCAGTAAACAAATTAAACTTAGTAAAACTCAGATAAAAAGCCTGCAAAGCGGGCACAAACACCGTCAAACTCAACCCCAACAGAGCAGGCAACAAAAACAAATAGGCCGTAACAGGCAACCGTCGCACAATATTCATAAAAACCCCAAATAATCATAGAACCCCAAAAAGCCAAAAATCACATTCGTAGGGGCGGGTTTATCCACCAACCCAACAAAAACTAAAATAAAAAAATAAAAACCCGTCCCCTACGAAATCCATAAAACCCAAGAGAATCATCGATCACCCGAAGATTCCTTCAAATGCCAACGATCGATCGAAACATCGAAGCCATCGGCGCGTTGGTTTCGGCTCCGCTCAACCAACGCTGTTCAAAGCAGCCAACAGAGTATCGATTTCCTCATAGGTCGTCAAATAATGGACACAGGCGCGAATACAGTCCGGGAAAAACAGCGTGCGCAAGAAAATCCCCTGAAGCTCCAGCTTTTGCACCACCCGATCGTGTCCCCCAGCAGCCAACCGAAAAGAAACCAAACCAGTCTGTGGTGCCTCGGGCAACCAACACTTCACCCCCGGCAACTTATTCAGACCATTCCACAAATAAGCACTCAACTCAGTAACCTGCCGATATCTTGCGGAGATCTCAGCACAGCGATCCTGCGTCGCCAGCGCCTCAGTTAACCCCACATACAAAGGATAAGCCGAAGTCGCCACCTCATAACGCCGCCCATCCGCCAAAAAGCCCCCGCCCGCCGCCGCCTCAAAATCTAAACTGCGCCAGCCAATAAACGTAGGATTAAGGATCGATCGAGCATCATCACTCACATACAAACCACCCACCCCCTCAGGGCCACAGCACCACTTATGCCCAGTAAAAGCATAAAAATCTACCCCTAACTCAATCAAATTCAGCGGCATCATCCCCACCGACTGCGCCGCATCCACCAGCACCCGAATTTCTGGATTATAGGCTTTGACCGCCTGCATAATCTCCGCCAAAGGCAAAACCTGCCCGGTATTCCACAGCACATGACTAATCACCACCAGCTTAGTGGCCGGAGTGAGCTGTTCCAACAACAAAGCCTGAGCATTTTTTGCCATTAGCAGGGTCGCCGTAGTAGAAGTAACCCCATAGCGCCGCTCAATTTCTTGAATCGCAGCCACTACCCCCGGATGCTCACAGTCTGTCAGCAAAATATGATCGCCAGCCCGCCAAGGCATTCCCCACAGGGCAATATTGCAACCCATCGTCACATCTTCCGTCAAAGAAATATTTCCAGCATCCACCTGCAAAAGTTTGGCCAACTGTGCTCTGGCCTGCTGTGCCACCTGGCTTGTCCAGGCATTGACCCGCAAACCAAAAGGCCCCGATCGCTGCACATACTCAAAAGCCTCTACAATAGCCGTGAGCGTTGGCTCTGCTAGTACACCTTGACCACCATAATTAAAGTAACTTTTATTGGCCAAAGCCGGAAAAAGCTGTCGGTGGCTGATCAGAGAAAACTCATTCATAATATTATGGAGTTGCGGGTTAGTTCTAGTTTGAAAAAGGGAATCATAATTCGATGAGAGCCGCGCAGCACAACACTTCGACGGTCGCTCGACTGGATAATTTGCTATGAGTACAGATTTCAAAGACTACTATTTGGTTTTGGGCATTGCCAAAACCGCCAGTGCCGAGGAGATTAAAAAATCTTACCGACGTTTGGCACGTAAATATCACCCAGATATGAATCCTGGTGATCAAGCCGCCGAAACTCGCTTCCGGGAAGTGACCGAAGCTTACGAAGTGCTGGCCGACACCGAAAAGCGCCGCAAGTATGACCAGTTTGGCAAATACTGGAAGCAGCCCGCCCCAGCTAGCTCCCGCCCGGCTGGCAGTCCCGGCGGCTATCGTCCGGCCAATCCGACTGGTGCAGACGTAGATTTTGCCAACTATGGTAGCTTCGATGAATTTCTCAATGAGCTGCTAGGCCGTAAAACCAGCACCGCCAGACCAAAAGCGGGCGGAGAAGACTTTACTTCAGCCACTACTAGTGCCAACGGCGATCGAGATGCCACCATTAATCTCACCATGATCGAAGCCTTTAGAGGCGTAGAAAAATCCTTCACGATCGGCAACGAGAGCATCAAGATCCGCATCCCGTTAGGAGCCAAGCCCGGTAGCCGCATTCGAGTAAAAGGCAAGGGCAGCGTTAGCCCCTATAACCAGCAGCGCGGTGACTTGTATCTGACGATCGCCATTAAGCCTCACGAGTTTTTTCAGTTCGACAAAGAAAATCTCACCTGCGAAATTCCTATCTCCCCGGAAGAAGCCGTACTCGGTGCCCAAATTCAGGTGCCCACTCCCGATGGCTTTGTGATGCTAAATGTCCCGGCGGGGGTTAAATCTGGTCAATCGCTGCGGCTGCGGGGTAAAGGCTGGTACAACTCCAAGGGTGAACGGGGCGACCAGATTGCCAAGCTGATGATCGCCACTCCCAAAAACATCACCCCCACAGAAAAAGATCTGTACGAAAGGTTGCGCAAAGCCCGCAGCGTCGATCCGCGCAGTAATTTTAGCCGCATCACACTGTAAGCTGACCAATCTTCTACCTGATAAAGTAAATATAGTGTGAATACCCCGGGAGTTGTGTATGTCGATCGATGATAATACCTCAGAGAATACGCCAGTCATCAAGTCGCGCACTGGCAAGTTTTTGCAGGGCATGTTCGACAAAAAAGCCGACAAAAAAACTTCTGGCCGCAAGATGCCGAGCACCAGAAGCACACCAACCAGCCCCCAAGAATTTATGCAGGTTGTCCCAGAGCCAATTACCTGGGATGAAGGAGAAGAAACCAATTGGGATGATGATTTTGTAGAAGCACCCCAGCCAGCTTTTGTGACACCAGCACCGCCCCCACCACCGCCAAAAGCCTTTACAACTGCCGCCCCAGAGCCGATTTTAGCTCCCCCCGAATCTTTGCCAGACGTGCCAGAGCCATCTGTGCCTGAACCTCTCGTCGATCGCCATCCTCCTAGTCCTCCAGCAGCATCTGCTGAAGAGCTTGCACCCCCTGCTTCTTCTCCAGTAGCCAAAACAGACGAAGCCACTCGACCTTCCACCATCGAAGTCAGCATTCCTCGTCCCAAAAATATTAAGTACAAATCCAAAGATCCCAATGCTGAGCCTGTCTCGAATGCTCCAGCCAAGCCCAGTACCAATAAAAATGAGGCGATCGATCTAGATATTCAACGCCCAAAAAATATCAAATACAAGACAACTGCGCCGGTCAAGGCCAGTTTGCCAACCAGATTATTGGCTCCCGTTAAATCTCTATTTGCCAAAATATCTGCCCCCTTTGACCAAACTCCCAAAATTTACATTGAGCAAGTCCCTGCCGATGGAAAAATTCCAGTTAAAAGTCCAGCGCCAAAGCCTTGGCAATTACCATCATTGGGTCACGAAAACCTGCGGCAAATTTTGCTGGTGGCTGGTAGCTTGTTTTTAGCGATGACTGTAGCCTGGGCAGTAATTAACTTTTGGCCTCGTTCTAGTTCGATCGTTGTAGCTCCTGCGCCGCCTGTGGTGCAGCCAGCAGCTTCTATCCCCCCCAAACCGGCTGTTAGTCCAGAAGCGGCTTTGTTAGAAGCAGTGAAAAATCGCTCTCAAGCCTTGGCTAGTCAATACCCTGCCGGGTTAATTGCTAACCTAGAATTAGATAATCAGCAACAGACAGCCACTGTCACTGTGGGTGATCTATGGTTTAGTCTTACTCCTGAACAGCGGCAGCAGACGGCTCAAAGCTTGTGGCAGCAGGCCCGCAATTATCAAATGTCTGGGTTAGAAGTAAGGGGCACTGCCGATCAGCTATTGGCACGCAGTCCGTTTGTAGGCACAGAAGCCATTGTGATAGCTCAGTAGTAGCTGAAAGAAATTGAATTAGCCAAATCAAAATTATTTGCTACTAAACCATTTATCATAAATCTCTTGGTATCCACCTTTTTCTTGGACTGAGAGTAAAGCACTGTTTACTTCTTTACGGTAGAGGCTGCCATTGGGCATCGCGATCGCGTAGTTCTCTTTTCTAAAAACACTGCCAACAATTTGCACTTTACCTTTGCCATCATGGGCAGCATAGTAGAGCAAAATTGGTCCATCATAGACGATCGCATCTACCTTCACTAATTCATCAGTGCTATTCAACGCAGCATAAGCATCATCAATTTTAGGAAAAGCCTTAGCATCGATATTTTGCTGCTGAAGATATTTTGCTGAAGTACTATCTGCCACTGTAGCGATCTTTTTACCGGGTAAATCGCTAACTCCTTTGATGCTGCTTTGCAATTGATCAACTGTCAGGGACGTAGTTACAGTAGCCGTAAAATAAGCAATGAACACCACGCTAATAAACATCCACAGCACTGAAGTAATCCGACCTAACGGGCTTTTGGGCATTTCTTCGGCTTGAGTGGCAAGAGTAGAAGCTGACCACCAAAAGGCTTTAAAAATCCCCGGAAAATAAGCGCTATTCTGCAAAAAACCGCCCTGGTGATTCCGCTCTACTAGCCACACAATATGACCAGGAATCAAAATTATTACCATCATAATTCCAAACAAATGAAATAATTCTGGAGTGAAAATCTGGCCTAGTAAACGCCAAATTGAGTTTTTAGAGCCTTGGCTTTTTACCAAGATCTGTAACCCCGAATCAAAAATTGGCTGAGAGAAATCCATTTCTCGCTCTCGTTGCGCAGTGACAGAAATAGCGCCCACGCCTGCATCGGCTTTGCCAGCTTGGACAGCAGCCAAAATATTTTTGACGCTATTAGTTTTTTGGAACTCCGATTTTACTTGCATTTCTGCGGCAATTTTGTTCCATAAATCAATGCTAAAGCCGCTTAGTTGACCATTTTCTTCGGTGACAAAGGGGGGTAATACTCTGGTGGCAATTTTGAGAGTGTTATTAGTGGTCGCAGCTATTGGGCTGGATGGTTGAGGACTAGAAAACTGTGCTAGCACAGTGGTAGCGATCCCTAAGACAAAAATTCCTGCCAAAATGCTGCTACCCAGCGCTCGTTTGGATCTTTTCCAGATATTGCAGATTGATTGGTGCGCTTGTGCCAAGCACAATCTAATTACTTCCATAAAATGCCCCAGAAAATCACGGCTCTATATTTTAGCTCGAATTTCTGGGGTATTTAAGCAATTTGGAGCCTAAGCCAATAAGCCTTCAATATCTTTGGCGATTTTTTCTGGTGTATCGGTAGGGGCATAACGTTTCACTACGTTGCCCTGTTTATCGATCAAAAATTTAGTGAAATTCCATTTAATATCTTTGAGTCCCAACATTCCGGGCTTGGCTTCTACCAAATATTTATACAGTGGATGGGCGTTGCCGCCGTTAACTTCGATTTTTTCTGACATGGGGAAAGTCACGCCATAGCGGGTTTGACAAAAAGACTGAATATCGCTGGCGCTACCCGGTTCTTGGCTGCCAAACTGGTTGCAAGGAAAGCCAAATACTACTAAGCCTCGATCGAGGTATTGGTCATACAGTGATTGCAGTCCTTGATACTGGGGGGTCATGCCGCATTGGCTGGCGGTGTTGACAATCAGCATTACTTTGCCTTGAAAGTCTTTGAAGCTAACGGGTTTTCCTTCGAGGCTGGTGGTAGAAAAGTCATAGATGGTGGCTGACATGTAAATTACTCCGCAGAATGTTTAATTTTATTAAGTTTAACGAAAAATGTGGCTTTATGGCCGATCAATAGCAGGTATTTGCAAGCCAACTGTGCATATTTTTTCACGTTGTCATGGTTGTCATGCGCAGTAAGTTTATAGGGCATTTCTAGATCGATGCTTCTTTGAAATCCCCAGAGGGGAATAAGAGTCGTTGAAACAAGGAACACATTAACAAAATGATACTGGAATATTTGTTTCAATCCCCAGAGGAGAATAGGAGTCGTTGAGACGGGAAGAAATGTTTAGACCTGAAATAATTACTAAAGTTTCAATCCCCAGAAGGGAATAGGAGTCGTTGAAACCTTTGCAGCCCTGCTCAGATGCCTGCGGAGATAGTGTTTCAATCCCCAGAGGGGAATAGGAGTCGTTGAAACTTTTTGATACTCGATCGCCAGCGGAAGTGGAGATAGTTTCAATCCCCAGAGGGGAATAGGAGTCGTTGAAACTTTCTATCGCTATGTTCCCCTGAGTTTGGCAGATCGTTTCAATCCCCAGAGGGGAATAGGAGTCGTTGAAACCTGCACTATACCTGGTGCTGCTTCTCCGGTTGTTTCATTCCCCAACAACCCTTTACTGAACAGAACTTCAGCCCTTCCGCGAACCTCAGTTTTGGTGATGATCGCTCAAAAGCTTAGCCACCAAGAGCCTTAGCCCCAAAATCGATCGATTCCCAAAAAACCACTGGACATTCGCGGAATCGATCGACCACCCGCCATGGAAACAGCAGTCATATCGATCTCTTCAACTCCTGTTTGCCTGCAACCATTCCAGTAGATCATTGATTTGTCTAAAGTTCATCAGATCATCTACAAGTAAATCTGATTTCGCCAGCGAAAGCGCCCTCACCTGCGACTCCAACTCTATTGGCAACTGACCCACTTGCCGAACCAGAAGCTTTAGCAAAATACTATGGCGACCTTTAAGTTCACCGCGTTGCTCGCCGAGTTGCTCACCGCGTTGCTCACCGATCTGTTCCCCGAGTTGCTGACCGATCGCGATACCTTCTTGACGCGAAGCTTCCAACTGTTCTAAATACAAAGGTGATAATTGCATGACTAACTCCTGCTCTTCTGGTTCTGGGTTTTGTTTAGCAGCCAAATCCATTTTAAAAGAACTTACACGTCGATCGACCGAAAATTGACCCATGATATTGAGATTCAGCCTTAACCAGAGTAAGATGACACCCAAACCATCTTTAAGAACCATTATGTCTTGGCTTAAGCTCAGTCTGTTTACCTTAGTAGCCACCCTCGGCTTCAATACAGCCAGTGCTTCAGCACAGGCCGATCGATTTATTTCTGGGCCGGGTACCGCTGCCTATCTAGGAGGCGGAGTATTGCTACCGCTAATTACAGACGGAGACAAAGGTGGTCAACGTAGCTTGCGCATTGCAGATGCTTTAGCTACCAGTGCGGCACTTTGTTATGGAGCCAAATCAGTCATTCAAAGCCCCCGCCCAGATAACGAAAGAGAGCTAGATAGTTTTCCAAGCTGTCATGCGACCACCTCTTTTGCCGTAGCCAGAATGCAGAGTCACTATCATCCAGACTGGTCAGTGGCCTGGTATGGCGGTGCAGCCTTAATTAGTTATGCGCGGGTTAGCGAAGGGCGGCACCGCTGGTATGACGTAGTTGCTGGAGCCGCATTAGGATACTTAGTAGGAGAAGTAGAATTAGGACAGAAGCGCGGCTTACTGTTGTTTCCCCTAATTCGGGAAGATTCCCAAGGCAACAGCATCTACGGCGCACAAATCAAGGCAGAATTTTAATAGGTTTTTATGACAGTAATCAACGGCACAATGATGCAGTACTTTCATTGGTATAACTCCAATGATGGTGGCCATTGGCGGCAGCTCGAAAAATCCATGCCAGACTTGGCCAAAGCCGGTTTTACAGCCCTGTGGCTACCGCCAGTCTACAAAGGTAGCAGCGGACCCAACGACGTAGGCTATAGCACCTACGACTTATTCGACTTGGGCGAGTTTGACCAAAAAGGCTCAGTCCGCACCAAGTACGGCACCAAAGCTGAACTAGAGGCCGCAATCAAAGCAGCTAAAGCTGCGAAAATACAAATTTATCTTGATACGGTATTTAACCATAAAAATGGTGGTGATGCCGAAGAATTAGTAGATGCAATTCCAGTATCGATCGAGAACCGCAATCTAGATATTGGTAAGGTAGAAACCATTAAGGTCTGGACACAATTTGACTTTCCTGGCCGGGGTTTGAAATACTCTGCCATGAAGTGGAACTGGCGACATTTTGATTCAGTGAATCACAACATGTTCAAGCCCGGTGATCACACCATTTATCGCTCCAAAGCCAAGCACTTTGAAACTGGCGTAAATACTGGCCATGGTAACTATGATTTTTTGATGGCTTGTGACCTCGATACTAGTTCTCCTGAAGTAGTTAAGGAGCTAAACTATTGGGGTGAATGGATTGTGGATACCCTCAAAATTGATGGTTTTCGGTTAGATGCAGTTAAACATGTGCGATCGAGCTTTTTTCCAGAATGGCTCACTCACGTGCGGAAAAAGACCAAAAAAGAACTATTTACCGTAGGTGAATATTGGTCTAACAACATTGATGATTTGCATCAATTTATTAGCGCCACCAGCGGCCAGCTCTCGCTCTTTGATGTACCTTTACACTACAACTTGCAAGCAGCCAGTCGCGGCGGTGGCAACTACGATATGAGCAAGATCTTTGATGGTACTTTGGTGCAAAACCAACCCACCTTAGCCGTAACATTCGTTGATAATCATGACTCACAACCCTTACAAGCATTAGAATCGGACGTAATGGACTGGTTCAAGCCTTTGGCCTATGCCCTCATTCTGCTGCGACGCGGTGGTTATCCCTGCGTATTTTATGCCGATTACTACGGGGCACAGTATGTCGATAAAGGGCGTGATGGTCGAGAATATGATATTTATCTCAATTCTCACCAGTATATTTTGAATGTATTGTTAGCAGCCCGCCGCGATTTTGCCTACGGTGAGCAGTTGGATTACCTAAATCATCCAGACGTAATTGGCTGGACTCGTTTGGGTAACAGTGAACATCCTAAAGCCATGGCGGTCATCCTCAGCGATGGCCCTGGTGGCAGTAAGTGGATGAATGTAGGCAAAGTAGGTAAAGAATTCAAAGATCTTACCGGTCATTTTCACCAATCAATTTTTAGCAATGAAAACGGTTGGGCAGAGTTTTACTGCAATGGTGGATCAGTTTCTGTATGGGTGGAGAGTTGAAAATCTGTGATTAAACATGCTGCTGGTTTGTTGTTGGGAGTATTGATTGTCACTGGTTTTTCTCCCCCTGATTTGGCGATCGGAAAAACGCCATTAGCAGTTCGGTCTGGCAACAAGTCAGCGACAGTCATCGGCAAAATCGCCAAAGATATTTCGGTATATATCGAAACTACTGGTATGCAAAATACTGGCTCTGGGGTGATTTTGCATAGGCAGGGCGATCTTTATACTATTTTGACTGCGGCTCATGTGATTGGCAAAGGCCAGGTTTTTCAGTTCACCACTTTTGATGGTCAAGTGCATCAGTCGATCGATCGCTCTGTTCGCCAAGCGCCCAATAATTTAGACTTGGCCACAGTGCAGTTTCGCAGCAGCAAAAGCTATCCGGTAGCCCAGCTAGGCAAATCCCAGTCTTTATCAGCAGGGATGGAAATTTATGTAGCTGGCTTCCCGGCACAAACCACTGTCATTCGTAGTGGCATCTTAAATTTCACCAAAGGCACAGTTACGGCCAATGCCAGTAAAGCCAATAATCAAGGCTATTCGTTAATTTATAGCAACGCTACGCTACCCGGGATGAGTGGTGGCCCTGTTCTTAACGAGCGGGGAGAAGTTGTGGCCATTCATGGCCAAGGAGATCGAGCAGCCGACGGCCAAAAGACAGGGTTTAACTTGGGCATTGTGATTGAAAAATGTCGTCCTTTTGCCGATGAAATTCTTGCTGTCAGACAACTGCCAGTTTTAAATAATCGCAACCCTCAAGCCGACGATTATTTTTTGGCTGCCAGCGAAAGCTATGAGGCCGGTAATTATCCACAGGCCGCCGCAAATTACAACCAAGCCATTAAACTTAATCCCCAATACGCTGAAGCTTATAATAACCGGGGCAACTTGCGCTACCAGCATTTAAACAATGCTACCGGGGCTTTGGCTGACTATAACAAGGCGATTGCCCTGCGCCCTAACAGCACTCTAACTTACGTAAATCGCGGTGGATTGAGAGCCGATAAATTTAATGATATTTCAGGAGCGATCGCCGATTTTGACAAGTCGATCGCTTTGGATGACCAAGACTATTTAGCCTACAACAATCGCGGGTATCTAAAAGATGCCAAGCTCAACGATTTAGCTGGAGCTATTATAGATTACGATCGAGCAATTGCCCTCAATCCGCGTAGCGTGCTGGCTTACAACAATCGAGGGAATTTGAACTATCACAAATTAGGTAACAAAGAAGTTGCGATTGCTGATTATACTCAGGCAATCTCGGCCAATGCCCGCAGCCCGATAGCTTACTATAACCGTGGTGATTTGTATTATTTTGAGGGCGATTCCCTCCGGGAGCGCTCTGCTTCACGAGCAGCCGCTTTGCCAGACTTGCTCAATGTAGCAGAACTAAACCCCAAAGGCTGGACAGGTTTAATTGCCAAAGGAGCGATCGCCTTAGATCAGGGTCAGGCAACAGCAGCCTTAAACTACTTTAACCGAGCAGCTAGCTTGGGAGCCGATCCTATCGATTATCACAAGTATCGCGGGTTGGCATACAAGCAACTAGGCAAAAAATCAGCAGCAATTGCAGAATGGCAAAAAGCTCGTGTAATTTCTAATCAACTTGGTTATCATAAAGACAAGAGCATTATACACAAGTTGATGAAATTGATATGAAATGCCTGTCATGGCATTGTTGAGTTTCGTGTTTTACAACACTATATAAATAACAATCTCTGATAAATACTTATCTAAATAAATTGGTGAAACCCATGCAGCAAAACAAACTCAGCCATTTCTGTTGATAACTCAGGTAACAGTTTTGGAACATCCTATTAAAAAGAACAGTCCCACAGTGAGAAGCGGAAGACAAAACCTGTTCAGCTTGATGCTGCAACACTTTTATAATTTGGTCACAAATTTAGGCTAAGATATATGACTTCTTACCAATTTTCACCACTTACGCTACCGATTTTACTTTTAGGGGAACGCATGCACAAAAATGTTAGCTGGTCATTAACAGCAGCTTTAGTAAGTACATCGATCTTTGTCACACCGGCTCACTCCGCTCAGTTGACAGACTGGGGATTTAATGCTGAAAGAAATGTAATTAGATTAAATACTAATACATCAGTGAAGCCTACGGTTTTTCTATTGAGCAACCCAAATCGACTGGTAATAGACTTGCCCGGCACGAATAAAAAAGGCTCGACTATTCGCAGCCAGTACGGCGGAGCCATAAAAGAAATTCGGATTTCGGAGGTGTCAGGCAACGTAACTCGGGCGGTAATTGAACTATCAGACGGGTTTGGGGTATCTTCTCGGAATATTAAAGTTGCCAGTGATGCTCCAGGTCAGTGGTATGTCCGCATGAAATCGATCGAAAGCGGCATTCCACCAGGACCGGGCGAAACCAAAGAAGTTATTCAGGTGCCCACCGAGGGCGCACCAGAAGTTCCATTACCACCGCCAATCGGTGGGCCACTGCCGCCCAATAGACCGTTGCCATCCAGTAGACCACTGCCGCCTAGCTCGGGCAATGGCAACGTGCTATCGGTCAACTTACCTGCTGGCAAAGAGATTATGCCGCTAAAATCTCAGTTGCAAAGCTTGGTGAACCGCTACAGCGATCTCTCACCAGGGATGTTTTTCATTGATGTAGAAACTGGTGACTATGTGAATTTGGGTGGCGATCGGGTCTATGCGGCGGCTAGCACCATTAAGCTACCAATTTTGATGGCTTTTTTTGAAGCCGTAGATGCGGGCAGAATTAGACTAGATGAGAAATTGACTGTAACAAACGCCGCGATTACCGGTGGTTCTGGTAACTTGCAGTATTATCGTGGGGCAAAACTCTCGGCTTTGAGTGTTGCAACTAAAATGATCACCATTAGTGATAACACCGCCACCAATATGATTATTAGTCGGTTGGGCGGTTTGTCAGCAGTCAATGCTCGTTTTCGCAGTTGGGGCTTAAATAACACCTATATGAAAAATTATCTGGGTGATTTTAAAGGCACCAACAAAACTAGCGCTGTAGATTTGGTGAAGGCTTCGGCTTTAGTGGCCAAACGTAAAGTAATGAGCGAAAGCAGTCGGGCTAAAGCCTTAGACATCTTGAACGCCACCGAAAACACGAAGCTACTGAAAGCTGGGTTGGGCGATGGCGCACATATTGCCCACAAAACCGGCACTCTTGGGGTTATTTTGGGCGACGCAGGGATTATCGAAAAGCCTTCCGGTAAGCTATATTTAGCCGGAGTTTTTGTCCGTCGTCCTTTCAATGATTTACGGGGTCGCTACTTTATTCAGGAAGCATCCCGCCTGAGCTATAACTACTTCAACAGTAAAGGCTAAGGTTTTTGGCGGCGGGTGGTTGTGAACCATTTTAGATCTTGGGGCTGGTCGCGGAGGACGATTTCGGCTTGACCAGCATTGGCACAGCCCACTGTTAATTAGCTTCATAATTAAGAAGGTAATTAAGAATATTAAGACCATCATCAATAATTCAGTATACAACCATGGCTCACCTAGCTAATCGTCGCCCCGAAAATATTGCTGGAGACTTTTATGTAGACTCTAGCTGCATAGATTGTGATACCTGCCGCTGGATGGCTCCCCAAGTTTTTCACCAAAGCGGCAACATGTCTGCCGTCTATCAACAGCCCTTAGATAGCGCCACCCGATTACAGGCTTTACAGGCGTTGCTATCTTGCCCTACTGCCTCGATCGGCACCACTAACCCACCTCCAGAAATTCGTGCTGCTCAAGAAAGTCTACCCGTATTAGTAGCCGATAACGTCTATCACTGCGGCTACCACTCCGAAAAATCTTATGCTGCTGCCAGCTACCTAATTCAGCTCCCTACCGGCAATATATTAATCGATTCTCCCCGGTTCACGCCGCCTTTAGTCAAAAGAATTGAAGAACTGGGCGGCGTGAAATACATGTATCTTACCCACCGCGATGACGTAGCCGACCACCAAAAATTTCACGATCGATTTGGCTGCACCCGCGTTATCCATCAAGACGATGTGACTAACGACACTCAGGCAGTCGAAGAAAAACTCACCGGCACCGCAACTATTCAATGGCTGCCCGATTTACAAATTATTCCTGTCCCTGGCCATAGCAAAGGCCATACAGCTCTGCTATATCGCAACGAATTTCTGTTTACCGGCGATCACCTAGCCTATAGCGAAGAACTACAGCATCTTTATGCTTGGCCAGAAGTTTGCTGGTATTCTTGGCCAGTCCAATTAACTTCTTTGCAAAAACTCACTCAATACCAATTTAGCTGGGTGCTCCCTGGCCATGGTCGGCGCTTTCATGCTACGCCAGCTAGAATGCAAGAATCTTTGGCTCAGTGCTTAGCTTGGGCACAATCTTAAATAGCTATGGTTCATCTAGGGCGCTACTCAAAATACCAAATTAACTGAATGGGAACGATATTAATAAAAGTGCCATCATTTTTGTCATATCTATTAAGCTTTTTTTTAACATGGCAAATCACCTGAATGAAAACTTGGTATGATTGATTTTGTATCAGTTCTAGGGTCTTTCAATGGCTTACAATAACTTTTCTTTGCAGAGCGCGATCGATCAGTTTGAACTAAACCTACTAGATTCAAAATTCTGTGAACAGCTCAGCGCTGTAACTCCATCGCCAGACTTCATAGCAATCTTTGCACAATATTTACCACTTGCCCAAAGAGCAAAATCAGAAAAAGCTAAGTCAGAACTTTTAGTCAGTCCTATTTTAGTTGAAGTGCGCAGATCGGTTAATAATCAAATCGAGTTATTTTCAGGCGAAGAATTCAACGTCGATAAAGAGCAAGGACTAAATGGATTTTGCGATTTTTTGTTCAGTAAATCTACAGTTCCCTACATTATTAAAGCTCCGGTCATGATGTTAGTCGAAGCAAAAAAAGGTGAATTAGATATTAGGCTGGGACAGTGCGTAGCAGAAATGGTTGCTGCCCAGATATTTAATGCCAAAGCAGGCCAGGAAATTTCAACTATTTATGGCTGTGTTACCAGCGGCAAGCTATGGCAGTTTCTTAAACTCACAGGCAAAAATGTGACCATCGACATTAATGAATATTATGTTACGCCAGTCGATCAAATTCTAGGCATTCTGAAATGGATGATCGAAAATTCTTAATACTCCAATAAATGCTTGCGCAAATTACGAATAGCAAAACTGGAATTCCGAGCATAGGCATCTTCAATTACTGCTTGAAGAAGTATGGTGAGATCGATGGCGAAATGAGTGCCGCGATCGAATACAAAAAAGACCCCAGCAAACGCCAACGCCTCTGGCTCAACCTGCCCAGCGAAGAACGCCCCATTCTCGACAAAGCCCTCAAACTTGCCGACTAAGACACGCTAGGGGGTTAATTTGATTAATTGATGGCATAATTTTTACAGTAGTTTAGTCCGAGAAAAATTCGTTGTTTCCTCAGCAGACCATTGAAGAGCGGCTTAGTGTTGCCCATATCCAATCGATCGCAGCTAGAGCAGGGGTTCTGATCTCTAACTCCGACTTAGACTATGGAGTTGATGGTACTTTCCGAGCCGTTATCCGTAGAGGAAATCGTCTAGCAGTCGATGGCTATGGCTTAGACTACCAATTAAAGGCATCTATGCGTTACAAGCTTGAACCATCGCATATTCGATATGATTTGGAGGTAAAAACCTACAACGATCTCGTTGATCGGCACCAGAGTCAACCGGCAATGCCTTGTATCCTGCTTTTAAAGGTTCTGTCTACAGATGAAACAGACTGGCTTAACGCTAATGAAGATGGGGTATTTTTAGGAGGAGCTTGCTATTGGGCTTATCTAGAAGGAGAACTCAGCTCTAATAAAGAATCTGTTAGAATTTGGGTACCTAGAGCACAGCAATTCACTCCTGCTGCTCTGTTGAGACTGTTAGAAGCCAACCGTAATTATGCAACTAATGGAGTATGGATATGCGAATAGTCAATACCAAGCTGCTCAAAGATGCCAAACTATCAGTAAATGATATGGCTTTGTACCTACGTTGCCATGGTTGGCAAGAATTACCAAGGAAAAATCCCCGAGTGACAGTTTTTCAAGGTGAAAATGACGACTTTGGGCGACCATTATTGCTAATGATCCCTAGTAATGATCAATTTCGTGATGCTGTATTGCGTTTATCGGAAGCCTTAGAACTACTGGCAGCTCTAGAAGATTGCTCGATCGAAGATATGCTCATCCAGATTCAGGATTTTTTGCATCGACAAGCGATTCACCTAAATCAAGCCCCTCTTTCAATTTAATTTGCGGCCAGCCCCTATGAGCAACTTGGATTTTTACATCGATCGACCAGCCACTGATGAATTGCTCAATGGTTTAAAAAAGGCCATCCAAGAACCAGCGACTAGCCCGGTTGTTTTTCATGCTTACGGGATGGGCGGTATTGGGAAAACGCGGCTGACCCAAAAAATCACTCAAGATTTACCTCATGCAAAAGTGATTGTAGTTGACTTGAAGTATGTAAAGGGTATAGAAACTCCTTTAGCAGCAATGGAAGAAATTTATCGCCAGTTACCGCCTTCGATGGAACCTTGGGGCGAGGCTTTTACCGATAAGTTGCGGCAATATGAAGCAACTCGTCGCTTGATTGAACAAGACGGTCAGGGAAAAGAATTAATTAAGGTTACTCAGAGTGTTTTTCAGGCTGTGACTGAGAAGGCGGTAGGAGAGCCATTGAAGCATGGCACTCAGGCCATGCTAGAGTCTACCGGGACGATCGAAAAGTTTGAGCAGTTCTTAATTAGTTTCAAATCGACGAAAAGGAACAAAGAGCTGCAAGATTTGATGCTGTATCCTTTTAAGGTTTTGACGGAGCTTTTAGTAGCAGCGTTGTTCAGTAGAGTACAGAAGCAGCCCTTGGTGCTAATTTTTGATACCTATGAGCAGGCCAGATCAGAAGTAGATGCAGGGTTATTTCATTCTAAAAAGAGACTTAAGAAAATTAAGGCCGGAACCAGCTTTACGTTGTGCTTGAGCCATATTTGAAAGGCCATTTTCTCGGTAAAGATTTAGGGTGAAATTACGTGCCAA
>JAAFHZ010000100.1 GCA_013297675.1 Synechococcales cyanobacterium bin59.metabat.ball.084 | reverse complement strand
TTTTGACAGAGTCTGTTCAAGCAGCTCGTCTTGGTACGAAATATCCATCACTAATTCCCACTGTTGAGAGTGATTTGACTCCAACCACCAGAACTCTACTTCTTCCGTAGACTATCGGACACTTACGCTTTCAGTGGGTCAATATGCCAATTGATTGAGGCGTTGACATTTAAAGATTGCAGGTCTTTAGTACCAATGGTCGTTGCTACATCAGTTTTTTGAATTCTGACATTCATTTTGTGAATTCGGGTGTAAACCGGCAGCACAAAGTGAAAGCCTTCATTTAAGACTTTTTCTTGAACTTGTCCCAAATGCATAATCACCCCTCGTTCTCCCACATTAATGATCGTAAATGGTTTAAAGATCCAGGCAAGAACAAATAAGGCTAAGCCTCCTCCCAAGTATAAGAATCGACTGCTGTTAAATTCAGAAGACATCACCATCACCTTTAATTATTTTGATAATGTTTACTTGGGCGATATTTTGCAGATTGTGCAAAATATCCGCTAGGTTCGCCGATCGCTGCGTTAGAATTTAGCAATATTGCTGATGAAAATTTTATCTGACGATGTACTCTTTGCTAAATAATCTTCAATGTCCTATACCATTTCGGCAACTCTGTCATTTTCCCAAACAGCAGAATTTAGCATTTTGCCAGATTCTGCAAATTTTTTTGCCGATTGTAGAACGATTTCTAAATCAACACAAGATTTTGTCGAATATAAGCCTTTTTGACCTCCGATTACTATAGATTCATTTTGATCTGATTTTGAGGGGTCGATTAGAGAATAAAAAGTTTCGTTGTCAAACGTTGCATAAACCACATATTTTCCTTGACCACCACCGATCGACATGTGAGTTTCACCTTCTGTTTCCAACGTTACAAGTGTCTTGGTTTGACCATCTAGACTTCTGATAGCCAATTCTATATCTGACCAAACGCTGGCTGGCTTGGTGCAACCTAGATTTTGATTGTTGATCCAATCCTCGACTGAAAATTTTGTGATAAACATAGTTAGCCTCAATCAAATGTAAGAGTTTGACGACCATCTGGACTGATGATTTCTAATTCTGATAAGCCAAGTTGTTTAGCCATTCCTTTGACCCCACCATTTTGGCCACAGGCTCTACAGAGAGAGCGATCCACCGTAAGACAAGCTTTTCCACCTTTTAATCCTACCTCAAAAGCTTGTTGAAAAGCATCCGCCTCAGCGTGTGTCCGACTGATTGGATTGACTTTAAGCGTAATTGCTCGACGATTAGGATTGCTTCCAGAATTAATACCAAAAAAACTATGATCGCCTATTTCTAACTTGGCAATCGTAGTATTGTCTTCTGGACTACCGGCTGAGGGCAGACCAAACTGTTGACGATATTCAGCTAATTCCTGAAAAGCTGTCATTTCATTTATCTTGCAAGCTTCGTAAAGTCAGCACTTGTGGTGGGGTTGCATCTGGAGGGTAGAGTAGATCGACTTGTACAGATCGATTACTGCGCGGTGGCAAAGTCAGATTTAACAATGGACTACCCTGATCGCCGCGTTTTTGTACTAAATGATAATACTTGGTTTGCAGAGTGCCTTGATCGTCTGGGTAGCTAACTTTTACGGTGCCCCGAAAATGCACAGCGCGTGGTAGCGGGTTCAGAAATCGCAAAACGCCATCGATCGATTCTTGCTTCAACGGAGTTTGTAAAGCCACTGTTACCTGTCGAGGCGTAGTGCTCGGATTAGATAGTGGTAGCTTTAAACTGTAATGTACGCCATAGTTACCGTGCGATTCATATGCTGTATCCGGGTAGCGCACCGCCATTTTTGCTGAAGCCACTTGCCCCGTGCCAAATTGACCACCTACTAAAGTCGAAATCCCCCAGGAGATGGCTTTACCTGCTGGGGGAACCGTCAGACTTTGTTTGCCCAAATCAGTCAAGTTGGCCTGCCAGCGAGAGCCGATCGATACCCCGGCCACTCGGCCATAAGTAATGCCACCGGGGCTATTGGGCACGGTGGGTGCTACGTCTCGGGGGCTAGATAAATCACCTTTATTTAATAAATTTTGCCATTCGGCCAGGGTGGGCGGACGTTCTATGCCGTTGGTGCTGGGGGCAAAGAGCGCCATGCTGGCGGCGTAGACTTTGCCGTTGCTGTTCAGCCGAATGTAGCTTGATCGACCGTTTAAGGGCGGAGTTAGTCCTTTTACCGGTATGGGCAAGTTCATTAGCATTTGGCTGCCGCCCGCTGGGATGATGATTTGGGCGGGGAAAATATTTTGGCGGCGATCGCGCAGCACATCGCTAGTTGCCCGACTGCCCGGACCGGCAAAGACGCTGCCGTTGGGGTCTTCTATTTGGGCAGCCAGGTTGACAAAAGGTGCATCTGGTTGACTGAGGTAACTAGCACCTTGCAAAACTTTGATAGTTACTGGTTTGGTGGTGGGGTTGTGAAGAATCACGCCGATGTATAAGCTGCGCAGGTCGGTTTCGGGTTTGGCTTGGGCTACATGGTGAGCGAAGATATCAAAGTTTCCGGCAAAAGCGTAGTTTAAGTGGGCTGCGGGATGGGCTTTGTTGTTGCCCGGAAAAGTGGAAAGCAAGATGCCTTCTTTGAGGACTTTTTCGGGGCTGTTGCTGTTAAAAACTGGTGTTCGATCGAGCCTTCCGGGCAGAGCGCGAACTTCTTGGGCTATAGAGATTTCTGGAGGTGGTGGGCTGGCAGCTAACAGGGTTGGCAGAATGGCGAGAAGAAAGATGGGTGGCATGATGATTAAATTAGGGATCTAAAGAACCAAAGCGAGCTTGGTAGGCAGCCAACTGAGCTGCCAGCTCCACAGATTTCTGCTCTGCTAATGTGGCCTTTTTTTCAGAGATTAGCGCTTTTTGCTGGGCACATGCGGCCTCTTGTTTAGAGATCAGGGCTTCTTGCTGGGCAGACGCGGCCTCTTGTTCTGAGATCAGGGCTTTTTGCTGGGCAGACGCAGCCTCTTGTGCTGAGATTAGCGCCTTTTGTTGAGAAAATAGAGCTTGTTGTTCGGCAATCATTGCTTTAGCTCGTAGCTCTATTGGTAACAGCAGCTTTGCTCCGGTATCTAATCGATAGAAGGCAATAAGTGGCGTAGATGAACTGCTCAGGCTGTTATCTACTTCTAACCTTAGCTGTAAAACTAGACTGATGTTATTGGTAATGGGTTGATATTGGCCATTCTCTAATTGATAGCCGCGCAGTTGTTCCTTAATCCATTCGCCCTTGGGGTCAAACTGCCAATATTCTTGGATGCCAATTTGGGCGTAGAGTTGCTTTTTTGGTCCTTCATCTTCTTTTTTGGTACTGGGAGAGGTCATCTCAAATGCGATGCTAGGAACTGAGCCTTCTTCCCAGATTTTGTAATTGTCGCGGCCTCCGGGTGCTACATCAAAAATTACAAATACATCTGGAGCAACTCGCTTGCTGGGGTTGCCTTGTTCGTAGTACAGAAACTGGTTGCCTAACACGGTCGCCTGTTGCCCCTCTAAGTGTAGAAGAAGCACTTCGATCGTCATTAACATGGCGTACAGATGGGCAAATGTCTCGGCCACGGGCTGTCCGTCTCCGCTGGGATAATAAATAGCATTGTTAGCAGCAACCGTCATAGGCCACCTCTGGCTGGACAATGGAGATTTGGTGATTCATTATAACTCATTGGGCTGATGGCTTTGTTGATACAGAAGTCGAACTGCTGGATGAACTCATTGTTGTTTTGTGATATCCAAATAATTAAAAAAATTAAATTCGCCTACGGCGATAAAAAGTGTAAAGAATATAGAGAAAAGGGATAAAGGTTAAAAGCCCTTCGATTCCGCTCAGGGCAAGGGTAAAGGATTACAAAGTCCTCGGCATCTCACACACAACTCGAAACCCCACATTGACGGAACGGACAACAGGAATGTTGAGGCGACGAAAAGCAGAACGGCAGTACCTAGGATTATAGTTCCAAGACCCGCCCCGCACTATTTTTAAATCTTTTTGATCGATCTCAGAATCAATCCAAGCAGTACCGTCAGTCGGAGCGCCTTCATAGTTGTCATGATAGTGATCAAGACACCATTCCCAAATATTTCCATGCATATCGTGTATCCCAAAAATATTTGGAGGAAACATTTCTACTGAAGTTGTTTCTTTGCGATAAATTCCTTTTGATCCTTGATCATAAGAACCTGACCATTGGCCATCAGGATCATCTGTGCCATCATAGTTAGCTAAATCGGTAGTAATAGTTTTACCAAAATGGAAAGGAGTAGTGGTTTTTGCGCGGCAGGCGTATTCCCATTCAGCTTCGCTGGGCAAACGATATTCTCGCTTTGCCAAAATACTCAGTCTGGCGCAAAATTCTTGGGCATCGAGCCAAGATACCCGCTCAACAGGCCGCTGCACACCTTTAAAACTGGATGGATTGGGCTGAAGTTTTTGATTTACTGCTGGTAAATTGGCCACTATCCGCCACTGAGCTTGAGTGATCGGATGTTTACCCATGCAAAAGCTCGGCACGTTTACAGAGTGTTGAGGGCTTTCGTTGTTACTTCGATCGATCTCATTTTCTGGCGAACCCATCACAAAAGTCCCGGCAGGAATCAACATCATTGCGAGGTTGACTTGACTGCTGAGTTTTTCAACAAAAAACTTGACTGGGTGCTTTGTGCGTTTGAGAACCAGGGGCATAATCACTAACTTGAAAATAAAAATTTACTCTGACGAAGCATCCAAAAAGCCAAAGCGAGCTTGGTAGGCAGCCAACTGAGCTGCCAGCTCCACAGATTTTTGCTCTGCTAATGTGGCTTTTTGTTCGGAGATTAGCGCCTTTTGCTGGGCAAACGCGGCCTCTTGTTTAGAGATCAGAGCTTGTTGTTCGGCAATCATCGCTTTAGCTTGTAGCTCTATTGGCAACAGCAGTTTTGCTGCGGTGTCTAATCGATAAAAGGCAATGAGTGCGGTGGGTGAACTGCTGAGGCTGTTATCTACTTCTAGCCTGAGTTGCAAAACTCGACTAATGCTGTCGGTAATTGGTTGATATTGGCCATTTTCTAATCGATAACCGCGCAGTTGTTCTTTGATCCATTCGCCCTTGGGGTCAAACTGCCAATATTCTTGGATGCCAATTTGGGCGTAGAGCTGCTTCTTTGACACCTCATCTTCTTTTTTGGTACTGGGAGAGGTCATTTCAAATGCGATGCTGGGGACTGAGCCTTCTTCCCAGATTTTGTAATTATCGCGGCCTCCGGGTGCTACATCAAAAATCACAAATACATCTGGAGCAACTCGCTTGCTGGGGTTGCCCTGTTCGTAGTACAAAAATTGGTTGCCTAACACGGTCGCTTGTTGCCCCTGCAAATATATGCGCAAGACTTCGATCGTCATTAAAATGGCGTACAGATGGGCAAAGGTCTCGGCCACGGGCTGTCCGTCTCCGCTGGGATAATAAATAGCATTGTTAGCAGCAACCGTCATAGGCCACCTCTGGCTGGACAATGGAGATTTGGTGATTTATTATAACTCATTGGGTTGATGGCTTTGTTGGTACAGAAGTTGGACTGCTGGATGAACTCATTGTTGTTTTGTAATATCTATGGAATCAGGGGGTACTCAAGGTATCCCCAAGTGTAGGACTTTTTCAAGACAAGAGACTTCGCTCCAAATAGTTAAAAAAATTAAACTCGCCTACAGCGACAAAGAGTGTAAAGAATTACAAAGTCCTGGGGATTTCACACATAACTCGAAACCCAATTTCGTTGCTACTAGTTTGGGGGAGGTTTTTGATGCGAGTAGCAGAGCGACAGTCTCTTGGAAAGTTGAACCAGGAACCGCCTCGTATTACTCTATCAGCCTCTCGATCGATCTCAGAATCAACCCAAGCACTACCATCAGTCGGAGCACCTTGATAACTATCATAATAATGGTCTAAACACCATTCCCAAACATTTCCATGCATATCGTGCAAACCAAAAATATTAGCAGCATTCAAACTTCCTACCGGAATTGTCTTTTCTCGATAAATCCCCTTTTCACAATTTCCATATATATAATCTCCATCATAATTCACTAAATCTGTAGAAATCGTTTCACCAAAATGAAAAGGAGTCGTTGTTCTACCCCGACAAGCATATTCCCACTCCGCCTCACTTGGTAATCGATATACCCTACCAGTCAAAACACTCAACCGCCGACAAAATTCTACGGCATCGTACCAAGATACTCGCTCCACAGGCAAACTATCATCTCCTGAGAACCCTGATGGATCTAGTGGCAGATCTTGCTCTAGCGCAGGCAAATTGGCCACTACTAGCCACTGTGCCTGAGTAATCGGATATTTACCCATGTAGAACTCTGGCACCGTCACTATTCGCTGCATACCTTCATTGCTGAATCTTTCTAACTCATCTGCTGGTGAACCCATCATAAATGCCCCTGCCGGGATTCGTACCATTACCAATTCCACATAATCTCCTAGGGACTCTACAAATTGATCTGCACTACCAGGCACCCTCACAATCTCCGTCCCTGCTTTAAGAGATTTACCAGCAACATTTGCAAACACAGCCACCATATTTTCCTTTGAAACTGTCTTCCCTAAATCACCTGACCACCATTGAAACAACTTCCTTGCTACTCGTTTTATATAATTGGAGTTAAATCCATATGTATTTGCCATCTCTGCATAAGTCATGTTGTTCCATATACCTTCAATAACATTATGCTGGATATCACTTAAATATTTTCCATTAAGTTCTTGCATTCCATCATTAGCAATCTTCAACACATCCTGTAATTCCAGCACATTCTCTACCATCCGCAGCGTCGCCACCTCAAACTCATATCGTTCTAATACTGGCTCATCGCTATACTCAATAGTTATCACCTCCACCTCAGCCTTCTGCCAAAAATCATCCTTAGTTTCCTCTCCCTTACTAGGCAGCAACAGCGCAGGCACCACCAACTCCATACCGGGCAACACCTCAAAATGCTCAGCCAACAGCTCCGGCGCAACGCCTTCTTGTTCATCTAGCAATCGTCGCAACAAATCAGCATATTTCAAAAGCTCCGGGTAATCTCGCAAATACGGCGCAAAATCTTGAGTGATGCGCGTCAGCCGATCGAGATCTAACAACAGCTTGCTGGCTTTTTGCGCATCCACCTTCCCACTATCAATCAACGCCTGATAAGCCGCCCCAATTTGCTGCACCACCGACTCCCGCCGGTCATCTAAATACACCATTGCCGACCATTGCTGCAACTCCAACTCTCGATACTGCAACAGCTCTGGGTTAGCCTGAGCCAACTGCTGCACATAACTCAGCAGCAACCTAGCCACCTGCTGCATCTGCTCCCAGCCAATCTCTTGCTCCATGCTGGCTAACAAATACGATCGAATGCGTGGCTCGATCGCATATTGTTCGTACCCCACCGGGTTACAGAGATCTGATAACAACAAATCTACCTCCGCCACCCAAGGCACCTGCGCCTCTAGCAAAAAGCGATTGCGCAAATAATGCACCAGTTCCGGCGTTAACACCAAAGGCAAAGCCGCATAAAAAGCTAACTGCCGATAAGATGGCTCAAAACGCTGCACAAATCGATCGACTTGAGCCGCTGCCGATCGATGTTCTGGTGAAATTTCTAAAATCATGCCACCCTCCGACTAATTCCATCAACAGTTTGCCCTCTCACCACATCGATCGCATTCCCCAAACCATCAGCATTCATTTGCTCCATTTGCACCAAATAGGCAATCACCTCCGCCGAACTGCCCTGCCACCGCTCGATCGGCAGCGGATTTAACCAACAAATTAAATTAGATTGACGCTTCAGCTTCACCAAAAAATCTGTCGTTTTCCGAATCCGCTCCATCCGCCGAAATCCCCGCGCTGCCCCGGCATCACTCACAATTAGCACACTCGTTTCAGCATCACATTCTGCCAACAGCTCAGCCGCTACACGCGGCATCGTCAACCGTTCATCTTCATACAAATAATCTGTCGGAAAATTATGAAAATACCCTACCAACACGCTATCTTCTGGAAACACTCCTGGCAGCAGCGCTGTTTCGACAAAATCGCGGGTAAACCGATGCAACGGAGTCATCGAACCGCCCCGATCGACCAAGATCAACACCTTCGCCAGATTTACCAAGCGCCGCTGATACACCGGAGCCAGAAAAAATCCCTGACGAGCAGCTTTTTGGACTGTAGCTGTCACATTCAACACATCTGGCACCCCCACGGCCACTTTCCGGCTCAAAAAACGCCAACCATAAGCCATCGATCGCCGCGACAAGGGGTGATAAGTATGTAGCTCTGGTAAATCTTCCCCATCCATTGGCAGCAAAGGTGATTGCCAAGGCACAGGCGAGAACTCTGGCTCTACTGATTTTTCTGATTGGGTTTCTGTGGTGGAATGAGCAGGTGGCAAAGGCTCTGGGGGTTTTGCCGGAGAGTTGCTCTGCGATCGCGCTACTGGCGGATCATTTTTGTCAATTCGTTCGATCGGCGAGGACTGTGCAGGAATCTCGGTAAAAATCTTGGCAAACTGTCGCTGTTCGTCTATGGAATGACACCACAACATAGTTAGCATTTGGCGTAAACTTGCTAAATCACTCGCGCCAAACCCCCCATCGATCGCATCTAGGGCTGCTAAGTACTCATTGATGCCCAGCCTAAAACCCTGCACCCGCAAACGCCGGAAAAGTTGCAAAACAATGGGTTTAGGCAAAAATTTATTGCTCATGCTTTTTTTCCATATAGCTGCCAATCTGCCCGCAGCTTAAATAATAAATCACGGTATGGCAGTAATTCTTCTGACTTGAGTTTTTCTAACCCATAAGGTTTGGCTGCAAAGTTCTGTAAGGCTTCGACCCAATCTAAAAACTCACTGGTGCCAGGTGTTTTTACCCAAGATTTGGCCTGTCGCACCGCCAAAAACCGTTTAGATGCCTCTGTTATTAACGATGATTTGGGCTGTGCCTTGGCCTCTCGATCGCGGTAGTGCTGTGCGACAATTTCTTGCAGTCTTTGTGGATCATCAGGAAATTTCACAAAATGATAAATGCAGCGGCGCAAAAAAGGAGCCGGTAAATTGCCTTTTTCTTTATTGCTGGTGACAATCACGATCGGCTCGTTACCGGGGGTCGCTTGGATGGTTTGATTGGTTTCGGGAATAAAAAATGACCAAGGCTGATCTAACACGGTTAATAAATCATTTGGAAAATCTTGATCGGCCTTATCGATTTCATCGATCAACACTACCGCCGGTCGATCAACCAATTCAAAAGCTTTGCCGATCGCCCCCAGTTTGCAATATGCCTGCACATCGCTCGGATCACGGGGCGGATTGATATCAAACTGTTTGGTTTGCACATCATACAAGCGCAAGATGGCATCATAGGTATATTGACCTTCTAAAGCCTTGGTATCCGATCGAATATTCCAACGATACAGCGGCAGCCCTAACTCGTAGGCCACGGCTGAAGCCAATCTGGTTTTACCACAGCCTGCTTCTCCTTCTAATAATAGCGGTCGCCTCAAATATATCGCCAAGTTCACGGCTTCGATCAGTTCTGGATCTGCCAAGTATGGTTCTGCTTTATGGGGTGCATCGTCATGACTATCTGGGGGGCGATGGCTGCTATCACCGGTAAAAGTGTATCGTTTGGCATTACTCATATTGTCTACCTCGAAGTCGAATTTCCATGGTGAATTTTTGTAACTAGTTTGTCATAGATAAGTAATGGCACTCCTGATTTAGTAACCTCATAAATACTTTGAGCCTGATCTGGAATATCTCCGGGATCGACTTCAGAGTAAGCTTTCAGCCATGTACAGATCTGGCTCTTTGTCCAAGATTTTAGCTTTAGTTCAATCATTTTATCGGGTCTAAATTGCTTAAGAGAACAACACAAGCTAGTTGGCATCTGTTTTTTATCAACTTTTCCTTCTACAGAAACAACGCCAATAATCCGAACTAATGGATTCTTGATTTTAGCCTCTGATAATTTTACGACAATTTTTTGCCAAAATTGATTTACAAACCATTCTAGAAAAATATCCTGAGGTCGAACTTGTTCGATAGTAACAGAAATAAAAAATACGTGCCTACGAGGCAAAGATTGATATATTGCGTCAATTATTTTAGATATTTGCTCTTGCTCATTTTGAAAGGTTTTTCCAGGAATAAACCTGTCTGATAAGCGATTAAGAAACACCTGTGTATCTCCTCCGGGGTACTGCTCAGAGCGGTATTCAAAAGGCTCAGTCCATGAAGATAATGGCAGACCTTGAAACTGAGATTTTACAAATTTCAGATACCATCTGCCACCCATTTCTTGACTATTATGCATAAAAAATAGTGCAACGCCTTCCTGGCTGGAATATTTCTTGAAAAGATTACTGGTGACTTTTTTGGCTGTATCAAAATCAATTTCATGCAGGTTTTCTTCCCAGGTGTTCCAATCCTGTCGATAACTACTATGACCTATTTCTAGTTCTTCTAACTTTTTTTCTTCTTTGTTCAGCTCAATTTCAGTTGATTCGTACTGGCGCTTTAACTTGATCCGGGCAGCATCATCTTTTTCATAGCTGATCTGGTTATTAGTAGCAGCTAACTCTTCTAAAAGATCTGCTATACGCTGATTAATCAAGTTGATCCGATTCTGCCGATTTGCCTCTGCTGACATTTACTCAATCCCCATCTTGTTTTTGAGCTGCTGAAATTTATCCTCTGCTTGATCAAGCTCCTGGGTTAAAAATTCAATTTGCCGTTTCAGCTTGGTTCTATCAACCTCACTGATGGTATAGTTTAGCTGATTATGAGCAGCCGCCAAGTCTTCCATTGATGAATTGACTAGGTTCTCAGCTAAGGTGAGCCTTCCTTGCTGCGCAATACTAAGAGCAGTAACTAATTGGGGCTGCTCGATCGCCAAATTTAAGCCATGCCCCACCTGTTTCAGAATACCCGTTGGCATCATAAATGCCGCTTTGGCTTCAGTTCGTTGCCGATCGGCTGCCACCGCCATCCCCACCACTGCTGTTAGCGTCTCATCCCACACTGGCGCACCACTAAAACCCTGCTCGATCGCATAACCCTGAGCATTTAAACCTTCCATCTGCACCCACCCCGCCCCCTGCTGCTCCCGCAATACCCCACTTGCCCAAATACCATCATCCCCATTTTCTGGAAACCCAAAAATCCGAAACCGATGCTCCCACGGCTCATCTGCCACCATCAACCACACCGCCTGCGCTCCCACCGGCAAAGCGCCCAAGTCTACCTCCAATAACGCCAAGTCTTCCCCCACCTGCCCCGGATTTACCGGCTGCCAAAACACCACTTTGCCAGACACCCGCTGACCAGCTTTTAACAACGGCAGATCAAACTCCACCAACTCAGGCGGCATTACCGCCGTATCATTAGGCACCCCCAAAGCCGCCGCTACTACATGAGCACAGGTTAAGAGATGTCGATCGGACACCAAAAAACCAGCCCCCATCACGGCATTGTCGATCGCAAAAATCCGGGCGATCGAGCACTTAAAAGCCTGAAAATACGTCATTGCTCTATTCCTGTTTCCAAGTCAGAGTCACTTCAAAATTCACCTCACCCCCCACCGAAGAAATCACCACCCCAGCCTCTGCCGTCATCTTGAGACCAAACTTAATTTCTACTTCACTTGCCGGAGTCGTTAAACCTCGCTTCAACCGATTAAAAGCCGCCGCTGCCACCGGCACCACCCGATCTAATGCCTGCTCAAAAGATTGAGCAGTTTTATCTACATTGGTATCTACACCACCCCGGGTCACTCGCTCCTGCGACCCGCCAGCTTTCCCCTCAATCTCCATCAAAAACGGTGTACCGTCTTCTAAATGGAATTCCACAATCTTTTTATCTTGCGCCATAAACACCCCCAGTTCAATCAGAATTTGCAGCAGCTTTAATAGCTATCTTAACTGTTGTTCCCAACTCCACACTGTATTTTCTAGCAGCATAGTGACAGTCATCGCTCCAATGCCACCAGGGACAGGGGTAATATGACTAGCGATCGGCTGCGCACTAGATGGCCGAGGTTAAGGGGGTGGAGTCCGTCTCTAATCAAGAAAACCGCTGTCCAAAACTATTTTTGGTGTACAGCGGTTTTAAGTTTAGTCTATCAAATGATTATTCGGCAGCGCTCAGAGCTGGTGCTTCATCATTCACCGGCAAAGGCGGATGAGTGGCCGTAACAAAGGCTTTGCCTTCTTCATCTAGATCCACAATGCCAGAATCTCCGTCTTTCAGGCGACCCGAGAGCATTTCTTCCGCCAAGATGTCTTCTAAGAGCCGCATAATAGCACGGCGTAATGGACGAGCACCATAGGCTGGGTTGTAGCCTTCTTCGATCAACCGATCTTTGAACTTGGCGGTGACTTCTAAAGACATCCCTTGCTTGGTCAGGCGTTGGAACAAGTCCTTCAGCATGATATCGGCAATGTTGCGAACTTCGTCCTTGGTGAGCTGTTGGAAGACAATGATTTCATCCAAGCGGTTCAAGAACTCAGGGCGGAAGTAGTTCTTCAGCTCTTCGTTTACCAAGCTGCGAATTCGGTTGTAGGTAGCTTCGGTTTTGTTATCTTCAAACTCAAAGCCCAAACCGCCGCCGCCTTTCTCGATTACCTTAGAACCGATGTTGGAGGTCATGATCAGCAGAGTATTCTTGAAGTCTACCGTGCGTCCTTTAGAATCAGTCAAACGACCGTCTTCTAAAATTTGCAGTAGCATATTAAAGATGTCGGGGTGCGCTTTCTCGATTTCATCGAATAGCACCACGGTGTAGGGGCGACGACGGACGGCTTCGGTAAGCTGACCACCTTCATTAAAGCCCACATAGCCAGGAGGTGAACCAATCAGTTTAGAAACCGTGTGGCGCTCCATGTACTCCGACATATCTAAGCGAATCATCGAATCTTCGGAACCGAAGAAGTAAGCCGCTAATGCTTTGGTCAACTCAGTTTTACCAACTCCGGTAGGCCCCGAGAAGATAAAGCTGGCGATCGGGCGATTGGGATTCTTCAGACCAACTCGGGCACGACGAATCGCGCGGGAGACGGCTTTGACGGCTTCTTCTTGACCAATCAAACGCTGGTGCAAGGTTTCTTCCATGTGCAGCAGCTTGACTGATTCGGATTCGGTGAGCTTGCTGACCGGTACGCCCGTCCAAGAAGCCACGATGTGAGCAATATCCTCTTCGGTAACTTCTGGTTGCTTGGTGGTATCACCAGCTTCACTAGCAGCCGCCGCAGCGGTTTCGGCTTTTTTGGCTTGGGCGATCGCTTTGATCTCGGTTTTGATTTCTAACTCGCGGTCTTTAAGCTGACCGGCTTTGTCGAAATCTTGAGAGCGGACTGCTTCGTCTTTGTCCTTGAGTACTTGACGCAGCTCTTTATCGAGTTCTTTGGCTGCCGCTGGCAACTGAGAATTCAACAAACGCACCCGCGAACCAGCTTCATCGACCAAATCGATCGCCTTGTCGGGCAAGAAGCGATCGGCGATGTAGCGATCGGCCAACTCGGCAGCAGCCTTGAGGGCATCATCTGTAATCCTGAGCTTGTGGTGCTGCTCGTAGCGTTCCCGCAGACCGTAGAGAATCTCGATCGTTTCTTCGACGCTGGGTTCACCGACCATTACTGGCTGGAAGCGTCTTTCTAGGGCGGCATCGCGCTCGATGTGCTTACGATACTCATCTAAGGTGGTGGCACCAATACATTGCAGTTCACCCCTGGCCAAAGCTGGCTTCAGGATATTTGCAGCATCGATCGCTCCTTCGGCGGCACCGGCACCAATGAGGGTGTGAACTTCGTCGATTACCAAAATCACGTTGCCCGCTTGGCGGATTTCATCCATGATTTTTTTCAGGCGTTCTTCAAATTCACCACGATACTTAGTACCGGCTACCAGTAAGCCGATATCTAAGGTCATAACCCGTTTGTCTTCCAAAATGTCTGGCACATCTGTAGCGATGATGCGCTGAGCCAAGCCTTCGGCGATCGCCGTTTTACCAACGCCGGGTTCGCCAATTAAGACTGGGTTATTTTTGGTACGACGACCCAAGATCTGGATGACGCGCTCGATTTCTTTGGCACGTCCCACCACTGGGTCTAGTTTGCCATCGAGAGCCATCTGGGTCAGGTTAGAACCAAATTCGTCCAGGGTGGGGGTCTTGTTGCCCCGCCCAGAAGATCCGCCGCCAGGAGCCACTGCTTCAGCAGTTTCACCCAACATTCGGATAACTTGAGTCCGAACTTTGGCCAAATCTACACCAAGATTTTCCAATACTCTGGCAGCTACGCCTTCACCCTCCCGGATGAGACCTAGCAGCAGATGCTCGGTGCCAATATAATTGTGACCGAGCTGACGCGCTTCTTCTAGAGATAGCTCTAGAACCCGCTTTGCTCTGGGAGTGAAGGGAATTTCTACCGCTACGAAGCCAGAGCCTCGCCCGATAATTTTTTCCACTTCGATCCTGGCATCTTTAAGATTGACACCCATCGATTTCAGGACTTTGGCAGCTACGCCGGTGCCTTCTCCGATCAATCCTAGAAGGATTTGCTCTGTACCGACGAAATTGTGCCCTAGGCGACGTGCTTCCTCTTGAGCCAGCATGATCACCTTAATGGCTTTTTCTGTAAAGCGCTCAAACATGACTTGTACCTACTACCTGCTGCTAGCCTGAATTCTCAGATTCTAACACAGGATTTTTACGGTGCGGGTTCGGTAATAACCATTGAATACGAACTTTTGTGTTTTAATTTTAGGCAAAAAATATCGGCAGCTAGTATCAGCTAGCTGTCGATCGGGTTTCAGCGTGGCCGCTGGTGAGTTGCTTTTCTAATTGCTTCCAGTGAAAACCACTTCTGGAAACTTAACCACAGCCTCAGTGTAAGGCTTGCCCTTGCCTTCTTCTTGCCAGTAGTTGATGACTTCAGTGGCCTGATTGAGAATTCCTACTCGATCGACTTCAGCAATCCAGTGCTTGGCTTCCATTTCAGATTTGAGCTGTTCCCAAGCATCTGCCCGAGGCCAGAAAAAATAAGCGGTGAGTGGGCTAAGACCTTTGCCAACTACCTGATCGACTGCTAGTGCGACGTTTTCATCGAGCCAGAGCACTTTTAAAATAAATTTTGACGACAACACTAAATACCTCCGAGTCGATACCCGCAATATACATAAAAAACACAGCCCCATATTCTAGCACTTCTGGTGATCGATCGAAAGAGTTTTTCTGAATACCTTTCTGGGTTTCTTCTTCTCGAAAACATAATCTAGAATAATTTTATTGGCATAGAGCGACGAAATCGGCTCACTGTAATATGTTCTTATTTCACCTGTGCAATTTGGCCGTAGCTGCACGACACTACATCCAAGTCAATTCTGGGAAAGGCCAAGTCTTTTGTAATTGAGTGATTTTTTCTTGCCCTTGTTGTGCGGCCTCAATAATCGCGCTCTCTAGCTCTCTATGATCACAGATTTTTACCGAGTTCAGCACTAGTCGATCGATTTCTCCCCGCTGTCTTCTGACCACCGAGACTAGAGCATTTCTGCCAATTCCCTGCAATCCGAGGGAGGCATTCGTTTGCTGACCCTTGACGGCTAGCAATGTGCCTTCTACATCCCAAAGTGATAGTTTGGCTGCGCAGGTATGACGAGAAATAATTAGCTGCACTTGACGCTCTCGAAATTGGTGGGCATCTTGGATAGCTTCCAAGATTCTGGTACGCAGATCTAGGGGAGATTTGAGAAGCTGAGGTTCTATGAAAATATTTTTTAGTGATCGATCGAGCAGCAGCAAAACTTTAACCTGCGCCTGGGCTGAGACTCCAATCACTGGCGGAGCTTTGGCGATAATAGGTGGCAAGCTATGCAGAAAGTTGAGAAGCGGCTGCGGAGTCATAGATTCTGCGCGAATTTGCTCTTAATCTTACGCCGCCGATTGATTTCTAGACTCCGCCAAAAGTATTAAGGTCGCACTCTTATTTGCCAGACACTATACAAGTATTGCTCAAATTATTTAGGAAGACTTTATTAATAGCTGTTTGCATACCTGCTGAAAAAATCAAGACTGCGTGTTAAATTCGCAGTCTTGATTTTGACACAATATTTTTTAGACCGAGCAGGTATTAGGTACGTTGTTTAATTTGAAGCTATGGAAAATTTTTTGTTGGATTAGAAGCGAATACCACGAATTGCACCACCAATGAAGCTTCCGATAGTTCCTCCAATCGAACCAAAAGAACCCCCACCACCAGAAGGTCGAATCCCGCCAATTGAACCGCCGATAGTTCCTCCAATCGAACCAATAGACCCACCCAATGAGCCAATAGCACCACCTAATGCACCAAAAATGCTTCCTCCGTAAACTTTTGATTGTTCTTCAACACTGAGATCAGTGATGTTTGTATCTATATCTTTAATTTGAATCATGGTTGATAGCTCCTGACGGATTATTATTTCACCACATTATAAACACAAATTTACAATGCAAACCACACAGTACTTCACTTATTTTGTACTAATGTATAGCGGTTCCGCATCGAATTTAGTGTATTATATGTTCAAAGTAGATATTTATAAACAATGAAAGCATACTCACTAGACCTAAGACGGAAAATTATCGAGACCGATCGTACTGAAATGATTACTC
>JAAFHZ010000010.1 GCA_013297675.1 Synechococcales cyanobacterium bin59.metabat.ball.084 | reverse complement strand
AGTAATCATTTCAGTACGATCGGTCTCGATAATTTTCCGTCTTAGGTCTAGTGAGTATGCTTTCATTGTTTATAAATATCTACTTTGAACATATAATACACTAAATTCGATGCGGAACCGCTATAATCCAGACAACCAAAGCTCGGGTTCTTCTAAAAAACCTAGTGAACAAGGAAGTAATCCAGGCTCGGGTTCTTCTAAAAAACCTAGTGAACAAGAAAGCAATCCAGGCTTGGGGTCTGCTGAGAATTCTAGTGGACAAGGAAGTAATCCAGGCTTGGGGTCTGCTGAGAATTCTAGTGGACAAGGAAGTAATCCAGGCTTGGGGTCTGCTGGGAATTCTAGTGGACAAGGAAGTAATCCAGGCTCAGGGTCTGCTGGGAGTTCTAGTGGACAAGGAAGTAATCCAGGTTTCAGATTTCCTGGGAGCAGTCCTGAGGAACAAAGCGGCGATCGAGGTTCTGGATCTCCGAATACTGCTAGACAAAATGGTAGTCAAGATTCTGGATCTGCTGGGGATAAAAATGATCGTCAGCGGAATGGAGCTACTGGAAAAAAATCCCCCGATCGCGGCCAGAACAATACGTCTAGAAACACAACTGATCAAGATCGATCAACATCCCAGCCAGAAAATAGCTTAGGCAATCTAGCCGATAAAAAGTCTTCCAATCAGCCGCCCAAAACACCGCCAATTAATGCAGAGCAGTTAACAAATCTGCTCAGAATCGCCGCAGTCATTTTGATGCTGGTAGCTGGAGTGGCTTGGTATTTATGGCTACAAAGTCGCCAAGAAAAAATTGCCAAGCAAAAAGAGCGCAAATTCAACCAGCTACCCACGATTGAACGGATTTATTGGTTGATGCTAAAAGAACTCCGCACCAGCGGCAGCATTAAGCATAGCAATGAAACCGAGTGGGAATTTGCGTTAGCTAAAACTCAATCAACAACTATCGATGAATTACGATACCCCGGATTACTTGGCAAATTAATTACCGAAATCTCTGGTGATTATGTAGCTTGGCGCTATGGAAAAAAAGCACCAAATGATACCAGCCTCAACCATAAACTTGAGCGGTTCCGCCAGTTACACAGAGAGTTTTATGCTGCCGAACAGGCTAAACGCAAAGCCGCATCAAGCGTTATATCACAGGTCAAAAGACATGTAGTGCTGTAAAGTAATTGTGAAAAGCGGCTTTTACCTCATTACAAAGTTCACCATGTCACAAAAAACGCACATCTCGGTTGGAATTTTTATGTTGCTTTCGATCGCTGTGGGGGCAATCTTTAAATCGATCAAACTAGATTTTCCGTCCGCCCAATCATCTGTTCAAGCTGCTGACTCCAAACAAGCTGCCCCTAAACTGCAAGCTCTCATTCCCCTATATATTTATCCCCAAATGATCAACGGGCGCAGTAACTGGTTGCCATTGGTGGAAGCAGCCCGCAAAATTCCGGTAGTAGCCATTATCAACCCCAACAGTGGCCCCGGAGGCAAACCCAACTCAGACTACGCTCAAGGATTAAAACTATTACAACAAGGCGGGGTAAAAACTATTGGCTATGTAGCTACGAACTATGGCAAAAGACCGATCGAGCAAGTCAAAGCAGATGTTGATTTATACCACGCTCACTTTAATGTCCAAGGAATATTTTTAGACGAAGGTGCTAGCGGCCCACAGCAACTTAACTACTACAGCGAAATCTATCGCTATATTAAAAGTAAAAAGCAGCTTCAACAGGTGATTTTGAATCCCGGCACCCATCTTGACGAAGCCTACTTTAGTAAGCCTGTCACTGACCAAGCGGTGATTTTTGAAAACTTTGGCAAGGAGTGGCCGACTTATGAAACTAGCCCCTATGTGAAAAAGTATGATCGGAAGCATTTTGCGCTGATGCTCCACGGGGTGATCGATCAAGCCAAGATGCAGAGCTATATTGAGCTAGCTGTTAAACGTAACATTGGCTATGTGTATATTACCAACGATGCCGATAGCAATCCCTGGGATAGTTTACCGAGCTATTGGTCAGCAGAAGTTGAAGCGATCCGCAGCCAGAACTTAGCTGCTTTTTACCCTCAATAGATTTGTCTCAGCGAGAAACTGGTTATAATTTGGCGCTGCGAAGAAACCAAGCAATAGCGCTACTAACTGATGCCGTAAATACAACTATTGCAACTTGCTTCCAGTTTTTGAGTTCACCGACTTTTTCAGCAAGATCAGGAAGCTTCTGGGCTGTTGATTCTATATTGGCTAGCCGATTATCAAAAACCTTGATATCTCCTCATACATCGGCAAACCTAGTTTCCACATTGGCGAAGCCGACTCGCATTTCTTCTCTCAGTCCACTAACCGAGGCGGTCAAGTCAGCGATCGCTTTGGTATTTGCTTCAGTTCCCTTACTAAGAGCCTCGATTGCGATCTTTAATTCCCGAATATCTTGGTCTATGGCTTGTGTCATTTTTGTTCCTCAAAGCATCCCCTAGGTAAGATTACACATATTATATGTTATTCATTCTACAAATCTAAGGGGTTCAAGTTGACCTCCTTGCCGTGGTTGATTAGACTGCGAATACAACCGAATTCCATCTGTTGTTTTGGGCTAAAGCGACTTTAATGTACTAATCCCCCAATCATGCCTGCCACTAAACCAAATCCTAACCAGACATTTTCACGAAACATATTGCCATAGCTGGCCGGTGATAAGTTGGGATGGCGCAGCCTGCGATATTGATTAAACCAAACACCAGCCCCGCAAGCCAGAGAAATCCAAAACACAATATTCAAATTCAATGCCCGACCAGCAAAAGCCAATAAAACAAAAGTTAGCAAGTAGCAAATTCCTACCGCTAACGGCACCTGTTTACCAAAAAACAGCGCACTAGAATTCACCCCAATTCGACGATCATCCGCCCGATCGGGCATGGCATAAACCGTATCAAAGCCCAAAGTCCAAAACACCGTAGCCCCCCATAGTTCCCAGGTAGCAATCTCTAACTTCGGTTCCACCATCGACCAACTGATTAACACCGCAAAACCCCAGGCGATCGACAGCACCAATTGCGGCACCGGGAACACTCTTTTAGCCGCAGGATATAGCAAAATTACTGGTACGGCTGCTAGGCATAGCCAAAAAGTAGCCAGGTTGAGATATCTGGCTAAAATAGCCGCGCAAATTAACGAAAAAACTAATACTCCAATTCCCACTTTCACTGACAAGGCACGGGCAGCCAAAGGACGATTTTTGGTGCGTTCTACCTGAGGGTCAATATTTCTATCCCACAAGTCATTTACCACACAGCCAGCAGCACTGGTGGCAAGGGTACCTAGGATAATTATTGCTAACAGGGGCAGTTTGAACTCTCCCGTGCGGCCAGTGGCCAAACAGAAGCCCCAAAGGGCGGGAATCATTAAAATCAAACGCCCGGTGGGTTTGTCCCAGCGCAGTAAACGGACGATCGAGAGCCAAGTGGGGGGAACAGAAGAGGTCATGGAAAGATTTCAGACAATTTTACAAATTCTAACTGAATTTGCGAGATTTCCCATCCTGCTAGACCACCGAAAATTGACCGATCAGACATTCCCTGGTATCCTGTGGCTGTGGTCAAAACTTGCTGATCTGCCGTATCCACAGTCCTAATGAGAATGCAACATTTGTAGCGCTGGCAGATCGAAGAAATTTAGAGTGTAAGCATGGGCGATCGCCGTTACAAGGCTAAATATCGTTAGTACCAAACAGCCGATCGCTAACACCATCTGCGCTGTACCTTCTGGTTTCTGTGCACTTATCCCCGGAATTTTACTCACTAAAAACCCTCCAACAAAACCGCCAAAATGTCCCCAGTTATCTACTTGAGGTGTAATCACACCAATTACAAACATCACGATGGCTAACATCCAGGCTTCTTGTTTAACGGTAAAATTTTTAGTCACTTGACCATAGGCTACCAAAGCTCCCAGCAAGCCAAAAATACCGCCAGATGCCCCAATTGCAGTAGCAGCCCCCTGCAAGGGCGAGGGTAAAAATGCCCCAGCTAAACTGCTGGCTAAAAAACCACTAATAATAGCGATAGTATAAATAATTACCAATCGTCCCGCTCCAAAAGCAGTAGCGACCTGAAGTGCTAAGTTACTTACCCAGGCCATATTAAAAGCCACATGGAGTAAGCTACCATGCAGCCAGCCAGCACTCAGCAATGTCCACCAACAACCCCACTGAAATACTGGCGTTGCTCCACTAGCTCCAAATAGCCAGAGGCTGGTAATGCTTGGTGATAAGATATTGGAGATATCACCACCTTGGATATGTTCAATATCTACTAGTAGTGTTGCGGCATATAACAATAAACATCCCCAGATGATGATTTTAGTAAAGCCAAAATCGACCCCCAATTTGCGTAAAGTGCGCGAGTACCCCCATAAACTTGGATTTTTGCGCTGACAGTTTGGACAGGTTTGGTCAGTAACCGAAATTAGCTGGTGGCAAGACAGACAAGTGCAAGTGCCGCTGGTTTGTCGTTTGAATATGTTGACGGTGTTGGGGTTTTGGTTATTCATAGTGATTGATTATTGATTAAGATCAAAAATTTAACTCCGACATTTTTAGCTGCAAAAAGCGATCGAGCGGCAAATACATCCAAGAAACTCCTGGCTGCTGTGAGCTAGAGCTGGTCTTTTGGAAACCCAAGGCTACTGCCATCTCTTCATAGATAGGATGAATAATTAAGGTGTAGAGATCACAAAGGTTTGGAAAATCTCCTTGCATTCGCCGTAACGTAGCCTGAGCATCTTGTAAAAACAGTGGTCGATATTGATGCACATAGCTGGGTTCAATAATCCAACTGCGGACAAACAACGAAACACAATCTAAGTCGCCCGGAGTAGCCAATTCAAAAGGGTCTACGTCCATCATGCTACTGAAATGCAGCCCCTGAGTCGGTGATCCAAAAAACTTATTGTCCGAATTACTAGCAGTAGGATACAGCAGACAAAAACCCACTGGGTTCAAATTATCACTACGCCGTAGCACCCGCATTCCTACTGGATATTGACGCGACCATTGCCGCAAAAGCTGGGCAATTCGTTGGGGCACTGCGGCTGTGTTGCGATTCATCCAGTTGTAGTTACTAGCTAACAAGTTGGCTACGGTAATGGCATCACAGCGCGGATCGAACTCTGCTATTTCTAGTGGCACTGTTGCTTCGATTTCCTGCACCATCGGCAACAGCGGCTGAATAGTAATACGAGTAGTGTTGCCATCAAACTGTTTATTGATTAAACCCAATGCCGCTAACTTATCTAGCATCATCCCCGCCGCTCGATCGCTTCCCTGTTCTCGATCGTGATAAAAAATCTCGGCGGCTTCTCGGTGAGTACAGCTTATTGCCGCAGTCGGTAAAGTCAATTCGGCTAGTGGCGGCTGCAAGCGCGGTTGTTCTATCAACCGTTCTTTTACCAATAAATAAATCCACAGCCGCACCCAGCATTCCGCCCGCACTCTGGTAACACCCACTAGGCGGATCGCTTGGGTACTCCCTTCCCGCTAGAAGAACATGGATCTTTTTTGGCTCTGAGCAAGGCTTTTACCCACACATTACGTCTATATTTTTGTGGCGGGAAGGGAGTAATTAATAGATCTTGCTGTTTTGGGGGCAGCCATGCGGCAATTTGCTCAGCATCCATGGAATAAAGAGATTTTGCAAGGAACAACTCTATTCTACTTCACCTTGCTTCACCCCCCTGCACCTTGCTACCGATCGCTATACATTCCTTGGTACCGCTCATTGTGGCTACATCGAAACCATTGCCACAATGCAAATATCCACCACTCACAGATTTCAATATGAACGCTCAACACCGCCGCTCATATGCCTGGATTGCCCAAGATTGGTTATCTTTCATCATCTCTTTAGCAGCCACTCTCGACGGCATTATTTAGATAATTTCACTGTCCACATTTTTTTAGCCTACAACCCTATAATTACCATGAACCTGACTAATACTAACGATCTTGCCGGTACTTTCACTGCCAATCCTAGCTATTTACAAATTCGTGCCCGCATTAATTTTTTGATCGATCGATATTTATCAATCCCCATTCTCAGCCGCCACATCGCCGACTTGCCCAGCCAATTTACTAATCCTCACCAGCGCCCTTGGGAGCCGATCGACTGGCAGGCTATTTCGCCTGATCAAATCATTGGTGTTGATCCAGAAATGTTTATCATGATTGTCGCCGGAGCCACCGAAATTGAAGCACCAATTCGGCAATACTCTCAAGAAAGTTGGGGCTATATGCAGGCTCTTCATCCCCAGATGGCCTACTTTATGGGTGGTGAACAGCATCCTGATGGTTCGTTAAAAAAAGCTGGAATTTGGGAAAAAGAAGAGCGTCAACATGCCCCAGCCTTTAGCAAAATTTATTACCATTTAACAGGCTCCAAGATTCAACCCAAGCCCAATACAGTGATAGGCTATCAGCCTAGTGACGATATCATGGCAGATCTGTATCAGCATACTGTGAGCAGAATTAGTACAGAGTGGGGCGCTGTCTCCGTGTATTTATGGTTGATGGCACATTCTACCGGGGCTTTACAACAGGCGATCGCCCAACCACTACAAGATGAGGTCAATCATTTATCCAAGTTTTGGGGCTTCAGCCGCTGGGCGTTTTCTACTTCTTTTTGGCAGCAATGTAACGATGTCAGCAAATACCTATTCAGCATTATCCGCCATCAACAGGAAGAACGTACTCACGGTCAAGATTTAATGCAGAAATCGATCGCCGCTGATGAGTTAATACATGGCGTGGAAGTAATCTTTGTATTTACACGCATCATTGTGCGGTTTCGAGAATGGCAACCAGAACTAAGTAATAGTTTTTTAGAGCATTTGCTAGGTGCTAAGTTAGCTCTGGCCGCATAGTCAGCAAATATCTTACAGGCTAGCATTTTTGCTAGCCTGTAATTTAAATCAACTATTTTTTCAGCACCAAAACACCCATGATGCCCCCAGTGATCGAGTAATGCCGAGTGAACCCAAACCCAGCAGCTCGCCCCAGCTCCACCTGCTCATCACCCACCGGGAACTGCTCTACGCTGGGCATTAAATACTCGTATTCTGTAGTCATATCATAACGCCGCGCTGTGGGCACCACTATGTTATCTAAATACCAGCGCTGAAAGTTAGCAGTCAGCAAATTATCGGGACGATGGAAATCTAAAATTGCTACAGCAGCTCCCGGCTTCAATACCCGCCGTAGCTCTGACAAACAGCGCGGAATATCTACCACATTCCGCAAGCCGTAACCCAAAGTAGCCGCATCAAAAAAGTTATCAGCAAAAGGCAACTGCAAAGCGTCGGCCTCTACCCACTCGATCGCACAAGGCAAATAAATTTTTTCCACTCGCCGCTTGGCATTCTCTAGCTGTGCCGGGGCAAAATCAGCACCATACACCTGACCATTTTTTCCGACCCGCTTCGCTAACAACTGAGCAATATCGCCGCTGCCACAGCATAAATCTAAACAGCAATCCCCCGGCTGGGCACCGCTCCAACTGACGGCCATTTGCTTCCAGACCCAATGAATACCCAGGCTCAGGTCATTATTGAGTTGATCGTACAAGGGGGCAATGCGATCGAATAGGTCGCGAATATCTCGATCGGAATAGTTGACAGGAGGCATATAGCAAAGCAAAAAAGTCTCTTGTATTCTAACCTGTAGCCTATTATGCGATCACAAATAGGACAATTAGGGCATTCATATCACCCACGGCAATTACTAATAAATAATGTAAATTACAACAGTTCGTCCATCAAAGCCATGACTTTAATGGCACCTGCCGAGAGCTGATCTTGGCCATGAATTTGCAACTGCTTTTCTAGTAAGCCTTTGAGAGAGATGAGTTTCAGGCTGTTTTCAGCCAAAGTTTGAGCGATCGGCTGCGCAGCGGCTAAGTAACCGATCGCCCCCAAATCAGCCAAGACCGCACGGCGAAGCTGGAGATCGTCGAGTTTTAACGCCGTGATTAATCGATCGCCATAGGCATCAGCAACCTGTGGGTCTGGCGATAGCTGATAAAGCGCCCGCGCGGCTGAGAACTGAATACGAGGTACCGGGTGATCTAAGAAAGGCTTAATCACCTCGATCGCCTGCACTCCGCCCAAAGTACCCAAAGCCTCTAAGATGGCATCAAAGGGCTGAACTAACTGGGGTGGTTCGGTCGCGGGCAGGGTTCCCGGAAGTTTATTTTCTAAAAGCTGAATCAAGATTGGCACGGCTACCGCATCTCCCAGACTTTCCAGAGCCTGGGCAGCGGCTTCTCGCACATAAAAATCGGCACAAACTAAAGCATCCATCAAGGCCGAAACGGCTCGTCGATCGCCCAGTTTACCCAGCGCCCTTGCCGCATTGCGCCGCAGAGGATAGCCACCGGCTCCAGTGCGATCTTCATCGTCATTGAGAGCTTTAATTAAGACTTCGATCGCCGTGGGGTCATCTACCCGAAACCTGCCCAGCCACCAGGCCGCATACATGCGCAGCCCCAAATCACTGCCTTGCAGATTCTCGATCGCCTGCTCTACGGTAAGCTGTGGGGCATCCGGGCTGGGTATTGCGGTGCTGCTGAATTCTTCGTTCATGGGTCTAGTCTAGTTGTGGCCACTACTTCCAAGATACCTGGGTAGCGGTCAATAATTTTGACTGAGTTCGGCAACCTCGGTGGCAGACAACTCCCAGCCCAGAGCACCAGCATTTTGCTCTACCTGTGCAGCGCTTTTAATTCCAGGAATAGGGATAACTCCTGGCTGACAGATCAACCAGTTCAAAGCCACCTGAGCTTGGGTTTTGCCGTATTTTTCACCCAGTTCACTGAGTTTTTCTAACAAAGGCTGCACCTTGCGTAAACCAGCACCCTTGAACCGTTGATCCATGCTGCGAGCGCCGCTAGGAGGGTTGGTTGCGGTGTATTTGCCAGTGAGTAACCCCTGAGCCAGTGGGCTGTAAGCCAAAATAGTCACATCCAATTCGCGGGCTGCGGCCATTACTCCATTGCTCTCAATTTCGCGGGTAACTAAAGAATAGCGCATTTGATTGACGGCCAAAGGTATGCCCCGTTTTGCTAACAATTTATGGGCTTCCCGCATCTGTTCGGCGTTGTAGTTGCTTACCCCGATCGCTCTAATCCGGCCTTGTTCTACTTCATCGGCTAAAGCATTCATTAAACCCTCTTGGCTGAGCAGCGAGGGAAAAGGCCAATGGACTTGATACAGATCGATCGAGGGCATCCGGAGTCTTTTAAGGCTAGCGGTGACGGCATCAGCAAGGTCTTCGGAGCGAAACCGCCAAGGCAAAGGCATATATTTACTGGCAATTTGGGTGGTGGCGTTGGTTTCTTTGATAAATTTGCCCAGCAGCTCTTCAGATTTGCCAAAGCCATAGATTTCGGCGGTGTCTAAAAAGGTGATGCCTTTATTGGTTGCGGCTTGGAAGGCCAGTTTTAGATCGGCTTCGCCGTAATCTTTGCCATATCCCCAAAAGAGGGAGTCGCCCCAGGCCCAAGTGCCAAAGCCGATCGGGGTTACTTCGATACCAGTTGTGCCCAGGGTAGTAGTTGCCATGATTTTAGGTGTGAAGGAAGAATATTTCTTGCATTCTAACCAAAATGTTTTGGGAAAGCCCGACCATCCTAATTTTTGGTAATTAAAAGCTGATTGTTTACATCTCTTTATACTTGAGTAAGATAACAACCTACTTTTTCTTACTTACTATTCGATCAAATCAAACTACTATATTAGATAGTCAATCAGCAGTCCTATTATCCATTTTGGAAAGAGGATGTTTTCTTGAAACAACTTTTCTTCTTAACTGTATTTTGCAAAATCAAATAAATTAGATTTTGTGTTTATTTCTGCTTGACATTCAAGAGAATGCTAAATTTAAATTAACTTCAAAAGGATAAAAATATGGCTATTCCATCTCAACTTAAAACCGAATATGAAAATCTCTATAAGACCTGCCAAATTCGTATTGAACGGTTAAGTATTATTGATTCTATTATTGATAAAATCATATCTAATAAAAAGCAATACAAGGCGGTAGAAAACAGTACAAAAGTCCCTTGGCATGTTATTGCTACCATTCACAATTTGGAAAGCAGTCTTAGCTTCACAACTCATTTGCATAATGGAGACCCCCTTTCTGCTAAAACTATCCAGGTTCCAGTAAATCGACCTCAGGGTAATCCTCCTTTTACTTGGATAGAATCAGCAATTGATGCGCTAGAATATGATGGTTTAAGCGACTGGACGGACTGGTCAATTATCGGGATTGCTTATAAATTAGAGACCTATAATGGAATGGGATTTCGCAAATATCATCCCGAGATAAAATCTCCTTATTTATGGAGCTTTTCTAATCATTATATAAAGGGGAAATATGCTTTCGATGGAAAATTTGATCCTAATTTAATAAGTGAGCAGTGCGGGGGAATTGTTTTATTAAAACGAATGGAAGAACGCGGTTTAATTGATTTGAGTGATAATGAAGTAGCCCCTATGCCAATCGTTACATGGTTAGAATTGTATCGCAAAGAGCAAAGTGGAACAGCATATCCTGTTTTGGTTGCTCATGCGGGATCAATGCCTATAGAAGTTGTAGAATTGAAAAATAAATCGACTCAAGACTTTGTAGATTTTATTGCTAAGTATCCAACAGCACAAACATTCTTAGTTGCAAGCTCTACTAAACCAATTCCGAATTCTATAATACCAAGCGTAATTGTGGTTCCAGCATCTGGAGTAGTATTATCTACTCTAACCAAAATATTGAGATGGGGAACTATAGGAGATGAGGTGAAAGAATTACAAACAGCTTTGAATGCTTTGGGATTCGATGCTGGCAAAGTTGATGGAGAGTTTGAAGATAAAACAGAGAGAGCTGTTAAGGCTTTTCAACTAAAATATGGATTATTAATTGACGGGGAAGTTGGTCCATTGACTTGGGAAAAATTAGGAGGTAAAGCTCAAGATAAAATATCCGATGATGCATCAGCACCAATAAATTTAAAACTTGCTGCTTTTGCTGCTTCTGAGGCAGCTAAACAACTTGTATGGAATGGTGCTAATAGTGATGCAGAGAAATATTTAGAGCCTCTTCGTGAACCAATGCGCAAGCTAGATCATATAGGAAGTGATAAGGTTTATTATGATTGGTGCGCCGCTTTTGTCACCTATTGTTGTCGTCAAGTAGGTATTGATATCCCTGATCAGCCGAGCGGATTTTGGGCAACAATGGCACTAGTTGAATCTTGGCAGTACTGGGCAAAGCAAAAAGGTTATTGGTACCCAAGAGGATCAACGAAGCCCCAAAGAGGAGATATTGTCACTTTTGATTGGTATCCTGATACTGGTGGAGAATTTAATCATATTGGTATTGTGAGGGGCTATCAAGGCGGTTCAACAGTTGAAACTGCTGAGGGTAATAAGAGTAATCAAAGTGGCAATTTTACTCGATCTTTGTCATTCATCTCTGGAATTGTCAGGATTCGCTGATTTTTATATAAGAAAGTATTATTAACGTCAGTTCAGGCTGCAAGACTTAGTGGAAAATATTTGTGATATTTATATTATTGCAAATAAGCATATATAGCGGTTCCGGGTCGAGTACTGTGTAAGTGATCGTTGCCCAGAAAGGCTTTCACGTCTCTAGATTCACTTTATCCGAGACGGAACCGCTATATATTAAATGGTTTTGAATTGACGTTATAAAAAAGACAATAAAATTTACATGGTAAATATGCTTAAACCATTAATTAACAGCACTATTCTTTGGGCAATTACCTTGATAATACCAATGGTTTCCTTTACTCATGGTGATGGAAATATTTATTATGGGGGTGGATATCAAGTATCGATCAGCACGAATGGCAGCTACTATGGATGTAATCCTAAAAAACAGTGTCTTAGCGTTAAAAAATATTCTTATCGTAGTCGAGGACAATATATTTGGGAAAGAAAAGGCATCACATATAGCATGACCCCTCTGTATAATCAACAGAAAAACTATCAACTAAAAGTAATTGATCAAAATCGAAAAATACTAGTCAATCAAATCATGAGATGTGATTGTTAGTCTAAATTAAATAAAATTATAGATTTTATCAATTCATATCTGAAGTGCAATTTCATACCAATAGCAGAGGGTGCGTGTGACTTTCTAAGGAGAAAATTTACCAGCCTCTATTTTCCGTGGGTGCTGCTAGCTTTGATCTGCCTGTCTGATTTTTATTTTCAGAAAGTCACACGCACCCAATAGCAGATGTTATAGTTCGGATTTGAATTGACCTTATTGATGCTTGGTTACTCATAGTTTTGTTGTTAGCTGCCGGTCTGGAAGAAATGCAAAAAAGTATTTTCACTATCAGGCAAATATTTTGAAGCAATCGAGCACATTGTTGATTATGATCAAGACCTATGTCTCCCCGGGAGGCTACGGTTACACTAATATTTATGAGCTGGGGTCGTTGCTAGAAGTCAGTACCACCAAGATTCCTTTTGTGGGTATAGCAGCCGCAGCACCCGGCTCTAAAAAACTTCTACAGCTAACTAATCAATGGAATCTGATCGTCTGCTTAGCAACTACCTCTATGATCTGCCTCCAGAATCGATCGCCCAAACTCCAGTAGTCCCGAGAGATCACTCCAAGCTGTTGGTAGTCGAGCCGGTCAATGAGTCAGTCAATGAGTCGGTAAACTCTCACAGCCATCGGCAGTTTTTTGAAATTGCCGATTTGCTGCGATCGGGAGATTTGCTGGTATTTAACAACACCAAGGTCATCCCCGCCCGTCTGCATGGTCACAAAGATAGCGGAGCCAACATAGAAGTGCTATTGCTGGCAGAACAAGCGCCGAATACCTGGTTGGCATTGGTCAAACCAGGGCGAAAGATTTTGGTGGGTAATAAGCTGGTTTTCCCGGCGGCGGGTTTTCCCGACTTGGTGGCCGAGGTGATCGATCGAGATCCCCCTAGCGGTGGCCGAATACTGCGCTTCTTAGTACCAGAAAACAGACCACTATTAGAAATCCTCGATAACTATGGTGAAATCCCATTTCCGCCCTATGTGACTACTACAGAAGCTACTGTAGAACAATACCAGACGGTCTATGCTCAAGATCCGGGTTCTGTCGCAGCCCCAACCGCTGGACTACACTTTACTCCAGAATTGCTCCAAACACTGCTCGATCGAGGTATCCAGCAAGCCACCGTCACCTTACATGTGGGCATTGGCACCTTTCGGCCCGTCACTGTGGAAGATATTACTCAGCACGAAATGCACAGTGAATGGCTGACTGTTAGCGCCGCTACCGCAGCCCAAGTCTTGGCCACTAAGGCTCAAGGTGGCCGGGTATTTGCGGTAGGCACTACCACAGTGCGCTGCCTAGAAACAGCAGCCCAAGAGGGAGAAATCCAGCCTTACAGTGGTCAGACTAATATCTTTATCTATCCCGGCTATCAATGGCGCTTAGTAGATGGTTTGATTACTAATTTTCATTTGCCCGGTTCGAGTCTAATGATGTTGGTGGGAGCGTTGATTGGGCGGCAGCGATTATTAGATCTATATCAGATTGCGATCGATCACAACTACCGGTTCTATTCTTTTGGCGATGCCATGCTGATATTGCCCCATGAGTGAACTAGCGCCAGCGATCGCGCTCTAATTCATACAGCACCTTTTCCCAATACCATTGTTCCGGTTCGCCCGGATTTCGTAACTTGGCATTATTAATCAGCCGATCGACCGTGGCATGATTATTCCCCAGAGACTTAATTAACTTCTGGCGAATATGAGGAGCCACCTTACCAATAGATGGAGCCTGCTGAGAAATCCCGATACTGCGGTTGAGGCGGCCAAGAATGCGCTGTCTTTGCCATTTTTTAAAACCCCACCACAGCCCCCAAAGCGCCATGGCTCCAGCAATGATTGGAAAATAAGACATGGGATTAAAGACCTAACACCGCTCTGTGATCTTTCCTAATTATCCCTTGCCCTCCGGATTGTGGCAAGGCCGAATCAGGGCAAGGCCAGATCGTGACAAGAGTTGTTTTCAGGCTGGGGCTTGCGTCCCAAAATCGCTGTCTTGAAAATCAATCTGGCATTATCGTAAATTTGCAAACAACGATGTTAAAATTGCGGTTGCAAATTATCCTTGAGGATTTGTTGTGATCCAGTCTGCAACTCTGCCGCTTTCGTACAAAGCAATGCCAGCTAATAACTCAGACAGCAATTTGTGCTTGCTCTCAGGTTCTTCTAACGTTCCGCTGTCTCGTGAAATCGCTCGGTATTTAGGCATGGATCTCAGCCCCATGACTACCAAGACTTTTGCCGATGGCGAAACCTACGTGCAAATTCAAGAATCCATCCGGGGTAGGGATGTATATATAATCCAGCCCACCTGCTTTCCGGTCAACGACCACTTAATGGAGCTGTTGGTGATGGTCGATGCCTGTCGGCGGGCTTCGGCGCACCGCATCACCGCTGTGATTCCTTACTATGGCTATGCTAGAGCCGATCGTAAAACTGCCGGACGCGAATCGATTACTGCCAAGCTGGTAGCTAATTTAATTACTAAATCGGGAGCCGATCGAGTAATTGCCATGGATCTACACTCGTCACAGATTCAAGGCTATTTCGATATTCCTTTGGATCATATCTATGCTTCGCCGGTAATTGTGGACTACATTCTCAGCAAAGATCTCCAAGATATCGTGGTGGTATCGCCCGATGTGGGTGGGGTGGCCAGAGCGCGGGCTTTTGCCAAAAGATTAAACGATGCACCTCTGGCAATTATCGACAAACGACGACAAGCCCATAACATTGCCGAAGTGATGAATGTAATCGGAGATGTCAATGGCAAAACGGCAATTTTAGTAGACGACATGATCGATACCGGCGGCACCATCAGCGAAGGGGCTAGAATTCTGCGGGAACAGGGCGCGAGTCAGGTCTATGCCTGTGCCACCCACGCCGTGTTTTCACCCCCAGCGATCGAGCGTCTTTCTAGTGGGGTATTTGAAGAAGTAATTGTCACCAATACCCTGCCCATTACCCCCGATCGGATGTTTCCCCAGCTCACGCCCCTGTCAGTAGCCAATTTAATCGGCGAAGTTATTTGGCGGGTGCATGAATATACCTCGGTGAGCATTGTGTTCCGTTAAATTTATCACTCACCAAAAATCGCAGGAGTAGTCAATTTAATTGCTCCTGCGATTTTGTGCTTTAGCCTTCTGCTTCGCCGCCACCACCGAATAATTTCTGGGCAGCGCGAGGGGCGCGGGCATCGGCAGAATTCATTACCTCTAATTGGTCTTTGACCATTTCACCTGGCTTGTTTTCCAATACCCTAGTAGAAAGAGAGATCTTGCCGGAGCCTTCATCGAGAGCCACAATCAGCGCCTTAATTTCTTGACCGATCGACAGCACGGCATTCACATCAGGAATAAATTCTTGGCTAATTTGCTTGATGTGCAGCAAGCCAGTAGTGCCATCAAAATCTACAAATGCTCCAAAGGGCTTGATGCTCACCACTTGACCTGTAATTAGTTGACCGAGCTGCAACTGGCTAAAATTAGCTGTGCGGCTGGCTTGGCGCTGAGAAAGCACAAACTTATTCCGTTCCTGGTCAGCTTCGATGATCAAGGCGGTCACATTGCTGCCCTTGAGGGACTCTAGATCGCGCTCAGTAAGCTGCGATTTAGGAATAAAGCCCCGTAAGCCCTGAAAATCTACTGTCACCCCGCCTTTGTTGGTGCCAGTAATCCGCACCGTGACTGATTCTTTGTTGGCTTGAATGTCGGCGATTTTGTCCCAGGCATACTTGACCTGTAACTCCTTCCGCGACAGCGTTACCTGACCATCGGCATCCTGCTCCCGCAGCACAATAAATTCAAAATCTTCACCGATCGGCAGCAGCGCATCTAAATCTACTTCATAGCCACCAGCCGCTTCTTCGATCGGCACAAAGGCCAAAGATTTACCTTTGATATCTACATAGGCACCATTGGTATCGTGACTGAAGATTTTGCCCTTGACGATTGAGCCTTTTTCAAAGCTGACAGACTCGGCGCTTAAAGCTTTCTCGAAGTCGTCCATCGAAAAAGCAGACACGGTAGATTTACTCGACATAAAATTGGGAGAGAAGTTACAGGAAAGAGTTCAGCGCCTGCATATTTTCTAAATATCTATGAGACAGGCTTCAGCATCCCCGAATTATACTCCAAGGCCATGGGCTATGACGATCGCCACTCTGGCATTTTAGGTGATGGCTGCGCGGCACTTGCCATGTGCGAGACTTTTACCGCGTGATATTATAAAAACAATTTAAGCTGGGCACTGTTGGCCAGTAAGCCAAAACCTAGTCAGAGCTTCATCCCTAAATTTGTCTACGCAAACCCATGTATAAGAAAAAGCCCCCCACTAACTCTTCTACCCAGAAGCTGTTGAAATTCCTCGGACTTGCCGTAGCCAGTCTGGCGGCTGTAATTGGTATTTTTATTGGAGCTACCCAACTATTGGGCAATTCCAATATCGAAACATTGGCTCAGCTAGGTGTGGGTGACTCGATCGCCGCCAACCAAAAAGTTTTAGCCAAAGTGCCCTTAGAGTACGCTAATCCCGCACCTTTCCGGGGTAAAACCATCAAAGATGTGGTCTTACCAGAAGGCAAAAAAGTCATAGCTCTGACCTTTGATGACGGTCCATGGCCGCAAACCACCGAAAATATTTTGGCTACTCTCAAGAAAGAGAACGTGAAAGCGACTTTTTTTGTGATTGGTCAACCCCTAAAGTCTTTTCTAGAAATCTCCAAAAAAACCGTGGCTGCTGGTCATGAAATGGCGAACCATACCGAACACCACTGGTATAAATCTATGCACGGCGTAGTTGCCCAACGAGAAATCGAAGATACCAACAAGACGCTCTTAGAAGGTCTGAATGTCAAAACCACCTATTTTCGTCCACCGGGGGGGGTCTTGACCAATGGTTTGGTGGCCTATTCTATGCAGCGCGACGATACTGTTTTGATGTGGTCAGCCGATTCGGGTGATAGTAACCCGCGCCGTCCTTCCACAGAAAGTATTATCAAAACGGTGGTTTCTCAGGCTACTCCGGGCGGCATTGTTTTAATGCACGATGGCGGTGGTAATCACGAAAACACCGCTAAAGCCGTACCGGAAATCATTCGCCAACTACGCGCTCAAGGCTATACCTTTGCTACTATTACTGAACTGCTAGAAATGGGCACTGTTTCGCCAGAGGGTGTGACATCAGCGAAGAAGGCGGCTCCGGCCAAAACAGTTAAGCCCGCTCCAGCAGCCGGAACCAAGGGCAACAAGCTACCAGCCAAAACAGGTGCTTAGTGCAATTTCATATTCAGCCGGACAGTGATGTACCGGCTTCTAAACAGCTTTATGACCAACTTTTGTTTGGTATTGCCTCCCGGCAATTTTCGCCCGGTCATCGGTTGCCCAGCACTCGCCAGTTGGCGATGCAAACTGGTTTACATCGCAATACCATTAGCAAGGTCTATAACCAGCTAGAGACTACCGGAGTGGTAGAGTCTGTAGCTGGTTCGGGTATTTATGTAAAATCTCTGGGTAACGAAAGCGGCAATGCCGATTTATCGGTATCAGAAATTCGGCAAAATGTGCAGGAAGTATCTAGCGAAAGCTTAAACAAAATGTTGATTCATGGGGCTTCGCTGCGAGAAGCCCGTGAACTGTTTTTGGCCGAAATCGACTGGCGGCTGCGCTGTGGAGCCAGAGTATTTGTGTCGGTGCCGCAGCGTGATATTGGAGCCGGAGAGCTAATGACTCAAGAGTTACAGCAATCTTTAGGCATTCCGGTACAGTTGGTGCCGATCGAACAATTAGATGAAGTTTTAGCCCAAACCCACGCGGGTACGGTTGTCACCAGTCGCTATTTCATCAGCGCGGTAGAAGCTATCACGGCCAACCGCACAGTGCGGGTACTGCCGGTAGACTTGCAAGATTATGGCAAAGAGTTAGCGGTGCTCAAAACGGTGCCCAAAAACAGCCATGTGGGAATTGTCAGCGTTAGTGATGGAATTTTGGCGATCGCTGAGGCCATTGTTTACAGTATGCGGGGCGAGGAGATTTTGATTAATACTTGCCAGGTAGCCGACAGTTATAAGCTGAAGGCGATCGTGCGTAGCGCCCATTTAATTGTGAGCGATCGAGCGAGTTTGGCTAGGGTGAAAAAGGCGATCGAGGTAGCCAGTGATGATTTAATGCGCATTCCTAAGGTGGTAGAGAGTGAGAGCTATGTGGGTGAGCGATCGATAAGTTTACTTAAGCGAGAATTAGGACTTTTGTAGGCTACAATACCAGTCATTATCAGCAAGTACGAATCATGACTGAACAAGTAGCCAAATCTCCCCGTTTAGCCTCTCTGGATGTCTTTCGGGGCTTGACTGTGGCCATGATGATTTTTGTGAATATGGTGAGCTTAAATTCTCCCAAGGATTTGGCACCAGAGCAAATCAAGGGTCTGGGCATTTTTAAAGACTTTTATTTCTGGATTGACCATGCAGAATGGAATGATAGCTGGAATTTGGCCGATTTTGCTTTTCCCTTTTTTCTGTACATTGTGGGAATGGCCATGGCACTTTCTTTTGCCAAGTACACTATCGATAATCGACCCAGCAAAGAAATCTATTGGAAGCTGCTAAAACGAGCTGCCATGCTGTTTTTGGTTGGATTGTTAATCAATGGCGCTATTTATGCTCTCTGCGATATTTCAACCAAAGGAATTTTTGATTTTCAGACCCTCAGGTTTATGGGTGTGTTGCAGCGCATTGCTTTGTCCTATGCGATCGCTGCTGTAATTGTGCTCCGATTTCCGCCGAAGGTACAGTGGGCAATTGCTGGAGGAATTTTGCTGATCTATTGGCTGCTCTTGGCTTTGGTGGCTGCCCCCGATGCTCCAGCCGGGACTTTTGGCACCGAGAAGGTGATGAACTATGTAGATTCTAAGAAATTTAATTTTGCTTCTTTTGTCGATCGGCAAATTATTCCTGCCGCTCATTTTCATGCTCAAGGTAAAAACGGCTATGAGCCAGAGGGTTTGTTTAGTACTCTACCGGCGATCGTCAGTGTGTTGTTAGGATATTTTAATGGTATCTGGCTGAAAGCTCGCCGCATGGTCAGATCTAGCAACAGTAGCTCAATGGCGATGTTTGCTTTGGGGGCGATCGTGGTGGGGGTGGTGTGGGGAAAATTCTTCCCAATTAATAAAGCTCTGTGGACTAGCTCTTATGTTTTATTTATGGGTGGCTGGGCACTGCTCACTTTTGCGCTCTGCTATGAATTAATCGATGTGCGGGGTATTGGTCGTAAATTGACTAAGCCGCTGGAATGGATGGGGTTAAACCCGCTGTTTGCTTTTGTTGGCTCGATTTTGATGATTAAGCTAACACTGAAAAATAATATTAATGGCTGCGCTGGCACAATTGCTGATTTTAAGCCCATTAATATCTATACATCCTCAGTAAAAACTATGTTTGGCTGGGCAGGTGCTGGTCACGATACGGTATTATTTGCCCTGGCCACAGTAATGTTTTGGTCATTCTTATGTTACATCATGTATCGGATGCGCTGGTTTATTAAGCTTTAAGACTTGTATAGTGGCACGCTTCAGACATGCGGCGCATTCACATTTATCATCGTCATCGTTTGATTTTGGTTGCTTCTCCACACACGGCTCTGGTTCTTTAGAGGCAATCAAGTGCTTGATTATTTGAAAGCCTAAAAGCATAACCCTCCTCATTAAGGACTGACCGTAACCCACTGAAATTCTTCGATTCTAGCCTGATCACTAATTGCCAATCAGGCTAGAATTGTGAAAAGTACTTAGGAGGTATGTGGGTGAGCATTACACTTAAACCAGAGCAAGAACATTTAATTCAGCAACAATTGGCACTAGGCCGATTTCAGTCTGTTGATGAAGTCCTTGAAAGAGCTTTGCGGCTCTTGGACGAACAATATCAAGAGGATGAAATGTGGATTCAGGATGTGCGGCTTAAGGTCGATGAGGCCAAAATTGAGGCGGAGAAAGGTGATGTGCTGCCATTGGAAACAGTAATGACTAATTTGCAGGAAAAGTTTCGTCAGGCTAGGACTAATAAACCATGAATCGCTGCCTTATTACTCTGAAGGCTAGTCGCGATCTAGATGAAATTTCTGAGTATTTCGTCAGTCGTGACATTGAATCTGGGGAGCGATTGCTACAATTATTTAATGAGAAATGTGCGAAGTTGACGCAATTTCCAAACATGGGCAAGAGCTACGGCTATATTCGATCGTGGCTCAGGGGATTGCCGTTGCAGGGCTACATAATTTTTTATACCGTTGTGGATAATGATGTTGTGATTCTGCGTGTTGTCAGCGGTCGGCAAAACTTGACAACCTTATTCAATAGGGAAATTTAAGGGGATCACTAGCTGAGACAGGAGGCGATCGAGAGCTGTAAATCTGGGAATATTGCGGACTGGATCAGCTCACTGCCGCGAAATTGTTGCAAATTATATTCACTGTCTACCAGAGAATAAATAGAAATAACGGGTTGTTTGGGGTAGCCAATAAAAGTTCTGCCACCAAGTCCTAAATAGTCCACAATCCAGTATTCTTGGATGCCAAGATTTTGGTAGGCAATTTGCTTGATTGCATAATCGTCTTGCCAGTTGGTAGAGACTACTTCAATGACTAGCTTAACTGAGCTGCCCTGAGTGATAATCGATCCTGTCTCCCAGTTTGGTTCTTGAGACAGCATTGCTTGATCTAAAACTGCAATATCTGGTTCGTAGCCAGACCGACCATCGATCGATTTAACAATTAATTCACGGGGAATGATGTATGGCAATGAAGCTTGACGAATAAAGAAGTTTAGTTCGGCAATAATGCTACCGGCTATTTCGGAGTGTTTACCTCGCGGTTTGGGCATTTCGATTATTTCTCCATCCCGTAGTTCGTAGCGATACGCTGACCTTTCTGGTAGCCAATCAATAAAATCTTCAAAACTAATTATTACTGACTCTGCTAGTACCATTATATTCTCCTGTCAACATTTTTGTTTTACTTGGTAATAGAAATCTCAATAAATTTCAATACTTTTCTATATAAGTTTTTCACTCGTTCACTTTGTTTATCTCCAATTGCTGCATAATTATCAAGTCCTGGTATATTATTAACTTCAATAATCCAATATTTATCTGATATTGATTCTTCAGCATTTTTGCACATAATATCAACTCCACAAAGATGTAGCCCCATTATTTTTGAGGCTTTGATAGCTAAATCAGCACAAGATGAATGTAATGTTTCAGTAATATCAATTGCATCTCCTCCTGTTGATAAATTAGCATTGTCAAGTAGAGTAATTTCTTTCCTATTTGGTAGAACACTATTTTTACTTAGGCTTAAATATTTTAGTTTTGACCAAATACGAAAGTCTTCAGGTTGAATTTCAGCATTTGGACGGCCTAAATCTGGAAGATAAGATTTTTTATTCAAGATAAGTGTTTCGATCGTGGACTCACCATCCCCAATTATGGTGAGAGGTAGACGCTCATACGCTGAAATTATTTCATTACCCAAAACTACTATTCGATAATCTTTCCCAACGCATACTTCTTGAACAAGCATTACATTTGTCTTCTCGAAAATCTTTTCTGCAGCGGTCACAAGCTCCTTTCTATTATAAACCTTGCAAACTAAAATACCTTGTGAAAGATCATTGGGTTTAACAATCACAGGATATCCCATTTCTTCTGCGTACATACAGGCTGATTCTATATCTCGCTGTTTATCATTACTCAGATTAGGTAAAAGATGTTTTGAAAAAAATGTTTGACCTCGAGGTACTATAAAACCATGCTTTTTCAGCATATAAGCTGTGTATCCTTTATCCTTGGCGATCGCCCCAGAACCAGCTAGATTAATATTAAGCTCATTATTTTTGAACAAGTGTCTTTTTCCATTAGAGAAAGTAATCTCTCCGGCAAATCCAAATTCAGGCTCAAGTTCTACCTGAGCATTTATTTCAAGTGCTAGTTGCTTGATTAGTATAGAAGTATTGGGGTATTTCACTTTAGTATCCCGAAGAGGCTTTTTTCTCCTCTGGTGGCTGATTAGCAGAATAGTCTAGATTCATCCAAAACTCATAGCACTCTTGTTATGTCATCTGAGATCGATCGCAGACCGTTATTACATCAGACGGGGATTTAGTGAGAGTATCATCCTCTGAGTGCTTCTCCATACTTATTTCTGGTGCTGAGAATGAAATCAATTGCTTGATCTTTGGAAAACCTGAAAGCATAACCCTCCTAACATGAAATGATCGTAACCACCTCAATCCTCATTCTAACTTTATCACCAATTGTCAATCAGGCTAGAATGGTGGAAAGTACCTATGATTGCAGTGAGAGATGATTTCCCCAAACTGACTCCCGAAGAATATTTTGACTGGGAGGAACAACAACAAATTCGCCATGAATATATTGATGGTGAAGTTTATGCCATGACAGGAGGGACACTGAACCATAGTGAAATTGCTAGTAATTTAAACTTTCTCTTGAAAAGTCATTTACGCAAAGGTGGCTGTCGAGTTTTTAACTCCGATGCCAGAGTCAATATTCACAACTCCAATGATTATGTCTACCCTGATGCGAGTGTAAGCTGTGATGAACGCGATCGATCGGCCACCAAGTTTCTTAGTCATCCTTGTTTAATTATTGAGGTTTTATCAGCCTCCACCGAGGCTTACGACCGAGGCGACAAATTTGGTTTGTATCGCCGTTCCCCTAGCTTGCAAGACTATTTGCTGGTTAGCACCAATAAAATAGCGATCGATATTTATCACAAAAACGATCAGGGTCGCTGGGAAATTATCAGCTATGCTGCCGGAGACTTGGTGGAATTAGATTGTATTAATTTGACCTTGCCGATCGAGGAAGTTTTTGAAAATATTGTTTTTGGAAATGAACAGGAACCTTAACCGCAAACCTGCGGCGGCAGCTCCAGTTTTTAGCCCAGGCAAAAATCTTCATAATTCGCAACAGTCCAGCCCGCCCCGGATCTACGGTTTTCACGATATCCTATGGAAGAAGCAAAACCTCTCTCTCCATTCCCATGCCTAGAACTCAGAAGAACGACAACTTCATCGATAAAAGCTTTACAGTCATGGCCGACATGATCTTAAAGATGATGCCCACCAACAAAAAGGCCAAAGAAGCTTTTGTTTATTATCGAGATGGCATGTCGGCTCAAGCCGATGGAGAATATGCCGAGGCGCTAGATAACTACGAAGAAGCCCTGCGCCTAGAAGAAAACCCCTACGATCGCAGTTACATCCTTTACAACATGGGTCTAATCTATGCCAGTAACGGCGATCACGCCAAGGCGCTGGATCTTTACCATCAGTCGATCGAACTCAACGCCCGTCTTTGTCAGGCTTTAAACAACATTGCGGTGATTTATCACTTCCAGGGAGAACGCGCCCAAGAAGACAATGATATGGATGGCGCGGAGGAACTGTTTGATAAGGCCGCCTCTTACTGGAAGCAGGCAGTCAAAATTGCCCCCAACAATTACATTGAGGCGCAGAACTGGTTAAAAACCACTGGTCGATCGAACATCGAAGTATTCTTCTAGCACCAAGTTTCGGCTAGAATAATGGGCTGGTGGGCATTCTCACCGGCTCTTAGTTTTTGGAAATTTTTTATGCTCGATTCCGCTCAGGTTCATAAAGTCGCTCTGCTGGCCAGATTAGAATTAACTGCTGCCGAAGAAGAGCAGTATGCTCAGCAAATGAGCAGCATTTTAGATTACTTCGAGCAGCTCAGTGAATTGGATACTACAAATGTGGAGCCTACCTTACGGGCGATCGACGTGCAGAATATCACGCGGGTAGATGAGCATGTAGATTACCCTAACTTAGAAGGTCTGTATAACAGTGCGCCCTCGATCGAAGGTGGGTTTTTTAAAGTGCCAAAAATCATGAAAGATTAACATCAGTAAATTTTACTAAATAATTGTTACTCAACACATAAAATGCGCTGCACTTCCCTGTTAGACTAATGTCTGGGATGTTTAGCAAAATTTTTCAGGAATACATTAAATGAGCGTTAGCGGTTATAAATGCCCGAAGTGTTCGTGCCCAGATGTCTATCGTTCTAGAAGACATGGTTTTGACCGCTTTATCTCGCTATTTGGTTTTTATCCTTTTGTTTGCGAAGAACGTCTCTGTCACTACCGTTTTTATCGCCGGAATCGTAAGTCGCTGCCCTCACGGTTATAAAAGTCAACACAGGTCTTTTTCCTAAGCATTGCAGAGAATTCAAAGATGTTATTGAAGCTGTGAACTTAATCGATCAGGGCGAGATCGATCGAACTTTGATACCCCATATTTTTTTCGACAAAATTTTTCTCTGCTGTTACGCTCAGATGAGATGATTTTCCAGTCTATTAATTTTTAATTATGAGCATCAAAGTCTACGGCATCCCCAACTGCGGCACCTGCAAAAAAGCGATCCAATGGTTAGATGGTGCCGATGCCACCTACGAATTTATCAATACCAAAGAGCAGCCCCCCAGCTTAGCCGAAACCACAGCCTGGGTGGCAGCCCTAGGTTCTAAGCCCTTACGGAACACCTCTGGCCTGTCCTATCGTGCCCTGGGTGACGAAAAGCAAACCTGGACAGATGAACAATGGGCAGCGGCTTTTGCTAAAGATGCCATGCTGATTAAGCGTCCTCTGTTTGTCAAAGACGGCGTAGCCGTGATCAGTGGAATGCGTGGTAAAGATGCCGACATGCGATCGAAGCTCGGTTTATGACCACCCCCATCATCAAATCACTGCAACAGTGGACAACCACTGAGCACGCCCCTTTTTATACCCCCGGTCACAAACACGGCTGGGGAATGGGGGCAGAGTTTACGGAGCTATTCCAGACAGCCGGACTGAAGCTTGATCTGCCAGAAATTCCTGGACTCGATAACCTGGCGGCTCCCAGTGGAGTGATCGCCGCATCGCAAAACCTCGCCGCCCACACTTTTGGAGCCACCTACACCCGCTACCTGGTAAACGGTACCAGCGGCGGAGTAATGGCGGCCATCTTGGCCACCTGTCAACCGGGTGATCAAATTCTGCTGCCTCGCAATATCCATCGATCGATCATTGCTGGATTAATCCACAGCGGCGCAGTGCCGATCTTTGTGCAGCCTGAGTATGTCCCTGAGTTAGACATTGCCCACAGCATTACCCCCGAATCGATCGCCCTGGCCTTACAAGAATATCCCCAGATCAAAGCGATCATGGTAGTTGCCCCTACTTATTACGGAGTTTGCGGGGACTTAGCCGCCATGGCGACAATCGCCCATCAACATAATATCCCTCTGTTAGTCGATGCCGCCCACGGTGCACATCTGGGCTTCCATCCCGATCTGCCGCCATCAGCCTTGGCTCTGGGGGCTGATTTAGTCATCCAATCTACCCACAAAACCCTCGGTGCCCTCACTCAAGCCGCGATGCTCCATGTACAGGGCGATTTGATCGATATCGGTCGAGTCGATCGCTGCCTGCAAATTATCCAAACCAGCAGCCCCAGCTACTTACTCTTAGCTTCATTAGACAGCGCCCAAGCCCAAATGGCCACCTATGGCCGAGAACTACTCGATCGCACCTTAGCCTTAACCCAAAAAGCTCGATCGGAACTCAGCAACATTCCCGGCCTTTTGGTCTTAGATTTGGCCAGAACCCAACCGGGCTGCCGCTACTTCGACCCCACCCGCCTCACCATCACCACCACCGGCTTGGGCTACAGCGGCTACGAAGCTGACGCAATGCTCTGTGATCAATATCAAGTGGTAGCCGAAATGCCCTCCCAGCGCCACCTCACCTTTATTATCAGCATTGGCAACCGAGAATGGGATCTAGAAATGTTGGTAGCTGGGATGCGCGGGCTGGCACAGCAGGCCAGTACCGAGCTAGAAATTGCCCCGCTCGATTGGCCAGATACATTAACTACCACTCCATCAATTACCATCCCAGCCATTACTCCCCGATCGGCCTTTTTTGCCGCTTCAGAAACTGTGCCGATCGATCAGGCCGTCGATCGAATCTCCGCTGAACTAGTCTGCCCCTATCCACCGGGCATTCCGGTACTGATTCCTGGCGAAATTGTTACTGCGCAGTCGATCGGCTACCTAAAAGGTATCTTGGCAAGCGGTGGAGAAGTCATTGGTAACAGCGATCCCATCCTGCATCACCTGCAAGTGGTGAAGAAATAACAAATACTAAGTGATAATCTGACCTAGTAGCTGGGAATAATACCTTAGAGGATAGAACTCGTACAATTTCGCTCATTTCACCAATTTAGACTGATTGGGCTGAGATTCAATTGAAGTTTGTTATATTCCATCTTTAATCACCACCCCTTAGCTGACGGGTATTCACATGTCAACTGAACCAAAAATGTTTTACAGTGGCTAATGCATCCCCGCTAGCAAGTTGTTAATCGGAATATTTATGATGAGTGAAATCGACCCCCAATCTCCCACTGCTGAAAACGTTTCTGAAACCCCTGAAAACGTCTCTGAAACCCTGGAAAATTTAGAGGCGCTCGACGCAGCCAACGAACCAGAGGCCACCGACATTCAGGATCAAAGCCCAGAAGCTGAACTCACAACCTTGACCGGTCGCATTGCCGAACTGACTGAGCAAAAAGATACTGCTCAAAATCAGTATGTGCGCATTGCCGCCGACTTTGATAATTTTCGCAAGCGCACAGCCAAAGAAAAAGAAGAGCTAGAGCTGCGCATTAAATGCAATACCATCACCGATATATTATCGGTTGTGGATAACTTTGAACGGGCACGCACCCAAATCAAACCACAAAACGATGGAGAATTAGAAATCCATAAAAGTTATCAAGGAGTCTATAAGCAACTCGTAGACACCCTGAAAAAATCTGGGGTTTCCCCCATGCGTCCCGAAGGACAAATGTTTGACCCCAACCTGCATGAAGCAGTCATGCGCCAGCCCACCGAAGAACACCCAGAAGGTACGGTAATTGAAGAGCTACAGCGAGGGTATTTCCTGGGAGACAAAATCTTACGCCATGCTTTGGTGAAAGTAGCTGCTCCGATCGAGCAGTTGTCGGCAGAAGATGCTGCTACCGGACTCGAAAACTTCGAGCCTTAAATCAGCCCCCTTGTGATTTTTTATTGTTTACATTTCGACTGCCCTATTTTTAAGGCAAGTTTATGGCAAAAGTAATTGGCATCGACCTCGGCACTACCAACAGTTGCCTAGCAATTCTCGAAGGCGGTTTACCCGTAGTAATCGCCAACAGCGAAGGCACTAGGACAACGCCCAGCGTGGTGGGTTTCGCCAAAGGCGGCGAAAACCTCATTGGTCAATTGGCTAAACGTCAGGGCGTAACCAATGCTGAAAACACCGTTTACAGCATTAAACGCTTTATTGGTCGCCGCTGGGACGACACCGAAACCGAGCGAAGTCGGGTGCCCTATAACTGTACTAAAGGTCGTGAAAACACCGTAGATGTGCAAATTCGAGGTCGTAGCTACACGCCCCAAGAGGTGTCGGCCATGATTTTGCAGAAGCTGAAGCGCGATGCCGAAGACTTTTTGGGTACTGCCGTAGAGCAGGCCGTAATTACTGTTCCGGCTTATTTTACCGATGCCCAGCGTCAAGCCACCAAAGATGCTGGCACAATCGCCGGTCTAGAAGTCTTAAGAATCATCAACGAGCCTACTGCTGCCGCTCTGGCTTATGGACTAGACAAAATGGATAAGCAGCAGTGCATCTTGGTTTTTGACCTCGGCGGCGGTACATTTGATGTATCCATTTTGTACTTGGGCGATGGCGTATTTGAAGTTAAGGCCACCTGTGGCAACAACCACTTGGGGGGTGATGACTTTGATAACGAAATTGTCCGCTGGCTGAGCAAAGATTTTCGCACGAAAGAAGGCATCGACCTCCAACGGGACAAAATGGCCTTACAGCGCTTACGGGAAGCGGCTGAAAAAGCTAAAGTTGAGCTTTCCACTAGAGCTAACACCTCCATTAACCTACCCTTTATTGCTGCGGATGCCTCCGGACCAAAGCACCTAGAGGTAGAGCTGAGCCGCAGTCAATTTGAAGAAATGGTGCAGCACCTCATTGATGCCACCCTCGATCCGGTAACTCGGGCACTCAAAGATGCCGATATGAGCATCAATGAAATCGATCGAATTCTCTTGGTCGGCGGTTCTACCCGCATCCCTGCCGTGCAAAAAGCTCTTCAGGGTTTCTTTGGTGGCAAAGAGCTAGATCGATCGATCAACCCAGATGAAGCAATTGCCATGGGCGCAGCCATTCAGGCCGGAGTAGTGGGGGGCGATGTCAAAGATGTCTTGCTGCTAGACGTTACGCCGTTATCTATGGGTATCGAAACATTAGGCGAAGTCTGTACCAAGGTCATTGAACGCAACACCACCATTCCGACCAGTAAATCTCAGGAATTTTCTACGGCGATCGATGGTCAGACCTCGGTAGAAATTCATGTGCTGCAAGGCGAACGCGCTATGGCACGAGATAACAAGAGCTTGGGTAAATTCTTGCTCCAAGGCATCCCCCCTGCACCTCGGGGCGTACCCAAAATCGAAGTAACTTTTGAAATTGATGTAAATGGCATCCTCAAAGTATCGGCTCAAGATCGGGGTACTGGCCGGGAGCAAACCATTTCAATCAGCAATACTGGCGGCTTAACGCCGTTAGACATCGATCGGATGAAGCGGGAAGCCGAATCTAACGCTCAAGAAGACTGGCGCAGACTACAGTTGGTCGAGCTGAACAACCAGGCTCAGAGCATGATCTACAGCTACGAGAGCACTCTCCGGGACAACGGACACCTAATTGCGCCGAACTTGCAGGCATCGGTAGATGAAGCCGTCTCTGAGCTGCAAATGGCCATGCTAGAACCTAGCGCCAATATTGATAATATCCAAGGCATGATCGATCGACTGCAACAAAAAATTCTCCAACTGGGCAGCGCCGTATACCAACAAGCCGATGGTCAGAGCTTCTCGGAGCCAAGCGACCACAAAAGTAAGTCACGCCGCGCTTCACCACCACCACCGCCACCAGCTCCCACAAACGGAACCAATGGTCATCGCAAAGTAGCCAGTACTCTCACCGTGGATTTTGACGATGACGAAACTGCTGCCACCGACTATGAAGTTGTGGAATAGTATTGACCCAGAAATTTGTGCGGGAAATACGACCTTTTCAGTCCATCAAGATTTGCGGTAGAGTGAAGCTGGCAGTTTCGCTGTGACTGCTCGCCAACTTCCCACTTGTGACAGAAATAATTTATGGCACGCGACTATTACGAAACTCTGGGCATCAGCCGTAACGCCGATCAAGAGGAAATCAAACGCGCTTATCGTCGTTTGGCTCGCAAGTATCACCCAGATGTGAATCAAGAGCCTGGTGCAGAAGATATGTTCAAGGAGGTTTCTCGCGCCAACGAAGTACTTTCTGATCCAGAAATTCGCGCACGCTACGACCAGTTTGGTGAAGCTGGGGTCAGCTCTGGTGCCGGTGGTCCAGGCTACGGCGATTTTGGTGATATGGGCGGCTTAGCCGATATTTTTGAGACGTTTTTTGGCGGCTTTGGTGGTGCCCAAGGTCAAGGCGGCGGTGGCCGTCGGCGCAATGGTCCGGTGCGGGGCGAAGATCTGCGCTTAGATTTAAAACTAGATTTTCGGGAAGCAGTGTTTGGTGGACGCAAAGAAATTCGGATTCCTCACCTAGAAACCTGCGGAGTTTGTACCGGTACCGGTGGTAAGCCCGGCAGCCAGCCAAAAACCTGTATTACTTGTAATGGGGTTGGTCAGGTGCGCCGATCGACGAAAACTCCTTTTGGTACTTTTAACCAGGTGGCCGCTTGCCCAACCTGTAACGGGGAAGGCCAAGTGATCGAAGACAAGTGCGAATCTTGCAATGGCGCTGGTCGGAAGCAAGAAACTAAGAAACTAGAAATTACTATTCCGAAAGGCGTAGATAACGGTACTCGCCTGCGCGTCTCGCGGGAAGGAGATGCTGGACTGCGAGGTGGTCCTCCTGGCGACCTATATGTTTACCTGATGGTGGCTGAAGATCGCCAGTTCCGGCGAGAAGGTATTAATATCTTATCGGTCGTACAAATTAGTTATTTGCAAGCAATCTTGGGCAGTCATATCGAAATTGATACTGTAGATGGGCTATTAGAAGCAACGATCGAGCCGGGTACTCAACCCAATACAGTGATGACTTTGACTGGCAAAGGCGTACCGCGCCTGGGTAATGATGTCAGTCGTGGCGATCATTTAGTGACCCTCAAAGTCGAGATTCCAGGCAAAGTTAGCGCCGAAGAACGAGAACTGCTAGAAAAACTAGTGAAAATTCGCGGCGAAAAAGTGGGCAAAGGCGGCATCGAAAACTTTTTAGGTGGTTTGTTTAAATGAACGCAAATCCCCACGAACAGCTCGATCTACGGGGTACTCCCTGCCCGCTTAACTTTGTGCGTACTAAGCTGCGCCTCGAAAAAATGCCTCCTAATCAGATTTTAGAAGTCTGGCTAGATAAAGGTGAGCCGATCGAACAAGTGCCTAACAGCCTCCAAATGTCTGGCTACCAAATTTTACAAACCATCGAACACCTCGATTTTTGCGCTTTGCAAGTCAGCAGCGCCCAGATTCTTGAGTGACCTAGTTACCGGCATCGTAGTTGCGGTGCAGGCCAACTTTTATATGGTGCAGCTAGCCACTGGACGCAGACTGCTGTGCACCAAGCGCGAAAAATTAAAAAAAATTGGCACTACGGTAATCGCTGGTGATGCCGTTACCGTTAGTGATTGGCAAGGTGAACGAGGCGCAATTGTAGCGGTGGCCGATCGCCGTAGTGAGTTAGACCGGCCACCGATCGCCAATGTCGATGCGGTCTTACTGGTCTTTGCGATGGCAGAGCCAGTGATCGAGCCTTGGACTCTCAGCAAATTCTTAGTCAAAGCAGAAGGCGTAGGAGTCAAAGTCCAGCTCTGTCTAAATAAGAGTGATCTAATTTCGCTGGCAGAACAGCAAATTTGGGTCGATCGATTAACGGCTTGGGGCTATCCACCGCTATTAGTGAGCACTCACACCAATCAGGGGCTGGAGACTTTGCGCCAGCATCTGCAAAATCAAATTACGGTCTTAGCCGGGCATTCTGGAGTCGGTAAATCTAGCCTGATTGCCAAGCTGATTCCCGATTTGCATTTGCGGGTAGCAGCAGTCTCAGGCAAACTGCATCGAGGCCGCCACACGACCCGTCATGTAGAGTTATTTGAGCTGCCGATGGGGGGCTTGATTGCTGATACTCCGGGGTTTAATCAGCCAGATTTAACTTGTACGCCGATCGAGTTAGCAGGCTATTTTCCGGAGATCCGCAGTCAGCATGTTAACTGTCAGTTTGCAGATTGTCGTCATGAAGATGAACCGGGCTGTGCACTCGATCGCACCTGGGAACGCTACGAACACTATCGCAATTTTTTGCAGATTAGCCAGCAATGGGAACAGCAGCAAATCCAGCAGCGCCAGCCCGAAAACCAGTGGAAACAGCGACATCAAGCAGGCAATGCCGCTACTTTAGAGCCGCGCTTAGCTGCCAAACAATTTCGTCGTCCTTCTCGTCGCAGTCAAAATCAAGATTTAACTGAGTTTACGGCTGGTCTCAATGTCGATGATCTTGATCAAGATTTAGAAGATTCATAAAATAAAAACTCTAATGATTTTAGCGATATTTTTGTATCTTAAAATACCAAAATAAATATTCTCTGAAAAAAAGCCAACTCTTCTCAACCCTGGTAATTCTACGGATACGGTTAGCAAGGTTATTTATATATAAATGTAACAGCAGGTAAATTCACTCGAAAATAATTTCTTGCTACAAAGATGTTACTCGATGGTTGTAATCGGGAACGATAGATATACCGAGGCTATTTACTAGCAATTCAAAACATCTTGTTTTGCGTAAGACTTTGCTCTCAAACACAAAATATTTAATCTTAAATTGAGGATAAAACATGGCTACTGTAACCCGTGCTAACCTGGGTGATTTTAGCAGCATTGTTTGCTTTAAATCTGTCATTACTGGCATGGAAGATGCTTTAGGCGAAAAAGCCACTGCTATTTCGTTGATCTCGGCTGGTCGCGCTCGGGGTAAAGCTTTGGCAAAGTCTTTGGGTCTTTCGGGCGCTAGCACCGATTTAGCTAAAATTGCGGCATTGCTCAATGAAGCTGTTGGCCAAAATGGCACTCGCTTGACTGCTGTAGACAGCATCACCGATGAAGGCAGCATGATCAAAGTATATTGCTCCGAAACTATTTGTTCTGCTGGTGAAGAAATCGGTTCTCCTCGCAAATGCACTTTCTCGATGGGTGCAATTTGGGGCGCTTTAGAAGAAGTTACTGGCCTAAAACTCCGTGGCATCCACACCGAATCAGTATTACGTGGTGGTACTCACGACGTTTTTGAATTTACCAAAGTGGACTAATTCTTAATTTCTTACAATACACCTAACTACATTAACAACATAGGAATAAACAATCATGGCTAACGCACTTGGGGCAATTTTACAGAACTTCGTAGCAGGCACTGCCGATATTCAAGGTGCTGCTTTGGTATCTCCTGACGGCTTGCCGTTGGCTTCTACTCTACCTAGCGGTATGGACGAAGAGCGTACTTCGGCCATGTCGGCAGCAATGCTTTCTTTGGGCGAACGAATTGGGAAAGAATTGGCGCGTGGCGAGGTCGATCGAATTTTGGTGGAAGGCAACAACGGCTATGGTATTTTGATGGGCTGCGGCGAAGAAGCAGTTTTGTTGGTGTTGGCCAACCAAAGTGCTAAGCAAGGTTTGCTGATGCTCGATATCAAAAAAGCAGTCAGCCAACTGAAAGCTGCCTTGAATTAATTTTCAACTAACTGGGTTTTATTTTCCTAGAACCCAGCTCTACTAAATTTTTATGGGATATGGGTCAGACTTAGCTCACAGGAAATACAATGGCACTCACCGGATATTTAGCAGATTATTCTTTAGCTGAAATACTACAATTTATTCAGCAAGGCAGTAAAACTGGCCTACTCTCAATTAGCATAGAATCAAATCCAGCAGCAAAAACTGCTGAAGTTTATGAATATACTTGGTTTCAAAATGGTCGAGTAGTAGCTCATGCCAAAGATCTTAGTACTTTAGGTCTGATTTCGATGATAGAAAAACGTAACTGGGTTGGCGCAGAAACATCGGCCAATCTCCGAGTGCAATCTAAAACCTTAACAGCACCCTTGGGTCTACACCTCAAATCGATCAATTTGATTGATGTAGAGCAACTACGTATTTTATTTCATGCTCAGGTACTACAAGCTGTTTGTTCTTTATTTAAGCTACAAAATGCCAAGTTTCACTTCGATGATCGGGCATCGGTAGCGCACATCAAGCCAGAAATGACTGGCATGAGCGTTACGGCAGTGGAAGTTAGCCTATTGGGAATGAGATCCTTAAAAGACTGGACTTATTTAGAATGCAAGTTACCAGCACCAGAATTTGGCTTACAAAGACTGCAAGAGTCTTTACCAGAATATAAGCTAGACAGTCAAGAAGCTCAAATGTTCGCTGCGGCTAATGGAAAACTGAGTATTAGTGAGATAGCTACAAAAATTGGTGTATCGGTGCGAAAAGCTCAAGAAATTGCTTTTCGTTTAACAACAGTCAATTTGCTCAAAGAAATTGCCTTAGACTCTCCTGTTCTGGAGCAAAGTCTAAAAAAAGCTCCAGCTTTGGCTAATTCTATTAGTGCCATTAGCGCGATCGCCTCCAGCACCAAACCCAAGGTATCTAACTCTTTCTTGAACAATTTAGTGGGCTTTTTGAAGAAGCAGAAGTAAAAAACTATGGAAATTATGCGTTTGGTAATTACTGGCTGTGTCGGCGCTGGTAAAAGTACTTTTGTACGATCTATCAGTGAGATTGAGGTAGTAGATACCGATCGCAAAGCCACTGATGAAGTTGGTCAGATGAAGCAAAACACTACGGTTTCGATGGATTTTGGTACTTTATCTTTTGGCCCTGATATGTCTTTGCATATTTATGGCACTCCTGGGCAATCGCGCTTCGATTTTATGTGGGATATTTTAATTAACAAGGCTCATGCCTATATTTTATTAGTTGCAGCCCATCGCCCTAGCGAGTTTCACCATGCTCGGCGTATTTTAAACTTTATGAATCAACGGGCGAAAATTCCCATGTTAATTGGGGTAACACATAATGATTGTGCTGGTGCTTGGTCACTAGAAAATATCACTTTGGCCTTGGGTTATTTACCCGGTGCGCCACAGCCACCAGTCATGATGGTGAATGCCAACGAAAAGGAGTCTTCGATCGATGCAATCATTACTTTGCTACAGCTTTGCCTGGGCGACACTGAAGCAAGCGAAAATATCGATGAAAGACTAGCTACCGTATAGAAAACTCAGTAATGAGAAGCAAGCAGAGCTATCAAAACAACTCAAGATTTTTACAGCAAAAGCAAAATCTCATTGGCCACTCGATCGCATACCCCCGGTGGCCCAAAAGCCGTTCGCATCTCGGCATAATCAGCTAGCATTTTATTTCGTCGATCGACATTTTGCAGCAAAGCTAAAGACTCTGCCACAATCCGATCGGCGTTGGCTTCTTCTTGAATTAATTCAGCTACAATTGGCTTCATTTCGGCCAAATTAACCGGCGAAATAAACGGAAAAGTAACCCGTAAAATATTCCGAGCAATCCAGGCAGTGACTTTATTAAACTTATAAATTACCAGGTGAGGCACACTCAGTAAGCCCAGCTCTAAGCTCACAGTGCCGCACTTAGTAATCGCCAAATCTGCTGCCGCTAGCACCGCATCTGGCTGATCAGAAATCAATTTAGCCTGTAGCTGATATTGACCGATCGCTGTTTGAATAGAATCTCGGTATTCTTCCCGAGATAAAGGCACCCAAAATCGCACATTGGGCAAAACAGTTTGTAGTTTTTGAGCAGCTTCAAAGATGGCAGGCATGAGATACTTTAATTCTTGCCAACGCGAGGCTGGGATCAGGGCGATCGCTATTTCTTCATCTGTAATACCCAATGTAGCTCTAGCATCTGAGCGGGTGGGACAAGTCGCCATCCGATCGACTAAGGGATGGCCAACAAATTTTACATTGGCTCCTTTTTCGGCATAAAAGCTGGCTTCAAACGGAAACACTGCAAACAGCCGATCGGTAAAGTTAACTATCTTTTTGGTGTCATTATCACTAGCCGCATAAACCCATTGCTGAGGTGCAATATAATAAAAGACTGGAATCTCTGGAAAAGTTTGCTTCACAAACTTGCCAATAAACATATTTGGCCCCATGTAATCAATCAAAATAATCGCATCGGGAGGATTTTCTTGTAAATATTGGCGAGCCTTGCTTTGCAGCTTAAATGTAGGCCCCATAAAAGCAAAATGCTCCACAATGCCCATAGATCCAATGCCGGTGGTGTCACCTAACAGCTTGGCACCGGCAGCAGCCATTTTGACTCCGCCCAGGGCTACAACTTCAATTTCAATGCCCTGTTTTTGGGCATTCTGATAGAGGGCAGTAACCAGCAACGAACCCTGTAAATCACCAGAGACTTCTCCAGTGCTAATAAAAATTCTTTTCATGATTCGGTATCTCGGCGATCGCGTAAACGACCGGGAATAGGCCCTCGACGAGGTGATTGGCTAGAAGCCTGCAAAAACTTAACTAAATGTTCTACCTGAGCAGTTGTTTCTGCTGTCCCAAATGAATCCAGTGCGGCCTGGAGCGTATGTTCAGAATTATAAATCACTCGATAGGCTTCTTTTAGGGCAGTGATTTCGCTGCTGCTAAAGTTCGATCGCTTCATTCCCACCAAATTTAAAGATCTCACCCGAGCCGGGTTGCCTTCTACGATGGTAAAGGGCGGCACATCGCGCTGAATTCTGGTCATGCCGCCAATCATGGCCAGTTTACCAATCCGCACAAATTGATGAATGCCCAGTACCCCGCTGATTACCGCCCCAGATTCAATGTATACATCACCAGCTAAAGAGGTGGCATTGGCAATTTTCACATCGTCTTCGATGCAACAGTCGTGGGCAATATGCACATAGGCCATCAGTAAATTATTGTCCCCAATTACCGTAAAACCACCATCACCAGTGGCGCGGTTAATGGTCACATACTCTCGGATGCGGTTGTAATTGCCAATTTTTAGGCCGGTTTCGCCACCCGCATATTTTAAATCTTGAGTTTCTAAGCCGATCGCTGCTCCCGGAAAAATTTGATTGCCAATCCCAATTTCGGTAGGGCCTTCAATTACCACATGGGCACCGATAGAGGTACCGGCACCAATTTTTACTCGATCGCCAATCACGGCGAAAGGACCCACTTTGACGCTAGGGTCTAGCTCGGCTCCCGGATCGATGACCGCCGTGGGGTGAATTAGCCTCGTCAAATTCGCCGCTCCAACCATTTGCATTACTTTTGACCCAACTTTGATAGCTTACTTTGACTAGCTCAGCACCAGTTGCTTTTGCCTAGGGCGAATGAACAACTTTTACCCAATGACCCAGTTTCTATAAATATTGTTCACCAAAAGCTGGCTTCAAACCTCCACTAAGGTAAACATTAATTCACCATCGACAGCAAGCTGACCGTCTACTTCCGCTCGTGCCTTCATTTTAGCAAAGCGTCCGCGTTTGAAAGACAGTAATTCGACGGTCATGACCAATTGATCGCCGGGAACTACTTGGCGGCGAAAACGTACCCCATCGATGCCAGTAAATACAAATAAGCCGCTGGTGTATTCGGGAAGCTGTACACAAATAATGCCTCCAACTTGAGCCATGGCTTCCACAATGAGCACTCCCGGCATGAGCGGATACCCCGGAAAGTGGCCTTGGAAGAATTCTTCGTTGTAACTGACGTTTTTGATACCCACCGCTTTGTCACCGGGCACGAAGTCGATAATGCGATCGACCAGGGCAAAGGGGTAGCGATGGGGCAAGAGTTCGGCGATCTCTTGGACGTTGAAGGTGGTTTTAATCGGAGAGTCGTTGGGGGTAACGGCGCTCACTTGCTCAGAGATTGGCTCGGAGATCTTCTGGGTGGATAGCTCGGTATGGACGCTCAAGGTCACGGTTTAACAAAGTTAACATCAATATAGAAGCATATCAGAATCTCTGCTTGCTGCTGGAGAAACTTCTCTGCTCTCTAAGACAATCCCTCGATCGAACAATTCAATCCTCAATTCCTCTAGCATATCGATTGCCGTAATATCATTCTTAGTCATTTTTTTGGTTTCCAAAATTAACTTTTGAATTTGGGGGTGATCTTCCACTGTTTTCATCAGTCTCTCTCGTAAATCCTCCGCATTAGCAAAGCACAGCGGCGCATCATAGCGGTAGATCAAAAAATCAACGTTTGCAATCACTATTATTTGGGGATGCAGCAATCGCCACAACAATTCCACCAAAGATAGACCGACTGCAATAATTACTCCGATCGTGATATCAGTAAACGTTACGCCAATCAGTGTAATGATCGCCAAACCAAATTCGCTGCGCCGAAAATTATATAGCCTGATGAATTCTGGAATATCAATTAACCGAGTAGCCGCAAAAACTAGCAAGGCTCCTAAAGCTGCTTTGGGAAAAACAGCCAGCACTGGACGCAGAAACAACAGCTCTAAAATCACTACAATCAACGCTACGATCGCATACAACTGCGTTTTTCCGCCAGCCGATTCACCTAAAGCCGTGCGGCTGGCACTGCTGCTAATCGGAAAACCATGGGCTAAACCATTGCTCAAATTCGCCACTCCCAAAGCCAATAATTCCTGATCTGCTGCCACCGTGTAACCATTGCGGCTAGCAAAAGCTCGTGCCGTCAACACATTGTCGGAATAGCCCACCAGCACAATGCCCAATGCTGGTAACAGCAAAGATTTAACATCTTCGATCGACACCTGAGGTAAACCCAGTTGGGGCAACCCAGGGGGAATTATCCCCACTACTGCCACTCCCGCCTGCTCCAAATTTCCCCCGGCCACTGCCCCGGTAGCCAGCAATACGCCTAACAAGGGAGCCGGAAAACTAGGAGCCAGCTTCTGGACAGTAAACAAAAAAATCAACACAAACAAACCGATCGCCAGCGTGGGCCAGTGATAAACATCCAGATTTTGCCAGACTTGTAATACTGAACCCAGCACAGTTTCGGCAGTGGTATTGATACCCGTCAAGTTACTCATCTGTCCACCCATCATCAACAGCGAAACCCCGGCCATATAGCCCACCAAGATCGGCTTAGAAAGCAGATTGGCCAAAAATCCTAACCGCAGACCATAGCCAATTAAGCAAATAATGCCCACCAAAAAGGCCAACAGCGCCGCTAAATCAATGGCACTACTACTACTCTTGGTCAAACCGGCTAAAGCCGTCGCAGTTAACAGTGAGATCCCAGATTCTGAGCCGATCGAGAGCTGTGGCGAAGAACCCAGTAGGGCATAGACTAAAAAGGGCAAAACTATCGCCCATAGTCCGGTGGCTGGGGGCAAACCAGCCAGCTCGGCATGAGCCAAGCATTGGGGAGTTAAATAGGCGGCAACGGTGATGCCAGCTAACAGATCTCCGCGTAACCAGGCTCGATCGTAGGCTAGGATTTTTTGTAGTCCTAAAAATTTGGGAAGGAGATAGTTTGGCAAGGTAGAATAAGTTGGTCAGAGATATTCTGATAGTAGCCTTACTTTTCCCTTTCCCGATGCCTCTCAAAGCAGTTCTTCTTGATTTTAACGGTACGATCATTAACGATGAGCCAATTCATCGGCAGTTGATAGATGAGCTGCTGCTAGCCGAAAACTTGCGCCCAGCCTCCAAAAACTATCGTCAAATTTGTTTAGGAAAGAGCGATCGAGCTTGTTTGTTGGAGCTTTTGGCTGAGCAGGGGCGATCGATCGATGATATCCAGTTGCAAAAGCTGCTGGTCAAAAAGACTGCGGCCTATCAACAGCGCTTAGGATCGATCACGGAGCTACCGATTTACGCCGATTTAGTTGATTTTTTAGACGAAGCCCAGTCTGCTGGTTTACAGTTAGCGATTGTAACTGGAGCCATGCGATCGGAAGTTGACGCGGTGTTGCGCCAAAGTGGTCTAATAGAGAGATTTACCACCATCGTAGCCTGTGAAGATGTTAACTCTGGCAAGCCCTCGCCTTCTGGATATTTGCTGGCAGCCGATCGATTGCAGGTGCAACCCCAAGAATGTCTGGCGATCGAAGATACTTTCCCTGGTTTACAGGCTGCCAAGGCCGCTAATATTCCGGTGGTGGGCATTGCTCACACCTATCCTTTTCACATGATGCAGCGTTTATCTAATTGGGCGGTGGATTGCTTTGCTGATTTAGAGTTACAGCGGATTCAATACACTTACGGAGAGTGAGGCATGTTATGGCAGTAGAAAAGGCTTTGAAAGGCACAATCTGGAACGGATGCGCCAATTTTATGAAACTTACCCCGAAATTACGACCGCGCTGCGGTCGCAATTGATCTGGACACATCGTCGCATCATCATGTCACGCTGCAAAACAGAGGCAGAGCAAATGTTTTACCTCCAAACAACCAGCGCTGAACGAAGCGATTAATGAGATTACAGATCTGCCCCAAGGCAAACCTAATCGGCAAAAAGTTTTAGAACTGTTTACATAACTCAGAAACCCGGCGTGATTTCGACTGACTGCGAGCGTAAGAAAATCAAGAGTAGGTCTATGCTAAAAAGACCCTCAATGGTTAAGATGCTTTGAGAACTCCTAGAAACCACTTCAAATAATCGTAATTTACAGAAATAATGAAGCCACCATGTCGAAACTGCCACCAGAAATTAAGGCAACTTTGAGCCATCAAAAAGAACAACTGTTAGACTTAATCGATCAAGCAAAGTTGTTATAATTCCTTCTGTTAGAGAGTTTTGGTGAAAACTCAGAAACAATTTTGACCCTAGACCAACTAACAGAAATAGCCGAGCAAGCTAGGGATAAACTTTCTCAACTGTCAACTCTCCACCTGCTTATTTTCTGTTGGCAACAGAATATTTAAGTTAAACCAAAGCTCTTTAGCTAGCTCTTTTTTAATTTCCCATATACTACTAAAATCATCAGAATCATCAAAGAAATCAAGAGGGTTCAATCTATTGTTAGATAACAGTTTACGCGATCTGAAGTCATCAATTATTCTTTCGTAAAATTGCTTGTGTTGAATTAGCGAATAGTTATTTTCACAATAATTCTTCCACATCTCTAAGTTAATATCAGCATCCTGAAAATCATCTATTTCATAAAAATACTTCATACTTAATGAGTTTTCCCGACAAAACAAACGAAATTCTCTTGAGAGATGTCTTTTATAGTTCATCCTATAAAACACTATTGCTCTGTTAGAGTATTCTTTTAACCAATGTTTATACAAAACTACTGCGATATTATCTGGTATTTCAAGATGCTTTGAGAATTCTTGAATATTTAATTCGCGAAATATAAAACAATCAAGACTTACCATATCAACCAAGATAAAATGAAAGTGAGTACTAATATTATTTTACAAAATTTTGCGCTAAGTAATTTTCTCTGCCACATACTTATAAGGAGTCAGCTTAGAAATCCCCATCATCTCGCAAATCTCATCGATCAAGTGCAACCTCTCGTTATACAGCTTCACCGCCAACTCCCGCTTCTTTGGGTCTAAAGCCTTCGGTCTACCCCCCCCAATCGCCCCCTGGCTCTCGCCGCAATCAACCCCGTCTGAGTTCTTTCCCGAATCAAATTTCGCTCAAACTCAGCCAACGCGCCAAACATGCACAGAATCAACAGGCCAAAGATTTTCTCGCACCCAACAGCCCGTAGAGCATCTTTCTGAAGGTTGAGATTTTGGTCATCGGTGGACACACGGGCATAACCTATCAGCATCGGTTTTGTTAATAAACTCGTTGTATTTCAGTATATCTTGACTCAGAGTATTAAGCAGAAGCATGGGCTTGGTGGCTGAAAGGCTTGCTCTGTCGTCTCTTGTGGTAGGTTTGGTAGACGCGCTGCACTCTTAAAATTTATGACAACGCCCTTAGATACGCCGTGGAAGCAGATCCTAGAGTCTTATTTCCCACAATTCATGGCTTTTTTCTTCCCAGAAGCCTATAGCCAGATTGATTGGAGCCGAGGCTTTGAATTTTTGGATGGGGAGCTTCAACAGGTCACTTTGGAGGCCGAGACGGGCAAAAGAATCGCTGATAAGCTAGCGAAGGTCTATTTACGAAATGGCGAAGAACAGTGGATCGTTGCCCATGTTGAAATTCAGCGAAAAGTGCGGTCTTGGGGTTTCCCCAAGTGGAGCAACTTTTCAAGAAGAATCAGAAGGAAGCAGAATTTGGTGAGCGGGTCTTTATTTACTATGCGCGGCTGCGGGACAAATTTAAGCGGGAAGTGGCTAGTTTTGCAGTTCTGGGGGATACCGATGTAAACTGGCGACCCAATTCGTTTGCTAGGGAGACTTTAGGCTTTAAAATTCAGGCTTCTTTTCCGATCGTGAAGTTGGTAGACTATAAGAAGCGAAAGGAGGAGCTGGCAGCCAGTGATAATCCTTTTGCAGTGGTGGTACGGGCTCATTTAGCAGCTCAAGCTACCAAGGGTAAAGAAAGTCAGGAGCGGCGAAAAAAACAAAAGCTTGCTCTGATGAAGATGATGTACCAACGGGGCTACAGTGAGCAGGAAGTCATTGGCCTTTTTCGTTTTATCGAATGGGTGATGATGCTGCCACCAGAGCTGGAAAAAGCTTTTAAAAAAGATTTGATCGCCTACGAGGATGAGAGAAATATGCCTTACATCAGCAATCTTGAAAGAGAAAGCCAGAAAGCTGGCAAGGTTGAGTTGGTTATTAAGCTTTTAAACCGTCGAGCTGGCAAAGTTTCTGAAGAGACTTTGGCGAAAATTGAGGAGCTACCGATCGGACAATTAGACCAACTCGGTGAAGATCTGATGGACTTTACAAGTAGTAAGGATTTGACAGACTGGCTACAGCATTCTGTTAACTCTTAATAACCTAGCCCCGCAAGCGTTTGAAGGTTTTTATGACAACTGCCACAGCTCCTAAGCCGTCGATCGATACCCTGCTACTAGATGTTACCAATGCAAAGCTAACAGTAACACCAGAGCAATTTGATCAGCTCTGTATCGATAACCCCGATCTGCGCCTGGAATTAACCAAAGATGGAGAATTGATTGTTATGGCTCCAGCGGGCGGCGAAACCAGCAAAAAAAACTCCAGACTGAATCTTCTAGTTGGCATTTGGAATGAGCAAACCGAGCTAGGTGAAGTATTCGACTCTTCGTGTGGTTATGACTTCACTGCACTCGGTAGCGGTAAACCAGCACCAGATGTGTCTTGGATTGAAAAGTCTCGACTGGAGGGGGTGAACATTGTCGGGTTTATTACAGTAGTGCCCGATTTTTTAATTGAACTGCGGTCAGCCACAGACAAGTTGCAGCCGTTACAGAAAAAAATGCAGGAATATCAACGGATCGGGGTAAGACTAGGCTTGCTCATCGACCCTAAGAACAAACAGGTGGAGATCTATCGATCAGGACAAGAGGCCGAAGTATTAAAATCTCCAGCTTCAATCAATTGCAATGAAGTCATGCCCGGTTTTATATTGAGCATGAACAAAATTTGGTAAGACATGTCCCAGCTTCCAGAATTAGCCATGGTATTTCTGAAGCTCGGGGCAACGGCCTTTGGTGGTCCAGCGGCGCATGTGGCGGCTATTCAAACCGTCGATCGCCGACAGTGGCTATAGCCCCAATTTACCGAGATTCTTGACCTGATCAAGAACGCGCAAAACTATGTCATTGTCACTAGTAATTAAGAGCTAACCAAGCTGTATTGGAGTATTGGCAAGTACATCGACAATCGATTGCAGGCTACTGACTGGGGGAAAAAACTGTCCAGCAACTTGCCGACTTCATTCAAGCCAAGAACCCGGTATTAAAGGCTTTGAAAAGCGCAATCTGGAATAGATGCGCCAAAGCGCTTATTGGGATGTTGGTGGGACTGGTAATGCTGATTGTTTTGACTCTGCAGGCAATGCTTGACTCCAGTAGCCTAGGATCTGCTTCCCTCTGTTAATAGATTACTGCCACAGTGCTATTTAGCTGCGCAGTCGCCAAGTGAAGGTATCCAAATAACTCAATAAACTGGTTGACAAATTTTAAATCTTTACATATGCTAGCTTCAATGAAAAAAAGGATGAAAATCTATGAAAATAACGTCTTTTACAAATTTACTCTTAACTACTTGTTTATCCAGCATGGCAGTGGTCTCAATCAACGTAATAAGTATTCCGTGGATGGGTGCAGGTAGTGCAGTAGCTCAAGTGACCAGTGATGCATTCAAGAAAGATGCCTCGGCAGCAACAAGTAAATTCAATAATGTCAATCTTGCTTGTGCTGCTCACACTAAAACTCTGTACAGTTTTGTCCAAACGAATGCATCAAAGTACAAGATAGTAAAATATCAAGCTTACAAGATAGTTGCTCCGGGCCCGCTAGCGCATGAAGATTACAAAGCTGGTAATGCCTCCATCACTCAAAATGGAATTCATTACTTTCTTGACATTGATAGTTATGCCTTCGACAATCACCATCCAACTGGAAAGCTCGGAACTGACTTTATTAAGGGGTTCTCAGCCACCGGCAAAACAACAATTACGCCAATTTCCATTACTGAGATAGTGGATCAGCAGTGCTGAGATCAAGTCAAAGAGACTAGTTACAAAACCTTGTATAGAAACGGGTTGAGTGGCTAGCTCCAATTTTAAAATCGTTGGTGTTCACTTACTTTAATGGTGTATTAATCATGGCTTTGTATGGCATTTTAGACGCGATCAAGGATAAGCCTAGACTATTTGGTATGGAATCCGTAGAGATAATATTTTATTTTATCTCAGGATATCAAAGTGCTACTTCTGAACATCAAATATCTGACGATGATTTAGAACACTTTAACCTAGGCTTTTTGCCTTGGGTGCGAGAGAGTTTTCCGGCTTCTCCAACCCACGCTAGTTGGCAATCTTTAATATTGCTATACAGTACTTCTAAGGTGGAGTCTGTTGAAATATTTTTCTCACTACTGGACAAGTACCGTCTCAGTTCAGGACGAGAATTGACCGATCCTCAGTCAAGATTTATCAGATTGAGTATGGATGATATGCCATCCTAGCTGACTATAGGTCGTAGGTAGTGCTCAGCATTCTCTCCCCATCCCAAGCACCAATCCATCACATTTGGTAAAAATTTTAAGTGAAACATGTCCCAGCTTCCAGCATTGGCCAAAGTATTTCTGAAGCTTGGGGCAACAGCTTTTAGTGGCTCAACACTTACGGAGAGTGAGGCATGTTATGGCGGTAGATATGAATAAACAGCTACAGCCCCAATTTACCGAGATTCTTGACCTGATCAAGAACGCGCAAAACTATGTCATTGTCACTAGTAATCAGGAGCTGATCAAGCTGTATTGGAGTATTGGTAAGTACATCGACGATCGATTGCAGGCCACTGACTGGGGGAAAAAAACTGTCCAGCAACTCGCCGACTTCATTATAAGCCAAAGAACCCGGCATCAAAGGCTTTAAGAAGCGCAATTTGGAACGAATGCGTCAGTTTTATAAACTTTATCCTGGCTCCGCAATTGCGTCAGCACTGCTGACGCAATTGAGCTGGACTCATCACCGCGATTTACCTCTAGAGACTATTTAGCCTGTAAAGCATTTTGCTATGGATTGATACTCCCCAGTCTCGATCATTAACATCATGCTTGTGATTACCAGATCTCCGAACATATCAGAGTGTTGGCGAAGTGGCTTAATAGAGTCCTTTAAGCCACTTAGCCGAACTTGACCTACTTATCTTTAGAATCTGCATTTAAAATTGTGATTCTAAATCTCCATAAGTCTTTCCAGACCTCAATTACAACCTGACTGGTTGCTAGCTTATAGCCAATTACGACAAATAGGCATAGAGCTGGTGCTAAGAGGGTATTCATGGGTAAGATGTCCTTTATACGAATTGTTCACATAGCTTGAATTTGTGATAGCTCCTTCAAGCTATGTATCCTTAAATTATTGCAGGCGACCTCGTACCAAAGGAAAGATTTCGTCAGATCTAGATGATTTTACGCATAAAAGCTGAGAATTGTTACGCTGTAAGCGGGCAGATACATGATAAACCCTCAGTAGATATGCGGTACATTGTCATAGAACAATTTAAGTGGAGAAAGATAAATCCCTGTACATATGATGGCGTTTGCATCCGTCGCCTTTGATACAATTTCCTTTACGTGTAAAAATCTTGAGTGAAACATGTCCCAGCTTCCAGAATTAGCCATGGTGTTTCTGAAGCTAGGGGCAACGGCCTTTGGTGGCCCAGCGGCGCATGTGGCGGCTATTCAAACCGAGGTAGTCGATCGCCGACAGTGGATATCCAGAGAACGGCTGTTAGAGCTATTTGCCACCACTAATCTAATTCCTGGACCAAACTCCACGGAATTGGTGATGCAAATTGGTTACGAGCGATCGGGCTGGCCAGGATTGATCGTAGCGGGCAGTAGCTTTATTTTGCCTGCGATGTTGATAGTGTGGGGGCTAGCTTGGGGCTATCAGCAGTTTCAATTTTTACCCCAAGTGAAATATATCTTTGCCGGTTTGCAGCCGGTGGTGTTTGGGTTAGTGGCGCAAGCGCTGTGGAAGTTGAGCAAGTCGGCATTAAAAATTGCTCCAGCCTGGACGATCGCTTCTGTAGCACCCACCTTGATCGGATTAATGACGATCGGAGCCTGCGTGTTGAAAGTCAATGAGGTGCTGTGGCTGATTTTGATGGGGGCAGGGATGATGCTGTGGCAAAATTGGCGCTCTGCCGGTATTTCTGGCGGCTCTGGCCGCAATTTATCGGTGGCGCTGTTGGCTGGCTTACCGACCACTGGCAAAGCGGTGTCGGTTAGTTGGGTGTTTGGGATATTTTTTAAGATTGGGTTGGTGATGTATGGGGGCGGCTATGTGCTGATTGCTTTTTTGCAGCAAGAGCTAGTCGATCGGCAGCATTTGTTAACTAGTCAGCAGTTGTTAGATGCGGTGTCGATCGGGCAAATTACTCCTGGCCCGTTGTTTACTACGGCGACTTTTATCGGGTATTTATTGGCCGGTCACGGGGGGGCGATCGCCGGGACGGTGGGGATTTTTCTGCCGGGATTTTTATTGGTGGCGCTGTTGCGACCTTGGTTAAATCAGGTGCAAGATTCTCCTTGGATCAAGGGTTTTTTAGCCGGGATTAATCCGGCGGCTTGGGGATTGATGGCTTTTGTGGTGGGGCAACTTGGGTTAGGATTGACAAGTTGGCCGGTGAGATTGATGGCGATCGGGAGTTTGTTGCTACTGCTAAAATGGCCAAATGTTTCTTTGTGGTTAATGCTGGGCGGGGCGATTGCTGGCTGGATTTTTAAACTATAGGTTTGGTGATGAACGATTTAGAAAATTTGCATGAACCTGCTGCCATTAAGGCAATTTTGGCTGATAGTCATCAAGCTGGCTTCAATATGCTCTCGGAGCCGCTGACTTGTGCTTTTTTGCAGACTTTGGCGGCTTCCAAGCCAGCGGGGAATTTCTTGGAGCTGGGTTCTGGGACAGGTCTATCTACGGCTTGGATTTTGGCTGGCATGGATGCTGAGTCGCGGTTGATGACGATCGATAACGATGAATCTCTGCTGCAAATTCTGCGCCGACATTTAGAATCTGATCCCAGGTTAACAGTGGTTTGTGGTGATGGCGATGAATTGATGCCTTCTTTGGCAAATCAAAAGTTTGATTTTATTTTTGCCGATGCTTGGCCTGGAAAATATCGGTTTTTGGCTGAGACATTATCGCTACTTAAGCCTGGGGGAATCTATATAATTGATGATATGCTGCCCCAGGCAAACTGGCCAGAGGGACATGGTGATAAGGCCAAACAGCTAATTTGTGATTTAGAAAAACGTAGCGACTTACGCATCGTTAAAATGTCTTGGGCTAGTGGTCTTGTTTTAGCAGTCAAACTATAGTAAATCTGCTAAGTGAATATCTTTTTCGAGCAAACAGGCATGGCCGCTGCTGGGTAATAGTGTAGTTTTAGATTTGGGTAACAGACGCTGAAGAATTTTCACCTCTAGTAGTGAGGGCAGCAGCCGATCGAGTTCTCCAGCAATTAGCAACACCGGAATATCAATAATATCGGGGACGATCGAATGCACCTGAAAACGCCGCAGCAAGTTCAATCGCCAAGCAGCAGCCTGGGGATTAACCGAGAGCATGGCATCTACCAAGCTCTGGCGCTCAGCGGCGGCTACTCGATCGGCTGCAACCAAAAAATTCACCAAAATTTTGGCCGACGTGGGATACAGCGCGTCTGGTAATAGCCCTGAAAGCGCACTGCTCCAAGCTAGCCAGGGCAATCGCATAAACGATGAAGCCGGGTTAATTAGCACCAGTTTAGCTACATTTTCTGCCGATCGCCCGGCCACCTGCATCGCTAAACAAGCGCCAAACGATTCACCGCAGAGATATAGTTCTTGTCCTACCGCTAACTCTTGATCAATCAGAGCTAGTGATCGATCGACCAAACCCACCCAGTCGGTGCGATCATTGCTATCGATCGTCATGCAACGAATATCAAATTTCAGCGCCAAGCCGTCAATTTGTTTGTGTAATAGCTTGCCAGTGCCGTCCATTCCCGGAAAAAAGATGAATAGCGGTAGGTTGGGCTGGGCGGGACGTGGCTGCCAAAAACTGAGGGGAGACATAGGTTAAGCAAGCAGTTCGGAGACTTGTGCTGATAAAGTTGAGGTCAGATCTCTTACCACTGTACTGGCTTGACGACCATGATATTGCTGACGATATGGCTCGATCTCTAATGGTTTTCCAATCCGAATCGAGACTTCTTGATATAACACAGCCGGATGCCAACCATCTTGTTTGAACAGTGGCTCTAGAGGATCTATTTGGTGGAGCAGGCTAAGAGGCACTGCTGGCCACTGTTTTTCAGACTGAGAAGAGATAGCTACGGGCAAAATTTGCAAATTTGGAGCCTGAGCTTGTAAGGCCAAGTGGGCAAAACCCCGATAGAAGGTGCGCAGACCGGTAGGAGCGGGGGTATCGATCATGGGAGCTGCACCTTCAGGAAAAATGCCGATGGTTTTGCCTCGATCGAGTAAGTGGGTAGAATGCTGAAGCAGCTCGGGATACCAATCATTGTTGTTGAGCGGGAAGCCGCCACAGGTCTGTAAAACCTCCCGTAAAACGGGGACGTTGCCCATGTAACGATGGCAGACGAAGTTGATGGGGGTATTTAAAAAACTGGTGAGTAAGAAGGGATCTAGAAAGCTGCGGTGGTTGCAGACGATTAGTAATGGTCCTTGTTGAGGTAGGCGTTCGGGGTTTTGTACTGATACGCTCATACCCAACCAACCCAAGATATCTTGGGCAATGGCGGTGGCGTAGCTATCGAAGGGTGCGATCGATTCGAGTAAGTTCATGAAGCTACCAGAAAAGCAGTGCGGGTAAGGGAGCAAGCTGACGAAGGATGTAGAGATTCATATCAGGCTGTGCTCTGGGTGATCTAAGGAAAACTTAATATTCTCTTTATATTTCCCATTGTAACCCGATTTTCTTCGATCGGACAAATAATTATATTGGTTAGAATTGGTGTCAGAGCCAGCTTTGTTTTCTGTGTTTGATGCTTGCGGGTTGCAAGTTAAAAATTGTGGATGAACGTGCTAATCCAAGGTGAACATCGATAGGATATTATGACTGATTTTATAGGCTGTGGTATTTATGACTGAGTTGCTTGAGCGGGCGATAGCACAATTGAAAACTTTGCCTAGCAGTGAGCAGGACTCGTTAGCAACCATTTTGCTAGCTGAAATGGAGAGTGAGCGCATCTGGAAGGATAAGTTTGAATCAACGACAGATGATCAGTGGCGGCAAATGGCTGATATGGTTCGTCAGAAAATTGCTGCTGGCGAAACAACTTCTCTTGCCGATGTTTTCCACCTGATTCTGAGCCATGAAATCAAGTGTTACTAAAGCATTTCGCAAAAAACTTGAAAAGCTTCCTACAGAAATTCAAGACCAAGCTACTAAATCGTATGTTTTATGGCAATCAGGTCCCTACCATAACAGTCTTCATTTTAGGCGAGTTAGCCAAAGTCAAGCAATATATTCAGCTCGTGTTAACTTAGATTACCGAGTATTCGGCTTACTAGAAAATAATCATATCTATTGGTTCTGGATTAACCCACATGCAGAATACGATGACATCCTCAAACGATTATAACTATGCTCTTCTGTAAAAAGTTTTGGTTTTTACATGTATTTTCAACAACCTACTAAACTACCTTTTCTTGAATTCATTGGCTGGCAAACTGCTGATGTTTATAAACTAAGTCCACCAGAAATGCTGGCCAATTATGAGCGTGGTTGGCGATATCGAAATCTTGCGAATCCGTCAGTCAGTGAACTAGCATTTATTAAGCAGCTTGTCTTTACCCATAACTCATGGCTCTCCAGCGAATTCATGAAATTCAAAATTGGTCATCATCAGCGAATTTATCGAGTATTAGAGAATTTCAACCGCGAATTTCTCACGGCCTGTCGTGCTTACTTTGGTGGTGGAACCTTGCTGGCATTAGATCTGGGAGAATATCGCACCAGCAATGATATTGATTTTATTTGTGCCGTGGGTGCAGACTATCGAAAGTTGCGGAATACCATTGGTAATCAAAGTCCTCAAATGCTATTACAGCCTAACTCTGGATTGGAGATCGATCGATTTACCACCGACCAATATGGCATCAGGATGTCGATCGTGGTTGATAGCATACCCATTAAAACCGAAATTATCGCTGAAGCTAGGTTTAGCTTAGATGATCCACGCAAACCAAGCTGGTCGCCAGTGGAATGTTTGAGCATCACAGATTGCTTTGCTAGTAAGCTTTTAGCTAACGCCGATCGATACTCAGACCCCAGTGTTCATGCCCGTGATTTGATTGACTTGGCTTTTTTGCGTAATCAGCAGCCTATTCCGGCACTGGCGATCAAGAAAGCCGAAGCTGCCTATGATGTCCTGGCTCCACTGCGATCGGCCTTAACCAGATTCCAAGCAGATCCTGCTCTGAGATCTCATTGTTACAATAATTTAGCGATCGATCAGGCTTTCTATTCTCAATTAATTGATGGTGTTGATTTACTGGCCATCGACCCAAATCTGCAAGAAACATTAGCAAATTTGGTAAGGGTTTTCCTCTGATTTCTTAGTGAAAGATACAGGATGATTTATAGCTTAATGAAATAGAGGATTTTGCATCAATTTAAATCTAGGGATACTAACCTTACATCTGTGGATAAATCAAGGCTTGGAATCTTGCATCTTTTCTGATGATATCGAAGTCTGGATTACATCTTGCTTCTCGTCTACAAAGACGGGGCTTGATATTGATCGCTTTCTGTAAATTATCTAGCGTTTGTTGAATATCACCTTTATGAGCATAGCAACAGGCTTTGCCATAATACCCTATTTCATTTTCAGGAGATTGGTTAATAGCGAGTTCACATGAATCAAAAGCCTCAGTATACCGATTGTTTCGTGCTAAAATAATGCCATGGTTAGCAATAAAAAATGCTTGATTGGGTGATATTTCGAGAACTCTATTAATAAGTGAAATAGACTCGTCCTTTTTACCAATAAGACTTAATACAAGAGATTTGCAATTTAGTATAAAAATATCATCTAAAGAGATCTCAAGAGCTGTATTAAAACTATCAAGAGCCTCGTGATATCTCCTCAGACACAACAAAGCAATTCCCTGATCATTCAGGATTTCATAAGATTTTGGTTCAACAATGAGTAGCTCTTGACAGTTCACCAATACCTCTTCATACTTTTCTATATTAATTAGTGCCCTTGATTTTTCAAGATGAGCATCAATTGATCCAGGTTCAATCTCAATTGCTTTTAGAGAACATTCAAAGGCTTCTTCATGCCGCTCCAAATTATTGAAGACATTGCTTCTATTCAACCAAGCATTAACAGATTTTGGGTTGATATTAATTGCTCTTTGAGAACTTTCCAAGCTCTCTTCATATCGCCCTAACGAAAGAAGTATATTTCCTCTTCTTAGCCAGAAATCTGCTATTTCGGGATTTGAATCAATCAATTTTCGAGAGCTTTCTAGCGCATCTTCATACCGTTGCAAACCAACAAATGCTTTTTCTTCAATTAATAAAGCATCAATAGATTCAGGAATTAGCTCAATTATTTTTTTTGCATTTTCCAGTGCTTCTTCATATCGATGTAAATCAACAAGTATTTTCCCAAAAGATAAAAGAGCCTCAGGAGAGGTTGGATTAAGTTCTATCGCCTTACTGGCATTTTCTATTGCTTCTTCATATCGTTTCAATCCAAAAAGCGCGGAACTTCGAGTCACCCAAGATTTAACAGATGTAACATTAAACTCTATTTTTTCATTGGCAGATTTTAGAGCGTCTTCGTACTGATAAAGATCAAGAAGTAAAGAGAATCTAACTACATAGTTGTTCGCAATTTTAGAGTCTAAATCAACTGCTTTTTGATAGCTTTCTGATGATTCCTTATATCGTTTTAATCCGAAAAGTGCAGAGCCTTCAAGCATTAAAGCTTCAATGGATTCAGGATCTAATTCGATAGCTTTCAAAGAACTTTTTAATGCTTCATCATACTGTCTTAATCCGGACAGAGCCGAACCTTGATTCACCCAAGCATTAGCTGACATAGGATTTAGTGCAATAGCTTTTTGAGCGTCTGACAATGCTTCTTTGTACCTATATAGATTAAGAAGGGCAGAAGCTTTGTTGACCAAAGCATATACAGAGTCGGAGTCAATATTGAGTGCTTTTCTAGAGCTTTCCAGAGCTTTGTCATACTGTTCAAGATTAATATGTGCAGCAGATTTGTTAATCCAAGCATTGATATTTTTAGGGTCTATATCAATTATATTCTGAGAAACTGTCAATACCTCCTCATATCTTTTCAACCCAAATAGTGCAAAGCTTTTACCAACCAGATTGGATGCATTGTCTCCTCCTAAATCTAATGATTTCTCATAACAATCTAGTAAATCCTCATAGCGTTTTAAAATAGTTAATAAGCTACAAATACTCGATAGCAGAACATCAGATAGTTCTTTGTTGCAATCGCTTAATATTGCCTCAAATTGTTTTTTTGCTTCTATTATAAGATCATTTCTTTCACCGAAGTTATTTGATCGTAATGATTTATATATGAGACTTACAAATTTGCCAAAACCATCTTGCAATTTCCCTGTATATGCTAGCAAAGCACTCAATGAGTCCTCTATCATTTTTTGTGAAATATTGCTTTCTTCCTCGTTAGTTATTTCATAGTTTTCTGGAGGAATTCCCAAAAAGAATCCACCTAGACCGAGAATAATTTTTGAATCTTCAAAAAATTTATAGGTTGTATTTGGTAATAAGCTTTGGTTTTCCTCACTTATCTCAGAACTAATGAATGAAAAAGTGTTGATAAACATATCTTGCACGTTTAAGAATACCGTTGTAAAAACTTGCTCAATGTATTTATAAAGACCTTCTCTTCCCTGACCAAAAAGGCCATAATATAGAGCTTCAGAAGATAGTATTCTCCAGTCTTCATCCTCATATTTTTCAGGCAAATGTATTGGAGATGGAATAAGCTTATCTGCCTGCTGATTAAAATAATCTGCAAGTGCTGCATTAGTTTGACGAAAACAATTTTGATCATCATGAAAATATGATTGTCTGAAAACGTCTCTTGCGACAGTATCTAAGCAATAATGACTTTTACTAAAATCAACCAAACCTGAATTCTTTAACCATTCAAAGCAACTTTCTGCATTGTCAAAATATTGATCTAGCCCTGACTTATTAAATAAGTATCGAATAATTGCTAAATCAAACCATCGACAACAAGCAACTACCTGTAAGATCTTTCTCTGGCCTGAGTTTTGTCCTTGTAGAAGCAATTCAGTAATTGCCTGATTACCTTGAATAAAGTCAAATTCTATACCTTTTTCTTGTTGCTCTCTTATCCGATTCAGAGAATATGGTAATCCTTGCGTGGAATTGAAAATCTTGGCTTGCATTCCACCATTTTCAATACCAATACTTTGTAAGTATTTATCATTATCTTTTCTTTCAAATTTTTTCAACTGTACTATATATAGTAAACTTCGATCCTGATTTAACTTACGCCAACCTTCATCTGCTTGTAATGATTTTCTTCCAACGACAACAATCCGTACTGATGATGAAGATAAAATAGTATCCTCAACAAGATATTGCCAAAGCCACTGATTCAAATAAGATTGTACTTTTTCATAAGTATCTAATATCAAGACAAGAGGTCGTACTCTATGTTCGGAAAGTTGTATTAAGCTTTCAGCAAAAGCTCTCGTTAACTTTGAGACAGGTTCCAACATAAGTGCTTGTCTTTCCGGATAATCTTTGGTTTCAGGATGGTTGCGTACAAGTTGTTCAATCCATTCTTGCAAGCTTTCTGCTTCCTCTTCTACAGTTGCTAAAGCTGATAAACCAGAAACATTAAAGGAGGTGGGTTTATTCATCGAAATCAAACCAGCAAGACCTAGCCAAACAGATCTTTCAAACCAGTTTCTAATATTTTTCGCTTCTTCACTACTAACTACCCCACCATCAATTGAGCGATGGCTTAAAACAAATAAAGTATCTTCAAACAACCGATCTTGTGACAAGAATGGATCATTAGCTATTGTCGATCCCCAGAGATCAATCGCCTGCTGACGAAACTTTCTCATTAACTTTAATGGAGTCTCAATACTAGGAGTTTTAGCAAAGCAAACTCTCAAAAAATCAACTTTTTCAGTATGAATTTCCTGTATTTTCTCTAGTAAAGTTGTTTTACCAACACCGCCGATTCCGTAAACATTAAATAACAAGGGTTCTTTACAAGGTATTTTTAGTGCCGTAGAAAATTTCCCTAACATTTTCGTCGCTTCATCTCTTTCAATATAATGTTCCTTCGGCACATTTTTTTTGCTTGGATATTGTGAGTTTTCTTGTAATTGAACAGCTTGATAATTCTCCTTTTCTTGATAAATTTCTTCTACAATTTTGCGAACACCCTTAGCAACAATTGTAAAGGCTTCATCAATATCATCCCATTGACTAACTGGTTTACTTGAGTCTGGTAAACCCTGCAACATTTGCAAGGGAGATCCATCTAAGGCATCAAGATCAATGAATCTCAAAAAGATGGGAATAATTCGAGATTCTTTAGCGTCATGTCTCTTTCTTGCCTGCTCTAATTCAGTGCAGTAACAAAAATCTGAAGCAACAAAGCTGGAACTGACTAAGAGAAGAATGATATCCGCTGAATTTAATTGTGAATCAAGTTCTTGTTTCCAGTCCGTTCCAGGATCAATTTTTCGATCATGCCAAGTCTCAATTTTCCCTTGGCGTTCCAACGGCTTCAAATGCTTTGCTAATTCATCACGCAAGGCTTCATCTTCGTGAGAATAAGAGAAAAAAACTTTGACTTTGATATCAGGCATTGATCAAATGACCCATTTTTGATGCTTATTATCTATAACATCGCCGTCACTATGAAATGGAATAGATCTAATCTAGTATAGATGATATTCATTGGAAACAGCTTATTTTAGTGGACTGAACTTTTATCCATCGGATCAGGAGAAGAGATCATCTCTAGCAAAGATGCCACAATCTTAGTAAACCCAGTAATAGATCACGAAGCACAAATATGTTAACAGAAATATCCGTGAACATATACACCTGTTCTGATAAAATACTATGGTAACAGCAGAAGTCATGTAAATAAATACTCTACGAACGATTCTCTAGAGCAGTGATTCTTAATCTGTCTGCCCGACTGTCATTAATGATAATTTCGATCATCTCCTCCAGCTCAGCCACCTTCTTCTCCAACAGCATCATTTTTTCCAGCGTCCTATCCGAAGCCAATTCCACCGCCGTGGCCAGCTCCACCGCTTCGCCCAAAATCGCCTGTGCCTTAGTACGCAAATCGATCGACTGCTGCGCAAAACTGTAGAGTTCACCTTCCATCGAACCCAACAAACCTCTCAACTTAGATTTGATAATGTCCGCATCAGACTCAGTAGTAACAATATCCACCAAAGTTTTGGCCACATTTCTCTGAGATTCCAGCCAGCGATCTTGGGCAACCGCATCTCTCGCCCAACTAATAATGCTTTGAGCATTGCGGATCGTCAAAAGTTGCAGTTCTTCAGTGGTCATAGCAGTTAATTTGAACTTATCTGGAGAAGATTATAAGCGATCTATCAAGCATCCACCAAGATCGCAGTAAGTGTATTATGGCTGAAAACAGTCACCGCAATCTGTCCTCTCCCCAAACCCAGTCGCCATCATGAAATCACCCGGTCACAAACCCGAACTACTAGCCCCAGCAGGCGATTGGGACTGCGTTAAAGCCGCCGTCGAAAACGGAGCCGATGCCATCTACTTTGGCCTCGATCGATTCAACGCCCGCATGAGAGCCGAAAACTTCAGTGCTTCTGACCTCCCAGAACTCATGGCATTTTTGCATCAGCGCGGCGTAAAAGGCTACCTCACCCTCAACACCCTCATCTTCCCCAGCGAACTCCCCGCCGTGGAAGCCTACCTCAAAACCGCCATTCGCGCCGGAGTTGATGCGGCGATCGTCCAAGATGTGGGCATCTGTCGCGCCATTCGCCATATCTCCCCCGATTGGCCAATCCATGCCTCTACACAAATGACCATCACCAGCGCCGCTGGGGTAAAATTCGCTCAAGACCTGGGCTGTAATCTCGTTGTACTGGCCAGGGAATGCTCGATCGAAGAAATCACCAAAATTCAGCAACAGCTCGGCTCCACCAAACTCCCCCTAGAAATCTTCGTGCACGGTGCCCTCTGCGTAGCCTACTCAGGCCAATGTTTAACCAGCGAATCTTTGGGCGGTCGATCGGCCAATCGCGGTGAATGTGCCCAGGCTTGCCGGTTGCCTTACGAATTAGTGGCCAATGGCTCCAAAGTAGATTTAGGTAATCAGCAATATTTACTCAGCCCCCAAGACTTAGCCGGGTTAGAACTATTACCCCAAATTGTGGCCGCAGGCATTAGCTGTCTCAAAATCGAAGGCAGACTCAAAACCCCCGAATACGTGGCCAGTGTCACCAAAATTTACCGCCAGGCGATCGACTCTTTAGACTATCAATCGATCGATCCCAATAGTGATCGATATCAACTAGAAATGGCTTTCTCTCGCGGCTTATCTACTGGCTGGCTGGGTGGCATCGACAATCAAACCCTGGTACACGGCGAATTCAGCAGCAAGCAAGGAGTTTTGGTTGGCGAAGTAATAAGAGTGGGGAGACAATCGATTATTATTCAATGCCAAGCTCCCATCAAACCCGGTGATGGCTTGGCGATTGGCAGTCAGGGTGGCCGCGTTTATACTTTTGATAGTGATGACGATTTTGCCGAAGTGAGTTTTAACTGGGAGCAAGTAGATCTAAGAGCGATCGAAGTCGGCGACAAAATCTGGAAGACCAGCGACCCGGAGCTAGAAAAACAAGTTCGCCAGACCTATAATACCGAAAAAATCGGTGCTACTCAGCCGCTGGATATTGTAGTTACTGGTGAAATTGATCGGCCATTGAAATTAGTCGCCACTGACCAACAGGGACATCAGGTGCAGGTGGTATCAGAGATGGTGCTATCGATCGCCCAAAACAAGCCATTAACCACCGCCAAACTACAAGAACAACTTGGCAGACTAGGCAACACCCCGTTCCACCTAGGCGAATTGACTTGCTCTATAGCCGAGCAGGCCATGTTACCAGTGAGTGAGCTGAACCGTTTACGGCGCGAGATTGTCACCAAAATGCTGGAGTTACGCACCGCCCCCAGAATTTGGCAACTACATGAAAATCGATCGTTCACTGATCTATTGCCCAAAATAACAACAATCATGTCGCTGCCTCAGATCAATGTATTAGTTAGATCATTGGAACAACTAAAAGCCGCCGTGAATGCCGCTGTCCCGCAAATTTACTGCGAGTTTAGCAATCCTCAAGACTATCGATCGGCAGCATCCTTGGCAGGCTCAGCCCAACTGTTTGCTGTGCCCCCTAGAATCACCAAAAGCAATGAGCAATGGACTCTCAAACAACTAGATGCCTGCAACCCTGCTGGTTATTTAGTGCGTAACTACGATCAACTGGGGTTATTTGCCGGTAAACGCTGCATCGGTGATTTTTCGCTAAACATCGCCAACGCCATTACTGCCGATTACTTTCAAAAACTTGGACTAGAAAGAGTCACCGCCTCATACGATTTGAATATCTCCCAGCTTACTGAACTCATAAAAAGCTATTCTCCCCATTTATTAGAAGTCACTATTCATCAGCACATGCCGATGTTTCATATGGAACACTGTGTTTTTTGTGCCTTTTTATCTACGGGTAAAGACTATAAAGACTGTGGTCGTCCTTGCGATACCCAGCAAGTTGATCTGATAGATAGAGTTGGCACTGCCCACATTTTACAAGCCGATATTGGCTGTCGCAATACTCTTTATAATGGTGTGGCCCAAACCGGCGCTGAGTATTTAGTAGAGTTATTAGATATGGGCATTCGCAATTTCCGTTTGGAGTTTCTACGCGAAGATGGTCAGAAAGTAGAGGAGGCGATCGATCAATATCGTCGGCTGCTGGCCGGAGAAATATCTGGTGCCCATCTCTGGAAAAAGTTACAGTTACGCAATCAGCTTGGAGTAACTAGAGGCACTTTGTCAGCGCATTCGGTAACATGATTTACAAACAGTTCAAAGAAATACGCACAGCCTCTCTGTTGAGTGAGAGGCTGTGAGTGTTCTAGAGATGCATCACCTTTAGATGATGGTATCGTTCGCGATCGTGGCGTTTTTGAGGACTACTACGATTCCACTACGAATATAAAAGCCTGCTTCTTCTCGTTGGGCTTCTTGAACATTATCTTTGTTCACAATTTGCACATTGGTACCAATGCGGGCGTTTTTGTCGATGATTGCTCGTCTGACTGTGCTGCCAGCACCGATGCCTAAAGCTACCTCGCCGCGTTCAGCTTTGTTAACTCGTTCACCAAATGGCTCGTACATGTCGGCACCCATAATTAGAGCATCTTCGATCGTACAGTTAGCACCAATTCTAGACCGCACACCTAGTACCGAGTGGTGTACCCGACAGTTTTTTAGAATACAGCCTTCGCTAATCATCGATTCGGTGACTTGAGCATCGAACATTTTGGTGGGTGGTAAATACCTCGATCGAGTATAGATCGGCGCACTTTCATCATAAAAACTGAACGGAGGCAATGGCTGCTGAGTTAAAGCCAAGTTAGCATCATAGAAAGATTCGATCGTCCCGATATCTTCCCAGTAGCCATCAAACAAGAATGCTTGCAGGTTATATCTGCCAGCAGCTCCCGGAATAATTTCTTTGCCAAAGTCGGTTTGATCTAAAGATGCTTTTAACAAATCAATTAATACTTGCTTTTTAAAGACATATATCCCCATCGAAGCAATATAAGGCTGCTCAGCGGCTTGCTCAGCGGTAAGACCCAAAGATTTTGTATCTACCCGCATGGCTTTTAATTCATCGCCTTTGGGCTTTTCGCTGAAATCTACAATGCGGCCTTTATCATCAATTTTCATCAAACCAAAATCGGAAGCCCTTTTTTCATCCATCGGTACTACCGAGATGGTGATATCGGCATTGGTTTGACGATGACGCTCCACAAACAGCCGGTAATCCATCCGGTAGAGGTGGTCGCCAGATAAAATCAAGAATTCATCTACATCTGCATCTTCAAACATCCATAAATACTGGCGCACTGCATCAGCCGTACCCTGGAACCAGTTGGGGTTTTCGGGAGTTTGCTGTGCTGCTAGCACTTCCACAAAGCCTTGAGTAAAGCCGCTAAAGTTGTAAGCGGCAGTCAGGTGACGATTCAGCGAAGCTGAGTTGAACTGAGTCAGAACATAGAGCTGAAAGATTTCTGAATTTATACAGTTGCTCACCGGAATATCGATCAGCCGATACTTACCAGCCAGTGGTACTGCCGGTTTAGCTCTGAGTTTAGTCAGGGGATACAGTCGAGTACCTGCGCCACCGCCCAGAATGATGCTTAAAACTCGTTTCACAAAAACCTCTTTTTAACGCCTATGACTCAATCATCTGCCAAGGGCGGCTATTAGATCAACTAATTTTATGAATCCTCTTGAACCAGGCTGATGCTAGGAGATATATCCATAGAGATATTTACCAGTGGTAAAAATTTTCTTCGATTACTACCATCGTGCCAGCTATTCGATCGCCCAAGCGTAGTTTTTTATTACCCGCGATCATCAAAATATCGAAAATGCTGAATACTATGATCGACAAGTTGCGAATCAGAGACTGAAACAGATTACAAGGTCGGCGAGAGGCTACTCCTACTACTGCAATCCGCATCACTCGTTTGCCGATGCTTTGGCCACCCAGGGCATCTTCAAAAAACAGATACAAGAAAAATATTAGTAAAGAGATTTGCAACAGTAGACCATCACCAAAAAAATTGTCTGGAGTACCATTGATGATGATACTAGGCATTAGGATTGCAGCTAGTATACAACAGTCAAATAATCTAGCAAAAAAACGTGCAGTTCTAGAAGCCATAGATGGAGATAGATAGTGCAGTAAAATATTTGTTTACTTCACCACAGCATATCTCAATCACTAGTCATAAGTAAATGGGTCAGTTTAATAGCCAATCTATTACAAAATAGCTGCTGCTTTGTAGTATCGCTATTTTTCTTCTTTAGCCAGGTTTTGAGAGATTTCTTGCCCATCAGAGGTACTGATTTTGGGGTTAGAACGACTAAAGCCCAGTACTACTAACACATTAGCGATCGTCAGAAAAGACTCGGCTCCTCCATGCAGCCAGTCCACATTGGCTAAGCTTTGTTTTAATACCAGCTCGGCATATAGACCAGCCGGAATAGTAATAGCCACAAAGACCAAAGTCATGTAGAACCCAATGAGTGCGAGCTTGGGGGTTTGACCAGATTTGGTCAAAAACCACAAAAAGGCCAAGTAGGGAAACAGCGAGGCCCCAAACAGAGATTCTTTGTTCATAAAATTGGCTCCTGTTGACCCTGTTTCCAAATCCACCAGCCAGCTAAGGCCATAGTACTATTGCCGATAAAAGTGGTCGCAGCTTGAACAACAACTAGCCATTCCAAACTGGGAGCATTATCAAAAAAATGCCAAACACAGGCACACATCGCGCTGATCAAAGCAGGCAACATGCCCCAGCTTAGGCTTTTCCATTGTCGGCGGTCAGGCTGATCGCCATAGACCCAAATTAGGCCGATCGCGGTAATCCATTCCACTACGCTGGAAACATGAATTACCCAAGTGGGTAACGAAAGACTGTGCATTTTGATTGTGATTTAAAGTGTACTAAGCGATCACCTCTGCGCCATCAAACCTTAGAATAGTCCCAGATTACCCGATTTCTTAGAAACATGACAGATACTCAAGTGGTGCTCTGTGGCTACTATGGCGCAGGCAATGGCGGTGATGAAGCTTTGCTAGCTTCTATGTTAGAGATATTACCGCCCAATGTAAAACCGCTGGTGCTATCAGCCAACCCCCAAGAGACCACCGCCCGCTATGGAGTGGCCGCAGTTAATCGCAAAAGCTTAGGAGTTTTAAAAGCCCTACGCGGCTCTCAGGCATTGATTTTGGGCGGCGGTAGCCTGATTCA
>JAAFHZ010000001.1 GCA_013297675.1 Synechococcales cyanobacterium bin59.metabat.ball.084 | reverse complement strand
GAATTGATTCTCGCGATTTGCCAGACGTTCTGCACAAGCCAATCATCACTGAGAAAGCTACCCGCCAAATGAAGCAAAACAAATTTGTTTTTGACGTTGCTCCTAAATCTACCAAGATTGACATTAAAGCGGCAGTGGAAAACATGTTCAACATCAAGGTGGTACGGGTTGACACCTATAACCCACCTCGACGGAAAAAACGGGTTGGTCGCTTTGCTGGCTACAAGCCTCACTTCAAACGGGCGATCGTCACTGTAGCCGAAGGCCAAACTATTCCCATCTTCCCCGAACCATAGGATTCTTTCCCAGATTAGAACCTCAGTTCAGTCCTTTATTTCCATCTTTAGATTGAGTTAACTTATGGGTACTCGTTCATATCGGCCATATACCCCGAGTACTCGCGAAACCGTAATTTCTGACTTTGCAGAAATCACCGCGAGTAAGCCGGAAAAATCTCTCGTCGCCCACAAGCATCGTGCTAAAGGGCGCAACAACCGTGGTGTCATCACCAGTCGCCGTCGGGGTGGCGGACACAAGCGGATGTATCGGATCATCGATTTCCGCCGTCAAGATAAGTTGAATATTCCAGCGCGAGTGGCTTCGATCGAATACGATCCCAACCGCAACGCCCGGATCGCTCTACTGTTTTACCGCGATGGTGAAAAGCGCTATATTTTGCATCCCTTAGGCTTAGAAGTCGGCACCGAAATTGTGACTTCGCCAGAAGCGCCATTTGAAATTGGTAATGCTCTGCCTTTGGCAAATATTCCTTTGGGCACCATGGTCAACAGCATTGAGCTGGTTGCTGGCAAAGGCGCACAAATCGCGCGTTCTGCTGGTGCAGGCGCAACCATCATGGCCAAAGACGGTGACTACGTTACCCTCAAAATGCCTTCTGGTGAAATTCGCATGGTACGCCGGGAATGCTACGCCACCATTGGTCAGATCGGCAATACCGAAGCGCGTAACATGAGCGCCGGTAAAGCTGGTCGGAACCGCTGGAAAGGTCGTAGACCGAAAGTGCGTGGTAGTGTCATGAACCCTGTCGATCACCCACATGGTGGTGGTGAAGGTCGGGCACCGATCGGACGCAGTGGTCCAGTTACACCCTGGGGCAAACCGGCCTTGGGTTACAAGACTCGGGCGAAGAACAAGCTCAGCGACAAACTCATTCTGCGTCGTCGCCGCAAGTCTTCCAAGCGTGGTAAAGGCGGTCGTCAGAACTAGCGCTAGTTTGAATTTTTCCAGTCGTTTATTTAAGCAATTACTATGGGTCGTTCACTCAAAAAAGGGCCATTCGTCGCTGACCACCTCATGACTAAGGTGGAAAGAATGAATGCCAGCGGTAAAAAAGAAGTCATCAAGACTTGGTCTCGTGCTTCCACCATCTTCCCTCAGATGATTGGCCACACGATCGCCGTTCACAACGGTAGACAGCACGTTCCCGTCTTTGTCTCCGACCAAATGGTGGGTCACAAACTGGGAGAGTTCGCACCGACTCGCACCTATCGCTCCCATGCGAAGGGCGACAAAAAAGCAGGTAGATAACGCCTCTCACAGGAAACCATCATGGCAGTAACAGATAAAAAAGTTGAAGTTAAGGCAGTAGCCAAATATATTCGGATGTCTCCTTTTAAGGTGCGTCGGGTACTAGACCAAATTCGCGGTCGCTCTTATAGAGAAGCGCTGATTATTCTAGAATTTATGCCCTACAAGGCTTGTGAAGAAATCGTTAAGGTGCTGCGCTCCGCAGCCGCCAACGCCGAACACAACAATGGGATGGACCCGGCTACTTTAGTGGTCTCCACCGCCTTTGCTGACCAAGGGCCAGTGCTGAAGCGCTTCCGCCCCCGCGCTCAAGGACGAGCTTTTCAAATTCGCAAGCCCTCTTGTCACATCACTGTGGCAGTAGCGGCAGCCGATAAATAATCACTGGTAACTCAAAATGGGACAGAAAATTAACCCGATCGGCTTTCGCCTAGGCATTACCCAAGAGCACCGTGCTCGGTGGTTTGCAGAGGGGAAACGCTATCCACTAATCTTGCAAGAAGATCACAAAATTCGTCAGTATATCGAGAAAGACCCAGTGCTGAGCACTGCTGGTATTTCTAAAGTGCGCATCGAGCGCAAAGCTGACCAAGTAGAAGTAGAAGTTCACACAGCTCGTCCCGGCGTAGTCGTTGGACGTGGCGGTGCCGGAATTGATACCCTGCGCCAAGGTCTAGTAAATGCTTTGGGTGGCGGCAATCGCCAAGTGCGGATCAACGTGATCGAAATCGCCAAGGTCGATGCCGATGCTGCTTTGATCGCTGAGTTCATTGCTCAACAGCTCGAAAGACGGGTTTCCTTCCGCCGCGTGGTTCGTCAGGCAATTCAGCGCGCTCAACGCGCCGAAGTTCAAGGTATTAAGTTGCAAGTGAGCGGTCGCTTGAACGGGGCAGAAATCGCCCGAACCGAGTGGACTCGTGAAGGTCGTGTACCTTTGCACACCCTACGCGCCGACATTGATTACGCCTACAAAACTGCTTCCACTACCTATGGGATTTTGGGCGTGAAGATTTGGGTCTTCAAGGGTGAAATCATCCCTGGTCAAGATCTGGCTGCTGCTCCTAGCGAACCTAAGCGGCGTGCCCCCGGCGGCGGTCGTCGTCGTCAGCAGTTTGAAGATCGATCGAACGAAGAATAACTTCTTCGTATATCTCCCCTAATCTAGAGCCTAATTTAGAGCTATGTTAAGTCCCAGAAGAACGAAATTCCGCAAGCAGCAGCGCGGAAGAATGCGCGGTCTAGCGACACGCGGCTGTAATATCAACTTCGGTGAATTTGGTCTCCAGGCGATCGAACCCTCTTGGATCACCTCCCGCCAAATCGAATCTTGCCGGAGAGCCATTAACCGCTATATGCGGCGGGGTGGTAAGGTTTGGATCAGAATTTTCCCGGACAAGCCTGTAACCATGCGTCCGGCAGAAACCCGGATGGGTTCCGGGAAAGGTTCCCCAGAATTTTGGGTGGCCGTAGTTAAGCCCGGTCGGATCATGTTTGAAATTGGCGGTGTTGCCGAGCCGATCGCCAAAGAAGCCCTCCGGTTGGCTTCTCACAAGCTCCCGATTAAAACTAAATTCGTAGCCAAACAAGTCTACGCCGAGGAGGAAAGCTAACATGGCCTTATCTAAAGCTACTGAAATTCGCGCTCTCAGCGACCAAGAACTAGCCGATGGCATCGTAGCAGTCAAGCGTGACCTGTTTAATCTACGGTTAGAAAAAGCTGTTGGTCGCCTCGAAAAGACTCACCAATTCAAACATGCTCGTCACAAGCTGGCACAAATGATGACCGTGGAGCACGAGCGGAAAACTAAACAATCTAAAGAAGCTGAATAACACTATGGCAGTTAAAGAACTAGTCGGTTTGGTCGTCAGCGACAAAATGCAGAAAACTGTAGTGGTAGCAGTGGAAAACCGCTCCGCCCACTCCAAATATGGCAAAGTAGTTGTCCGCACCAAAAAGTACAAAGCCCACGACGAAGAAAACCAGTGTAAAACTGGTGATCGAGTACGCATTCAAGAAACTCGCCCCCTCAGTCGCACCAAGCGCTGGCAGGTGGCGGAGATCTTCAGCTAAAGCTCTTTCATTTAAAAGAGCACACCATCTGTGAAATCATCATGATCCAACAACAAAGTTATTTAAATGTGGCCGACAACAGCGGCGCTCGGAAGCTGATGTGCATCCGAGTGATCGGCGGCGGGAACCGGACTTTTGGCGGCGTAGGCGATGTGATCGTAGCCGTAGTCAAAGATGCGATTCCGAACATGGCCGTGAAAAAGTCTGACGTGGTACGCGCCGTGATTGTCCGTACCCGTCACACCCTGCGCCGGGATAGCGGTCAGAGCATTCGTTTCGACGACAATGCTGCCGTATTGATCAACGCTGACGGCAACCCCAGAGGCTCCCGCGTGTTTGGTCCAGTTGCTCGCGAATTGCGCGACAAAAGCTTCACCAAAATCGTTTCCTTGGCACCGGAGGTATTGTAATGGGTAGACCTAAGCCCAAAGTCTTTTACAAAATGCACGTAAAAGCGGGTGACACTGTGCAGGTGATCTCTGGTAAAGAGAAAGGCCAAATCAGCGAAATCTTGAAATCTATTCCCGAAAAGAGCATGGTGATCGTCAAGGGCGTAAATATGCGCACCAAACACGTTAAGCCTACCCAAGAGAATGAATCTGGTCGGATCGATGTTTCCGAAGCACCAATTCACAGCTCCAAGGTAATGCTCTATTCTAAAAAAGGCCAAGTGGCTAGTCGGGTATCTTATACCTTTACTGCCGAAGGCAAAAAGGTGCGGGTACTGAAAAAAACCGGCGAAATTATCGATTAATCAATACAGTTCTGACCAAGCCCAGAACCAGCTAATAGAAACCATGTCACAAACATTTAAGCTCAATTATCAACAGGTCATCGTTCCCAAACTGCAAGAGCAATTTGGTTTCAAGAACGTGATGGAAGTGCCTAAAGTCATCAAAATCACCGTTAACCGGGGTTTGGGTGAAGCGGCCACCAATGCTAAAGCATTGGAATCTTCGGTAGCCGAAATTGCCAAAATCACTGGTCAAAAGCCAGTAATTACCCGCGCCAAGAAGGCGATCGCCGGTTTCAAAATCCGTCAGGGTATGCCCGTAGGCGTAATGGTGACATTGCGTGGCGATCGGATGTATGCGTTCCTAGATAGATTTATTAATTTGTCTCTACCTCGGATTCGAGATTTTCGCGGCATCAGCCCGAATAGCTTCGATGGACGCGGCAATTACAGCATCGGTATTCGGGAGCAGCTCATTTTCCCTGAAATTGAGTATGACCAAATCGATCAAATTCGCGGGATGGATATTTCTATTATCACCACCGCAAACAACGACGAGGAAGGACGTGCGCTGCTCAAAGCAATGCGTATGCCTTTCCGCGACCAATAGGCCACTAATCCCCAAGATATAAACAATGGCGGCACACGACACTATTTCAGACATGCTGACTCGGATTCGCAACTCGAGCCTAGTCAAGCACCAAACCACCGAAATTCCCGCAACTAAAATGACCAGGAGCATTGCCAAAGTGCTCCAAAGCGAAGGCTTTATTGGTGACGTTAGCGAAAGCGGCGAAGGCATTGAGTGTAAGTTGGTCTTGACCCTCAAGTACAAAGGCAAAACCCGGCAGCCCATTATCACCGCTTTACAGCGGGTGAGTAAGCCCGGTCTCCGGGTGTATTCCAACCACCAAGATCTACCCAAAGTATTGGGCGGTATTGGCATCGCGGTCATCTCCACATCCAGTGGCATCATGACCGATCGCGAAGCGCGCAAACAGGGCGTTGGTGGCGAGATTCTTTGCTACGTCTGGTAGACCCGTTCTCCCCTGATTCAAACTAAGTAAATTGACAAGGAGAAATCCCTAATATATGTCACGTATCGGCAAAAAACCGATCGCCATCCCGGCTAAAGTGGTGGTAACGATCGAAGACCGTAAGGTATCTGTTAAAGGCCCCAAGGGTGAGCTATTTAGAGAGCTGCCCACTGGTGTAGTCATTGTCCAAGAGGGCGATACTATTGTGGTGACGCGGGCTAATGAATCCCGCACCGCTCGCCAGCGTCATGGACTCTGTCGGACATTAGTAGCCAACATGGTAGACGGTGTATCGCAAGGATTCAGCAAAAAGCTCGAAATCCAAGGGGTGGGCTACCGGGCTTCTAACCAAGGAACTAAATTAATTTTAAACGTAGGCTACAGTAAGCCCGTGGAAATTGATCCACCTGCCGGAATTTCGGTAGTGGCTGAAGGCAACACCAACCTGACGGTCAGCGGTATCGACAAAGAGTTAGTGGGTAACACCGCTGCCCGCATCCGCCAAGTGCGTCCCCCAGAAGTCTATAAAGGTAAGGGGATTCGCTACGCCGGTGAGGTGGTCAGACGCAAGGCTGGTAAATCAGGTAAGAAGTAATAAATCATGAAATTAAATCGCAAGGCTTCAACTCAGCGGCGACACTTCCGCGTTCGCAAACAGGTCAATGGCTCTGCCGATCGGCCTCGTTTAGCTGTCTTTCGCTCCAACATGCACATCTATGCTCAGATCATTGATGATGCCAAGCAGCACACTTTGGTAGCTGCTTCTACTATTGATAAAGATCTGAAAAAGTTAGACACTGGTGCTAACAGCGATGCTGCTACTGCCGTTGGTAAATTAGTTGCCGAACGCGCCATAGCTTTAGGCATCAAACAGGTAGTATTCGATCGCGGTGGTAACTTATACCACGGTCGGGTCAAAGCCCTCGCCGAAGCCGCCCGCGCTGCCGGTCTAGATTTCTAAATAAACTTAACCAATTAAAAAATCATGGCAAGAGACCAACAGCAGCAAGATAAGTCCGAAAAGCAGGACAAGGGTTCCCGCCGGAAAGGCGGCGGAGACCGCGATCGCAAAGGCAGTAAAGAAAAAGATTCTGGCTACCAAGAAAGAATCGTCCAAATCCGCCGGGTGAGCAAAGTAGTTAAGGGTGGTAAAAAACTCAGCTTCCGCGCCATTGTGGTTATTGGTAACGAAAAAGGCCAGGTAGGCGTGGGCGTTGGCAAGGCCAGCGACGTAATCGGTGCAGTGCGCAAAGGCGTAGCCGACGGCAAAAAGCACCTAATTGATGTGCCTTTAACTAAGTCCAACACTATTCCTCACCCAATTTCTGGTGAAGGCGGTGGTGCCAATGTCATGATGCGGCCAGCCGCACCAGGTACCGGAGTAATTGCCGGAGGTGCAGTGCGTACTGTGTTAGAACTAGCCGGAGTTAAAAATATCTTGGCTAAGCAGCTCGGTTCTGGTAATCCGTTGAATAACGCCCGTGCAGCAGTTAACGCCCTCAAAACTCTGCGTAGCTTCCAACAGGTAGCTGAAGATCGCGGCGTTACCGTAGAAAGCCTGTTTGCTTAACCCCAACTTAATAAAAACTCTAAGCTGAAATAAGTCCTATGAGATTAGATGATCTAAAACCAAAAGCGGGTTCTAAACACCGCAAACGCCGGATCGGGCGCGGTATTTCTGCCGGTCAAGGAGCCAGTGGCGGTTTCGGGATGCGCGGTCAAAAGTCCCGCTCTGGTAAACCAACTCGCCCCGGGTTTGAAGGTGGTCAAATGCCTTTGTACCGGCGTTTACCCAAGCTCAAACATTTTCCGTTAATTAACCGGAAAGAATATACCATTATCAACGTCAGCAAGCTTGCTGAATTGGCTGCTCGCACGGAGGTAACTCTAGAGTCATTAATGGCTGCGGGTATTGTAACCACCAATGATGGCCCTTTAAAACTTTTGGGTGACGGCGAACTAACGGTTGCCCTAACCTGTAAGGCCGCAGCATTTACTGCTGGTGCTAAAGCTAAAATCGAAGCTGCCGGTGGCACCTGCGAAATAGTTTAATCAGCAGCTAAAAAACAAATCCACTCTAGAGCTGCTATTTGGCTGGCCGGGGTGGATTTGTTTTGTCCTGACTGTTTTACAAATGTGAAGAGAGAGTTACAATATGTTAATCAATAATTAATATTTGCGACCGGTGCTCTCATAAACTATTTATGATTTCTAGGCCGCTTTAATTTGAAATAATACCGATATTCGATCGAGGAATTCTTTACGATGAATGCAGCGAGCAAGGAACGAGCGCCCAGCGCTCAAGAGACTTTTACCCAAATGGCGCAGACAGCCGGTCTGCGAGCCAGGGTGCTGGTGACGATCGGGCTATTAATCTTGGCTCGTTTGGGGGTGTACCTACCTTTGCCCGGTATTGATAGACTGCGCTTTGCCGAAAGCTTAAAAAGCAACCAGGCGATCGGCTTCTTAGATATCTTTTCTGGGGGAGGTATTTCGGCAGTAGGGGTATTTGCCCTAGGTATTTTGCCCTATATTAACGCCTCAATTATTATTCAATTGCTGACCACTGCTCTACCGGCTCTAGAAAAGCTGCAAAAAGAAGAAGGCGAAGCGGGGCGGCGGAAAATTTCCCAAATCACTCGCTATGTGGCCTTGGGTTGGGGCGTGATTCAAAGTGTGGGCATCGCATTTTGGTTGAATAACTTTGTGATTACTCCTAGCCCGCTGTTTGTTCCCAGCACCGCGATCGCCTTGGTGGCTGGTTCCATGTTCATCATGTGGATTTCGGAGTTGATTACCGAGCGGGGGATTGGGAACGGCGCTTCGCTGCTGATTTTCATTAACATTGTGGCCGTTTTCCCTAAATCTTTGGCAGATACCTTTGACCAAGCGAAAACTGGCGGCAACCAAGTACTTATTAACGTCTTGATCTTGTTGGCGGTATTTTTAGTAACGATTGTTTGTATCGTATTTATTCAAGAAGGCTCTCGTCAAATTCCGATCATTTCTGCTAAACGTCAAGTTGGGCGGCGACTATACCGGGAACGCACCAGCTATTTACCCCTGCGCCTGATTCAGGGCGGCGTAATGCCCATCATTTTTGCTTCTTCAGTTATGGCTCTACCTCAAGGTTTGTCTGGTTTTACTAGACCGGCTGAAGGAGTTACTCAAAATCAGTTTATGAGTGCTTTGCATTCTGGTGCTAACGCCGTGGCTAACGCTATGAACCCAGAAGGCTCTACTCCTTGGATTTATTTGGGTGTGTACATGGTGCTGATTATTTTCTTTAGTTATTTCTACTCTACTTTGGTGGTTAATCCCATTGACATGGCGCAGAACCTGAAGAAAATGGGTGCTAGTATCCCTGGCATTCGTCCCGGTCAGGCTACTAGTAAGTACATCGAAGGAGTATTGAATCGTCTGACTATTTTGGGTGCTTGCTTCTTGGGTGCTGTGGCCATTATTCCGGGCATTATTGAGTCCGCTTTGCACATCACCACCTTTAGAGGTTTTGGTGCAACTTCCCTGCTGATTTTAGTAGGGGTGGCGATCGAGACTGCCAAACAAATTCAAACCTACGTCATCTCTCAGCGCTATGAGGGCATGGTGAAACAATAAAAACTACCAACTTAGATACAGCAACATTGGAGCGCAACGTAACTTGACCAGACTAATTTTCATCGGCGCACCGGGCGCTGGCAAAGGAACCCAGGCCGCCATTTTGGCCGAACACTTTCATATTCCCCATATTTCTACTGGCGACATTCTGCGGGCGGCGGTCAAAGACCAAACCGAATTAGGAATCAAAGCCAAAGCATATATGGATGCCGGAGACCTGGTGCCCGATTCTTTGATTTTGGATTTAATCCGCGATCGGCTGGCTCAGTCGGATGCGGCCACCGGTTGGATCTTAGATGGCTTTCCTCGGAATGTGGCTCAGGCCGAATTCTTGGACAAGCTGTTAGTAGAAATCAATCAACATGATTACGTGGGCTTAGAGCTGTTTGTGCCAGATGACGTTTTGGTTGAGCGCTTAATGCTGCGGGGTCGAGCCGATGATAATGCTGATACTATTCGCCATCGTTTAGGGGTCTATCATCAGCAAACTTCGCCGCTAACGGCTTTTTACAAAAACCAGCAGCGCCTGCGCCAAGTCAATGGCCATCAGGAACTAACAGTAGTTGCCAAAGACCTCCAAGCTGCTTTGGTTTGAGATAAAGCATGACTTAGCCGTCATCTGTCTCAGATGACGGCTAATTTTGCTACAATGCAACAGGTAGAAATACCAAGAGTAGAAATACTATAGCCAATTTGTTAAATATAGAGGTATTCAAAGCTTGTCTAAACAAGACTTGATCGAAATGGAAGGCACCGTGACAGAGTCACTGCCCAATGCAATGTTCCGAGTAGATCTGGACAACGGTTTTAATGTGCTGGCACATATTTCTGGCAAGATTCGCCGGAACTACATCAAAATTTTGGAAGGCGATCGAGTTAAGGTGGAGCTGACCCCTTACGATCTGAGCAAGGGGCGTATTACTTATCGCCTCAAAAATCAGCGTGGTCGGTAGGTAACTCATCTTAGATCTTGCCTCTCTCCAAGATCTATGGTACTCTCAGAGATCGGCACGGTAGTTTATCCACTGTGTCGTAACGCCGAGCAGATGTGGCGGAATTGGTATACGCGCACGCTTGAGGTGCGTGTGGTCCTAGACCTTGCGAGTTCGAGTCTCGCTATCTGCATCGCACTAGCAACTTCCGGTGGCTTTCTTTATGATTAAGAGGCTACCGGAATTTGTTTTTTAAAGAATATTTTGATTACTAGCTCGATCACACAAACATGGCACCGTCTAGATCCTATTTGGTCTGGTAATTTTTTAGAAGTTCAGTCAGGACTGCCTCATCAGCAGTTGCCACCGGCTTGGCAGTTGTTGCTATTGGGTGATGGTTCACCCACTAGACATTTGCAGCTATTGACTGGCGAAGCCACAGAAGTAGATGTGTTGGATATGTCGGTGGTAGGGATGATTGATGATGGTGCACCGATCGAGCTGCAAGAAGTGCCGGGGCCAAGGTTAAGGCGACAGGTATGGCTACGAACAGCTTCCGGGCAAAGGCTAGCCTATGCAGCTTCTTGGTGGAATGCTGACCATGTAGATGAATATTTGCAAAACCGCAGTTTACCGATTTGGGCGAGTTTAGCCCGGTTACGCACAGAGTTACATCGAGATGTGCGGGGCATTTACTGTGGTACTTCGCCAGCTTTGAGTGAGGGCTTTGGTGAACCAGGAATTCTTTGGGGTCGCCATTATTTGTTTTGGCATCAGGGTAAGCCCCTGACTCTGATCTATGAGGTTTTTTCGCCTTATTTACAGCGGTATTTGGGAAATCTGTAACATTTAATAATTTAATAAAGCTGAGCTGTTAATAATAATTTTCTGATGGTAAAAATAAGTTTTTTGGGCACTGGTTTAATGGGCATCCCCATGGCGCAGCGGCTAGTAGATGGCAATGAGCTGATAGCCTACAATCGCACAGCAAGTAAGCTGACAGCGCTAACTGGAGCAAGAATTGCCGATGATCCAGGGCAGGCGATCGATCATGGAGATTTTATATTTTTAATGCTCAGCGATGCTGCGGCCATTCACAGCACCTTGACTCCGCACCTGAATCGACTCTCTGGCAAAACCATTGTGCAAATGGGCACGATCGCCCCGGAAGAAAGCCGTGAACTAGAAAAACTGGTGCAGCAAGCCCAAGCAGAATACTTGGAAGCCCCAGTGCTTGGAAGCATTCCAGAAGCGACCAGCGGTACATTGCTAATTATGGGCGGAGCCAGTGCCACCAATTGGGAACGGGCTTTGCCTTTGCTGGAAACATTAGGTGCTGCGACCTATATTGGAACTGTTGGTAGTGCCGCTGCTCTCAAGCTGGCTTTGAATCAAATGATTGGTGCATTAACTATTGGCTTTGCTCAGAGCTTGAGCTATTTGGCAGCTCAGGAGGTCGATTACAGCAAATTCATGGAAATTCTGCGCGTTAGTGCCCTATACGCTCCGACCTTTGATAAGAAATTGAATCGGATGGTGGAGCGTAACTATGCAAATCCCAATTTCCCAACCAAGCACCTAGAGAAAGATCTGCGGCTTTTTGCTAATTCGGCTCAACCTTTGGGTCTCAACTTAGCTGCTTTAGATGGTCTTCGGGCCGTGGTGGCGCAGTCGATCGCGGCTGGCTGGGCTGATGGTGATTACTCAGCGGTGTTAGAAGGTCTAAAAATTGACCAAGAAAACTAATTGACTGTATGAATATTTAGTGAAGATCGCACCTGCTCGATCGGAGTTTCCCACAGAGACAACCAATCTACCCCAAACAAGCACTGTGCTGTTTTGCCCATCAGCCAACCATTAGTCAAAGCCGTCATATAGCTATCGGCCACCTCGATATCATGAATCAAAGATTTTAGGAGATTTTTGGTTAGCAGCGCCATCCAAAACCGCGATAGTTGTAGTTGGGCAACGCAAAATGCCTGTAATTGGATCTCTCCTAACATATTGATCGGGCTACCAGTAACAACATGCCAAATATCATGGGTTTCGCGGATGTGAGTATCGATAAATTCATATTCACTGGCCGCAGGCTGCGCGGCGAGATGATGAAGGTTGTTGCTCAGCATGTGGTCGGCATAGTGATAGCCCAGAGTATCAGTGGGTAGCTGATGCAGAGCTGCTAGATCGATTACTCCCAAAGGTAAACGATTGGCCAAGGCCATTTTGCTGTGGGGGTACTGAGCAAGATGCTGCACTAAAAGATACAAGCTTTTTTGATCGCTGCTAGCTGCCAACAGTTGGTCGATCGCTACAAAGTCGCCATATTCGGCTTCCGCGATCGCGACAAAACTAGAAAGCAAAGATTGTTGCCAGGTTTGGGGGTTTTCTAAAGAATTCAACATAGCTCAAAGGTGGTTAGTAAAATCTATTGTTAGATACGCAGGCTTTGAAACAATGGATCTCAAATATTTGATGTTTGTAGATACCATTCGCAAGAACTTCGCCATTGAGCCTTGCCTTGAGTCTGAATAATGCTGCCGTGAGCCATTATAACCCGATCGAAATCCCAAGTTAAAGTTTCGCGCAATGTGGCCAAAGCCGACTCTCGATCGCGCAGGGCAAAACGTTCTAAAAAAGTAGGTCGCAGCTTGTTATAAATCCCCAAAACCTTGGCCAAAAATCGAACCAGCCCATGGCTTTCTGCCCCAAAATGAAATGCTGCATCGGTAATTATCAAGGTTTCACTGGGTCGATGTAGAAACAGATATTCGTTAAATGGCATGTTACCTGTGATATCAAGCACCCTAAAAGCCGGAAAATTGAGATAGAGAACATCCTCGCTAATATTTCCAGTGGCTTCGGTCAAAATTCGATCGGGCTTGAGATCTGGTCTTTTAGCTAAAATGCCATTTACTGCCCAGAATTCTGCTTCTGGATAGTGGTTGGCAAAGTCTTGGGCAAACAAATGATGATAGAGATTAGGGGCAATAATGTAGCGAACTGTCCCAATCTGATCCAGGGCTTGAGTCAATTGGGGCGTGGGGGTAATTGGTGAGATCACCACAAGATCTTGGTTTGGCAAGGCCATGATGGTCATGCGGCTGAAGATGGGCAAGCCATAGAAACGCAGCGGTTGTTCTGCCACCCAAAGACGATCAGCAATAGCAGTTAGCATAGAATCCTCCAATTGCAAAATATTCATTTCATCCCGGCATTGGCGCTCTTGAAAGAATTCTATGTTGATTAGGTCTTTAATTTTTAGCAATTCTGGAGATGATTCTTGTATGATGCTATGATAATGATTATCATTCTTGCAGAGAGTCTGACTATATGGCTGTTAATCTGATCGAAGACACAGTGCCGGTGACGGTGTTAACTGGCTACCTGGGGGCAGGTAAAACCACTTTACTCAACCGAATTTTGACTCATGAACATGGCAAAAAGGTGGCGGTGATTGTCAATGAGTTTGGCGAGGTGGGTATCGACAACCAGCTCATTATCAATGCCGATGAAGAAATCTTTGAGATGAATAATGGCTGCATTTGTTGCACCGTGCGCGGTGATCTGATTCGGATTATTAGCAGCCTGATGCGGCGACGGGATAAGTTTGATCACTTGGTAATCGAAACCACTGGCTTAGCCGATCCGGCTCCGGTGATTCAAACTTTTTTTATGGATGAAGCCGTGAAATCTCAGAGCTTTCTGGATGCCGTGGTGACAGTGGTTGATGCCAAGCATATTTGGCAGCACTGGGAAGCAGAGGAAGCCCAAGAGCAGATTGCTTTTGCTGATGTAATTTTGCTGAATAAAATTGACTTGGTGGATGTTGAAAATGTTAATGAGCTGGAGCAGCGCATTCGCAGCATGAATGCCATGGCCAAAATTTACCGTACCCGCAATGCTGAAATATCGATGGATGACTTGTTAGGAGTTAAAGCCTTTGATTTGCAGCGGGCACTAGAGATTGATCCAGACTTTTTAGGTGAAGATGCTCACCAGCACGATGAAACTGTTGGGTCGGTGGCGATCGTCGAGCCAGGTGCTGTTGATGGCCAGCTTCTGAATGAATGGCTGGGGTTTTTACTCCAAACCCAAGGAGCAGATATTTTTCGGATGAAAGGCATTGTAAATGTGCAAGGAGAAGAACACCGCCACGTATTTCAAGGTGTGCATATGCTGTTTGATGGCATGAGCGATCGACGATGGCGCAAAGATGAAGTTCGCAAAAACGAGCTGGTTTTTATTGGCCGCAATTTAGATGAAGCTCAACTCAAAGGAGAATTTCGTAAATGTTTGGTCTAAAATCTAACGTTCGTCAAACCTGGAAAAAAACTTGGCAGCATCAGCTCACTGAATATGTAACTCAAGTTGTCTGGTCGCTTGATGGCGAAATTCTGGTAGCCTGTTCGGCTGCTGGTGAAATTGTAGTGCAAGCTGGAGACAATTTAGCTCTGCCGCCAGTATATTTGGCTGGTGCTGGTGCGCCGATCGATCAACTCGCTTTTTCGGCTGATGGCCAGTTTTTGGCTAGCGGCGATCAGGCTGGGCAAGTACGAGTCTGGAAAAGGCAAGGACAGCAGTTTGTGTTGCTGATGACTCATGATCGATCGGGCTGCTGGATTGAACAGCTTCGTTGGCATCCGACGGAGCCACTGCTGGCTTTTAATGTTAAACACACCGTAGAAGTTTTAGAAGTAACTACTAAATCTTTGGTAGCTAAATTAGATTTTGAAAATTCTTCGGTGCTATGTATAGAATGGCATCCGACTAATGGCATGTTGATGGCTGGTGGCTATCAGAGCATTAAGGTTTGGGATAGCTATGATTGGCAAGCAAAACCAATCGTAATTTCAATAGCTTCAGCTAGCTTAAAAATTGCCTGTTCGCCCGATGGTAAGTATCTGGCTTCTGGGAACTTAGACCGGAGCATTACTATTTTAGAGTGGCAAGATGCCAACCCACATCCTTGGATGCTGAGTGGTTTTCCGGGTAAAATCAGCCACTTAGTTTGGTCATCGGTGCTGGCAAATACCACAGATCCGCTGCTGGCCTCTGCTAGCGTTGAAGGCATTGTAGTTTGGGAAAGAAATACAGTTTTTGGCTGGAAAGAACAGATTCTGGATAATCATGCCCAAGCGGTGGAAGCGATCGCCTTTCAGCCTCAGCGCAGACAGTTCGCCTCGGCTGGATCAGATGGAGCCGTGAATATTTGGCATGATGCGAAAACTCTAGCTTGTACATTGACCGATGCCAGTGAAGCTTTTTCTTGCTTAAACTGGCATCCTTGGCAGCAGTCTTTGGCTGCTGGGGGCAGTCAAGGAGAGATCTTTGTGTGGTCACAAGTTAGCAATAGTCGGGGTTTTGGTAAATTTTAACTACAGTTTATGGTCGGGGAGTTAGGCAAACGCTAGCTTTAGTGAGAGCTGGCACAATTCGATCGCTAGCCATTCTTGCCCCCGAAAGATTCCGGGCGGTTGGTCCGACTCGCAAGGCCGCCAGTCCACCCATCAAAAATACCTGACTTCCAGGCCAACGCAAATGGGCATCTAAAACCGGTAAGCCGCCAAATATTTCGGTGGGGTATTTATTTTGGAGTTCTGCTAATAGTGGTTCTTGATGTATATTAAGCTGGGTGCCGGTGGCTAACCAAATTCGATCGAACTCTAGTTGTTGGTGATTGTGGCAAGTTACCAGCCAACGATCCTGTTGCCAAATAGCCTGTTGCACTTGGCAATTTTCCAAAAAATTCAGTTTACCTATCTTTTCAGCTTGACGTAGTTGATTCATCACCGCCGGAGTCAACGATCCACCGTTTCGGGCATTTTTGACCAAATCGAATCTTTCTGCCCAGTTGCGATTAGCCTCAAAGCCTTTCAGATACTTGGGACCGAGCCAGCCCGGATCGGCATCAAATAATTTGTCATAAAACTGGCGACGGTGCATCATGGTAACTTGGGCACCCGATTGGGTGGCACCTATGGCCAGATGTCCGCTGGTTAATCCTCCACCTACTATTAAAATACGATCGCCGTTTACTTGGACTTGGCGTAAATCAATTTGGCTGGAGTGTTGTAGTCGATTAACTGGGCAATTAGTGAGAGCTGCGATCGCCCACTCTGGCCAGTAAGGAGTACCGCCCCGATGAGCTAAAACTACCCGGCGGGCTTTAATCGATCGACCTTCACTAAGCCTTAGTTGATAACCTTGCTCTAATATCTCTAAGTGCGTTACTAATGATGGATATATCTTGGTGGCTAGCTGCCAGCGATGCACGACTTCGGTACAAAAATCTTGAAAAAGCTGAGTTCCTGGTAAATCATAAGGCTCAAACAGTTCAGCTTGGCGCTTTTCGGCGAATGCCCGCAGAGCGAAAGCGTTTGACTCAGGGTGATGGACTACTGGCGATCGCAAGTGGGGAATTTGAAAAGCATTAAACTGGTGCGCCCATTGGTTAAGCCAAGCCCCACTGGGATCAAATACTAAAAATTTATGATGAAATTTTTTGCTTTTTTGAAGGGTATGGGCGACGAGGGTAAGGGCATGAGGGCCAGCACCAATAATTGCTGTATCGATAGAACTTGGCAAAAAAGGTTGCTCGATGGTCATGAGATCAAGTAAAATCTTGAGAATGATAATCATTATCATACAAGCTTACCCTCTTTTCACTCTAAACTGCTATGACCAGCTCAATTAATCAGACAAGTTTAGCTAGCCAATTAACAGCACTCTATTCGGTGAAGTGAGCTACCTAACTATTTGGAAAAACAATCTAATTTTTAAGGCTTTCAAAACCACAGCAAGTGTTTTTGTTGAGTTTAGTATTCCAACATACAATTAAACTTAACAAAAATTAATTTTGTCGTTATTTTGATTGAACAGTGCTACTATTGCCTGTGATCTTCAATTAGATCTTTGTAATGGTTGTGCTGAAATATCATTCATCACAAGTAATGGGGAAAGAGCAGTGTAAATCTGCCGCTGTAACGCAACTGTAAGTAAAGTTTGACAGTAATTGTCGGCTGTATAAGTCAGGATGCCCGCCATACTAAAAATCACACAATCTATCTGCGAGTTACGGATGATTCCAATATTTTTGAGACAGTTGGCACTGAGGTGCTCGATTGCTGGTGCTTTTGCAATTTACTTCAACATCCACAGCTTGGCCTTAGCCATTGAACAGGTTGAACAGACAAAGACTGGTCAAAGCCAACAAGTTGAGCCGAATCAGCCAGGAAATAAAGAGACCAAAGAGCCAGAAAAAGATCCCGAATCAGATTTCACTCTAACTGTACCGGGTCGTATCCAGCGCCAGCCGGTATCTACACCTTTTCGTAGTGATGGAGTAGTCCAAGATGCTACTCGACCAATCTATGTAATTGACCGCCAGCAAATCGAACAGCGCGGAGGGCGGACGGTTAAAGAAGCACTACAGTTTTTGCCCGGAATTTTGGGTGATGGCACCGTCGGCACCGAAATAAATGCTTTGAGCGCTCAATTTATTCGTGGATCTAATAGTAACCAAGTGTTAATTTTGCTGGATGGTCGGCCAATTAACAATTTGGGTAGCGGCGGATTTGACTTATCTGAAATTAAATCAGAGGCGATCGAGCGCATTGAAGTATTACCTGGTGGCGGCTCGGTGCTGTATGGTTCTGATGCGATCGGTGGCACCATAAATATTATTAGTCGTGCCCCCAGCTCGGGCGCAATTCAAGGATCAGCCAGAGTTAGATATGGTAGCAATGGCTTTAATGAGCAAACTCTGAATATTGGTGGTTCGATCGCCAAAGATACTAATTTTGGCTTAACTTACAGCCGTGTGCAGGCTCAGAATGACTACGCTTTTAGTATACCTGAAGCCAATTTTCAAGGCACCCGTGTTAATAACGATGTGCTGTATAACAACGTTAATCTGCGCTTAGATTCTAAGCTGAGTAGCCGTACTGATATCAGCTTTAATGCTTCCTATTTACCCAAGCAGCAGGGCGTTCCTGGCGGCATACCGATCCCTAGCCCGCAGTTTGGCCAGGGATACTTTAATACTCTGACCGATAATAATCGCAAGTATACCGATCAAGTTTTAAGTGATTTTACCTTCAAAACTAAATTTGGTAACGCCGATGACTCGCTATTTACAGCTCGGCTGTATGTAGATTTCACCAACACCCTTTTTGATAACCAAACCGCTTTTGCTGATGCCCTAACTGGTACTCCACCTGTTTTACAGCGCACAGCTCAGCCTCAGCGACGTTTTGAATCTAGGCAGAGATCGATCGGTACGCAAATCCAGCACAACTGGAAAATCAGCCCTACTCAAACTTTGACGATGGGCGCTGATTATCGCAGTACTAACGTGCGCAGCTTATTTGGCGCTCTGGGTAATGAAAGCTTAAACTACGACAGCTCGGTCAATCAAGGTTCTCTCTTTGCCCAGTATATAGTTTCTCTGAATCCGCAGCTCACTACTACCTTAGGGCTACGTCAAGAATTCAACAATTTAACCAATGGGTCAGTCACCATTCCAGCCCTTGGTGCGAAGTATCAAGTTGGCAGCGACACCACTTTAAGAGCCAACTATGTACGTAATTTTCGATTGCCGACGATCTCTAACTTGTTTGGCTTAAACCCCACTAATATTGGAAATCCGGCTTTAAGACCTGAGTTTGGTGATAGCTACGATGTGGGGATTGATCAAAAGATTGGCAAAAATTCTTTGCTGCGATTAACTTATTTTGATAACACCATTTCAGATTTGATCGCTTTTCAGCGGATTACTCCGGCTTTACCCAACGGAGTATCGGGCACTTGGCAAAATTTAGGTACCGTGCAAACTAAAGGTATTGAGGCTGCTTTTGATACCCAAATTGCGCCCAATTTCTTTGCTTCGATCGGCTACACCTTAAACGATCCCCGCATCCTCAGAAGCGTCAATGCTGGTGAAGTTGGTCAAGAGCTGCGGTTTGCTGGTGCCGACAAGTTGACCGCCGGTTTGTGGTACGAAAATCCTTATGGCTGGTATAGCAGTCTAACGTTGAACTCCTTGAGTAGCTACCCTACTAACAACACTAATACTGAGTCTCTGGGTGGCTACACCACTCTGAATCTGCGGCTGAAAGCACCTATTAGCTCTCAGCTATCGGCTAGTGCTGGCATCGAGAACCTCTTTGATCAGCGCTTTCAGCTCTTTCCGGGCTTCCCGGATGGGGGCAGGACTTTTCAGGTAGGCTTAGATTACAAATTTTAATGATCTTTAGGAGTAATTTTGATGACTATTTTTCAACGTCAAGTGTCAGTACTTGGCCTTACTAGCCGCGAAGATGTGCCTAATGGCCATATTGAATATGAAGATTTCCCGCATCATATTGATGTCACTGCGCCGCTGCTGCATGCTTTGTTTCAAGAACATTGGGCAGAAGTTGGACTTGGCCATATGGTCGATGGCAGTGTTTTGGAGCTAGAGTTTACCGCCGCACCTAAACTTTGTCGATTGTATGATGGCTACTTAACTGTTTTGACCGAGGGCTGGCACATGCACCTCTGTCTAGAAAAAAGCCTGGGTGGCCCCGATCGACGGAACTCTGAAGAACTCAGTAACAAGCGCATCGTCAGTCGCGCCGCTCTCTATCGCCGGATCAACCAGCATGGTCAAGCAAAAAGCTGGGGTATCCAGTTTTGGAATGGCGCAGGAGAAAGAATGATGAATGTGTTTTTGCCCAATATTTTTGTGGGTGAAGCTGAAGATTTATTGCCAGAGCACAAACCCAATTTAGCGAAGCTGAAGCTTTATGACCAACTACGGCGCATTTATATTTTGGGTGAAGAAAAAATTCCCTATGAGTCTAACCCGCTCAAAACTAACTACATAGCGGTTTGTAAATCTACTCGCTGTAACGCTGATCGAAGCTGGGAGCAAACTTATGCGGCGGTGCAAGCCCAAGTTACCGAATCTGGTTTGCCGATCGAAGTTATTAGCTCCGGCTGCTTAGAGGTTTGCAAAGCTGGACCAGTGCTATTTTACTCTGCTGATAAAACTTGGTATACCCGCGTCACCCCAGAGGTAGTGACCCAAATAATGGCTGAGCATGTCATTGGTGGTCAGCCGGTTCTTGATCACGTTTATCCACCGCAAAAAGTTTTAGCAACTACATGAAGCATCTTTGGGTTATGGGAATAATTTGGTTGCTGGCTGGCTGTCGATCGGCGAGTAATATCGCTGACGCTAGCCAGCGGCCAGAATGCGTCAAAAACTATAATTTACAGCAAGACTACTTCCCGTACAAAACCACCATTAAATTGGCGCAGGGGTTTAAAGTTAGCTATCATCAAAACTATAAAGTAATTACGGTCAGTAGCCCTTGGCGAGATGCTAAAGAGCAGTTTCAGTATGTGCTGGTGCAATGTGGTACCCCCCCACCTAAAAACTATCCAGACGCTCAAGTGATTACAGTGCCAGTGCGGAGCATTGCCATTATGTCTACGACTCATCTGGGGCATCTACGAGTTTTGGGGCTAATGGATAAGCTAGTTGCTATGAGCACGCCGAAGTTAGTCTATGATGGCAAATTGCAAGCTGAGCTTCAGCAGAAAAAGATTGTTGAAATAGGCAGTAACCAAAATATTCAAGTAGAAAAATTACTATCGTTAGCTCCTGACCTTATTACTACCTATGGAGTCGGCAATCCCAATACAGACGCTCATCCTAAGCTGCAAGCGGCGGGTTTAAAAGTAGGAATTAATGCTGAATACATGGAAAGCAAGCCCTTAGGGCAGGCCGAGTGGATTAAGTTCACGGCGCTGTTTTTTAATGCCGAGGCGAAAGCCGATCGAGAGTTTGACCAAACTAGCGATCGCTACAGCAAACTAGCAGCATTGACTAAAAATATCAGGCAGCGTCCCACAGCCTTTATGGGTTCTAACTTCAGCGGTGGCTGGTATGTAGCTGGTGGAGACAGCTTTGCAGCGCAATATTTAAAAGATGCTGGCGCAGAATATGTTTGGAAAGATCGTCCGGGTCGCGGGAGTTTGCCCATGAGCTTCGAGAAAGTGTTTGATCGATCAATTAAAGGTGAATACTGGCTCAACGGCAGCCAAAAATGGCAATCAATCAATGATATTACTCAAGCTGATTCTCGTTATCAAAAACTAGCAGCATTCCAATCTAGGAAGATTTTTAATAACAATGCACGAGTCAACAGCAAGGGCGGCAACGACTACTGGGAGAATGGCACAATTAAGCCCGATGAAGTTTTGGCAGATTTAGTAAAAATATTTCATCCACAGCTTTTACCAAATCACAAATTTATTTACTATCAGCAGTTGAGATAAATTATGAACAGTATTAGTACCACAAAACTTTTAGGTAAAGCACGGCCAAATCTTGGAGCGGGATGCTATTTAACTTTGTTGGGGATTTTGCTACTACTATTTAGCTGTAGCCTATCGATCGGCGCGGTTTCTATTCCAATTGCAGCAGTTTGGCAAGTTTTAGCCGGAGACACTACAACTCCGGCTAGCTGGCAGACAATCATTTGGCAGTTTCGCTTTCCCAAAGCGATCACCGCAGTATTTGCTGGGGCAGCTTTAGCGGTCAGCGGTTTACAAATGCAGACCCTATTTCAAAATGCTTTAGCTGGCCCTTATGTATTGGGTTTAAGTTCTGGCGCTAGCTTTGGGGTGGCTTTACTAGTACTGGGCACTGGACAGGCTGCGCTAATCAAAACTGGGGCATGGAGTAGTGTAATTGCTGCCAGCTTGGGAGCAATGGCTGTGATGGGTTTGCTGTCAGTGATTGCCCCCTATGTGAAAAGTTCAGTCTCGCTGCTGGTAATTGGTTTGTTGTTGGGCTATGTAACCGGGGCGGGAGTAAATATTTTGCTGTTTTTTTCTGTCCCCGAACAAATTCAAACTTACTTAAACTGGACTTTTGGCAGCTTTACTACGGTTACTAATAACCAGCTTCCTTGGTTGGTAAGCATCGTTAGTAGTGGTTTGCTCTTAGCAATGGCGTTATCTAAACCCCTAAATTTGCTGCTGCTCGGTGAAGACCAAGCTAGGTCACTGGGTCTGAGCATGACTAGTATTCGATTGTTGATTACTCTGAATGTATCGCTGTTAGCTGGGGTTGTAACAGCTTTCTGTGGCCCGATCGCCTTTTTAGGGGTAGCGGTGCCTCATTTAGCCCGCAGTTTACTCAAAACCAGTAATCTGCGCCAGCTTATTCCTACGGTGGCTATTTTAGGCTCAATGTTAGCCTTGGTAGCCGATGTGCTAACTCAGGTACCCGGAACTAACGTATTGATGCCCCTAAATTCGGTAACGGCATTATTGGGAGCACCGATCGTTATTTGGGTAATTTTGCGCCGACCCCTACTCTAAATTTACTAAAATACTGGAGAGACAATGTTTCTATATTACTTTTTTTTAACAGAATGCAGCGCACATACTTGGGCACCAACTGGAGTATCAATAATTACAGCTTCGATGTCAAACGTACTGCGTAAGCTGCTCGGAGTCACAGCTATCAGAGGTTCACCAATTGCCATGATTTTTCCGGCTTTCATCAAAGCAATTTGGTGACTGTAGCGTAGAGCCAAATTAATTTCATGCAAGACAGTGACAATTGTGAGATTTTGCCGATGGTTTAGCTGATCGAGTAAATCTAGCAGCTCTAGCTGATAACGAATATCTAGATAAGTGGTGGGTTCATCTAAAAATATTATTTGGGGCTGCTGAGCCAAAGCCAAAGCTAAAAAAGCCCGCTGGCGTTCTCCGCCAGAAAGGGTTTCTACTAGCTGGCTGTGATGATTTTGCAACTGAGTTAGCTCGATCGCCTCAGCGATCAAGGCTTTATCTACAGCATTTAAATCCCATTGCCACCATTCTTGATGCGGCGATCGACCTAGGCTAACTAGCTGCTCTACCGTTAGACCAGCAGGAATAGTGGGTTGTTGCGGCAAGCTAGCTAATATCTGAGCAATAGCTCGATTGGGCTGCTGATGAATAGCTTTCCCGTCTAATAAAATTGCGCCACTGCTGCTTTTGATAGACTTGCTTAATAGCTTTAGGAGAGTAGACTTACCGCAGCCATTGGCACCAATCAAACTCAGCCATTCTCCCTGCTGAATTGTGAGGCTAAGCTGTTGAATGACCGCTTTATCTCCGTAGCCAGCAACTAGGTCTGTAGCTAGTATGATTGGCTGAATGTGAGGCTCGATGATTGGATAACTGGCTAAATGAGATTTCAATCCAAGCATAAATTACTCTATGGACGTTAATGTCAAACACTATAGTCTTTTTTCAAACAGTTAACAAATTTGAGTCAGTGAGGTAGCAATGGGCGAAAATAGTATTATAAAAACATTTCAGGCTGGTGGTTTCATAATGTGGCCACTCCTGATTTTTTCTATTGTAGTAGTGGCTTTGTCGATTGAGCGCCTGGTCTTTTGGCGCAAAACCATGAGTCGCCAAAAAAACTTCGTTCAGCGCTTTTTTACCAGCTACCGTGAATATCCTCAGCTTAAACCTCAAGAGTTGAACCGCGACCAAGATTTACCGCTAGCCAGAATATTCATGGCCGCGCTCTCATTGCCTAACCCTACTGTAGAAGACTTTCGACTGGCACTTGAAACTGAGTCACAGGCAGAGGTTCCCGGATTAAATCGCTTCTCTGAAATCTTTGATAGCGTAATTACCTTGTCTCCATTATTAGGATTGTTAGGAACTGTTACTGGATTAATGAATTCTTTTGCTAGTTTGAATCTTGGCAATGCTAGTGCTACAAATGCTACGAATATTTCTGCCGGAATTGCCGAAGCATTAATTACAACCGCAGCCGGTTTGATTGTGGCAATATTTACTTCGATTATGGCCAGCTTTTTTCGTATTTTTTATCAGCGGCAATTGATTTTTCTTCAAGAATACTGTGGTCAAATAGAATTAATTTATCGAATGCATTGTGGACGAAAACAATCTAGTGCTTAAACAGCCCGGTGTGCTCATTAGCTCTACTTTTTAGCAATTTTAATACTTTGTAAACAAAACATGCGTCTTCCTATTCCCCAACGGCCAACACCTCAAATTAATGTAGTTTCAATGGTTGATGTACTTTTCGCCATATTGACCTTCTTTATTATTTCTTCTCTTTCTCTCAGCCAAACCAAAGGATTGCCGGTCAACCTCCCGTCAGCGGTCAGTAGTCAAGAGCAAAAACAAACAAAAGTCATAGTAAGCCTAAATGATCGGGGTGAATTATCAGTCAATAGTCAGGTTACTCTCTTAGGTAATTTGGCGACCCAAATTCAGCAAACAATCAACCAGGAGCTAAGAGGCAAAGAAGCGCCAAGTAAAGGTAATCCTGCCACTATCATCATCAATGCCGATGAAAAATCTGATCATGGCAGAGTAATTCAGATTATGGATCAAGTTCGCAAAGTGCCAAATATTAAAATAGCGATTGCGACCAAGAGTCGCTGATGTAATATGACTAATTTTACCGACAATGCAATTTTTCTGGCTCGTCAGCAAGAACAACAAAAACTTCCCCAAATTTTGGCCTATGGCATTGGGGGATCATTAATGTTTCATGGCGTAGCTGCTCTAGCTTTTAATTATTTACCAAAACCAGTTTCAACACCAGTAGAGGTAACATTAATTGACCCTAGCGAAATACCCCCCGAGTTAAAGCCTAGCCCTCAGCCACCCCAGATCACACCAGCTAAGCCGAAGAAAATAGCAAAGATTACGCCATTACCAACTCCCACAGCATCTGTAAAATCTAAGCCTGAGCCAAAGCCTCAAATTGTTAAAATTGTCACAAAGCTGATTATCCCCGCTCTAGAGACCACAAAAACAACAGCTAATGATTTTGAGAAAAATCAGAACCAGCAGTCTCAAACAGCAACTAAACCAAACAAAAAGCAGGTAGAATCTAGTCCTGATCGAACTTCTGAAAATTTGACACTGGCAGATAGCAACAGCAGTCCATTAAATAATAGCCAACTTGCTTTAAAAGACCTTAATCGATCGACTGAAGCTGGAGGTTTGTTTGGCACTGAGGCTAACCTGCCCGCTGGAGAAAATTCAAATAACGATCAATTTAATAATGTTAGCCCCGGCGGTGGGAGTAACAGTCAGGCTGCCACTCCAGGAAATCTTGCTGCCAAAAATATTAATAATACAGTTCTAGGTGGTAATGGTCAGCCTCTAACTAGTGGTCGGGTTAGTCGATTGCCTGGGGCTTTCGGTGGTAGTGATAGTGTTAACAGTGCTGGAGGATCTGGAAGTGATGGCTTTGAAGTAGCTGCAAGTCCTGGTAGCGGTGATGGTTCTCGATCGACTCCAGGAGGCAACACCGGTGGAAATAGAGGGAATGGTCAGCCTTTAGCTGCTGGCAGAAAATTTGGTGGTGGTTCTGGCGGCAGCGGTACTGGTGGAGGTATTGGTGATGAGGGTGATGGACTAGAAGCAGGATTGAATCCTAACCGAGGGAAAGTTTCTCGATCAATCTCTGGAATTGGCCAAGGTTCTGGTGGTAATGGCCGATTGGCTCATGACCAAACTAAAAAATCTAATCGGGGTCTTGGTACCGGAAGTGGATTTGGTGATGGTTTCGGCAGTGATGAGGGATCTTTGGGTAGATTAAATTCCCCTGGTGGCCTTGTTCGATCGCATAACTCTGGAGTTATTCGCGGTGGCTCCAAAGGCTTTGGAAGTGGTCTAGAATGCATCGCTAACTGCCGACCACCAGAACATTCAGAAACATTAGATTATGATCTAAAAATAAGTGCCAATATTACTCTTGATGATAGTGGCAGAGTTGTTGGGTTAAAATTACCTAGTCCTTCTGGAAATATTGCGCTGAACAAATTTACAGAAACTGAATTTGGCAAAATGCAATTTAAACTTCCTGAAAATGTTACTAAAAGAAATTTCTCTGTTCATTTTATGTTCAAGAAAAATTCTTATTAGTACTTTCTACAAAACAATTATTATAGATACAACTTATGAAGCTCAATATTTACATCATCACTTTTACTGGCCTGCTATTAACAACTTCGGCTACAGCCGCCACTATCACGCTAAATGACGGCACTAAGTGTGATGGTGCAGTTACTAATGGCATTTTAAATGGTCAAGCGCAATGTAATTATACTAATAAAGACCGCTACATTGGCAGCTTTAAGAATGGTAAGTTTGATGGCAAAGGCAGCTATACCTTCGCCGATGGAGGAACATACGTCGGTGAATTTCAGGCCGGTCAAATTCAGGGCAAAGGCAAACGGGTTTACGCCGACGGCGATCAGTATGAAGGAAGTTTTCAAGCCGGAGAACCTGAGGGCATCGGTACTTATATTGCCAAAGCAGGTAATCGTTACCAAGGTGAATTCAAAGCAGGCTTACCATCTGGCCAAGGCACTCTAACTTTTGCCACTGGTGATAAATGCGCCGGTCTTTTTACCAAAGGCGAAATCAATGGAAGCGGTGGGTGCTCATACAAAAACGGTAATCGTTATACTGGTACTCTAAAAGCCAACAGAGCCGATGGCACTGGTATCCTGACTTTTGCTGATGGTAGCAGCTATGTGGGTGGATTTCAGGCTGGTAAGTTTGCTGGTAAAGGCAAGCGTCAATACAAAAATGGCAATATCTATGAGGGTATCTATCAGAATGGTAAGCCGGTGAATGGTCAACTTACTACCTCTGAAGGCATCTATACCGGTGAATTTATAGATAGTAAATTTCAGGGGAAAGGCATCTACAAATTTAAAAATGGCGATGAATATCAAGGTAGCTTTAAAGCCGGTAAATTTGCTGGAAATGGCACTCTTATCACCACCGAAAGTACTTGCACTGGGCAATTTGTTGAAGGAGATTTGACTGGTATAGGATCTTGTCTATATAAGAATGGTGACAAGTATGATGGTGAGTTTAAAAAAGGCGATCGAGATGGACGAGGTGTGTATTTAAAACGAGACGGCAGTAAAATAGAGGGTATCTGGAAAGCAGGACAGATCACTTAGTATCTTTCTTGTTCCTGGTGCAATAAAGCATATTTTAAGAAAAATAATTTTCAAAGTAGATTTATTCCGAGATCAAGACTAGGTATAAACTTCAAGCTAATGGCCATTAGAGAGTTCTTGAAAAGAGCTGGTCAATAGTGAAAGTATCAAGTTGAATAGTAATCAATAATAATTATTATCGCAAAGCTTTGATTAGGTTTTCTACTTATGTCAAAATCATCAATCCGTTTAAATATAGTGCTCCCCATTGTCAAGACAAAAAACTATAAAAGTTAAGATAGAAATCTGCATACGCAAAAGGCAAACAAGATTACTATATTTATTCTCCCCCTATTAAGGCTGTTTAAAGTGAATCATTGCCGGAGTTTGGTAATTTAGAGACTGATGCAGTCTTTCATCATTGTAGAAATCGAAGTACTTCTCCAATTCCCTCAACGCTTCTATGAATGATGTATAGCCTTTGAGATACACTTCCTCATATTTTACTGAACGCCATAGTCTCTCGACAAATATGTTGTCTAATGCCCTCCCCCGGCTATCTTGGCTCACTAGTATCTCCCCTTTCTCCAGTCTGTCTGTAAAAGCTGCACTGGTAAATTGACTTCCTCGATCACAGAGTTGCCGTAAGCTCCTCTTCATTTTTTTGTTTTTGACCTCTATTTGTTGCAAAAAGGGTTGGAACTCCTTCTAGCAATTGTTTTTTCCATAATGTTATTTGTGTGGGATGCACCTCCGACTCAGTGGCTATCTCATTGATTATTTTCAATCCCTTAACTGCTTCTATGGCAACTTTGGCCTTGAATTCTGTACTGTGTTTTTTTCGTTGCATTGTTTAAATTCTCCAGACGATCGTTGTGGTGATGTTTGGCAGAATTTCTATTTTAACCCCTTGTCCGAAATATAGGGATTATTATAGATCCTGTTGCACTTGGCAATTTTCTATAAAATTCAGTTTACCCAGCTTTTCAGCTTGGCGTAGTTAATTCATCACTGCCGAATTATACAGTATACTTTATTTCCCGACAGGTCTAATTCCTGGAATTTACTAGCTTGTCAGCACCCACCACAGCTCAAAATTTCAAAGAATTATGAATTTTAGGCCAAGTAGTCAACTTCAGTGGGAAACTAGATGTCAGGGCAATTTTCTAGGTAATAATTATGACTAATGCACACAAACTGCTAAAGATTCTGATTGGTGTAGCTTGGATTGATGGCCAAGTCCAAGATGTTGAGCGTGTTCATATCCTAGAAATTGCGCAGAAACAGGGCTTGGCTGATGATCCGGTAATCAACGATCTCTTGAATGGGATGGGTGATGTTGCCGTGCAGCTAGCTGATTGTCAACGATGGATTCATGATTATTTGGGCAGTTCTCCTAGTACAGAAAACTACCAGCAATTATTAGAAGCTTTGAGCAACATTGTATATAGCGATAATGATGTAGCCAATGCCGAAGCACAGCTATTAATGAGTTATCAACAAATGGACCCTCAGCTACAGCCTGCTGATTTATCCGTAGGTCAAACTATTTTGGCTAAACTGCGCACCGTATACCAAAAACTTGCAGCCTAACTAGGCTTCTTTAAAAAAGCGAATCAACTCTCGCGCATGTTCTAAAAACTGTCCATCTACGGTAATTTGAGAAATTGCCTGCTTTGCTTCTTGGGCTAATCTTTGGTGCTCTAACTCATTGCTGGCTTTGCTATCTGCCAAAGCCGCCGTCATTTTAGACATTTCTTGGCGCATATTTTCCCAGCGCTGATTTTGACTATTCAGCCAAGAAGTCTCTTCTGCGGGGTTTAACTGCTCAGTTAACTGCTCTACCCGGTATTCTAACTGGGTAAACCGATCGCGTAGCTCCAAAATATCGGCGCGGGGATAAGCAAATTGTTCCTCCATCGATCGCAGCCGAATTGCTAAATACTCATAGGTGCTAATCGCTGGTCGCAGCAGAGTTAACAACAAAACCCCCACCGAACTCCAATAGCCCAAAGGCGTAATGCCGCTAATGGCCAACCAATACAGCCCGATCGCCGTACCTACATGTAAACCGATCGCTACCAGCAAAGATTTGGTGGCAATATTCCCAGCATATTGCATTTGCTGCTCATCTACCGTAATCCCTTTAGCCTGAGATTCTTTGCCGGTTTGTAAAACAGATTTAGCTGAAAAATAAATATTCCAGGGCACAGTCACAATTAATACTGCCCATTCAAAAATGCCAATGCCGATCGCCCAATCCCACAAACTCCCAGCGGGGATCTGAAACCATTGCAGCAGGCCAAATGCCAAGAGTGCAATAAAAACAAGACCAGAGTTAAAAGCCACTACACTGCTGTACATATTGTTAGTTACTGGATTATCTTGGTATTCTCCAACATTTTTTCATGGCTTAGTCCCAGGCTTATGACAGTTTCTGGTACGGCACAAAGGAAATATGCCACAATTTCGATAAATCCCTAATTTAAGCTAATGTATCAAAATCTCATTTTGTTTGATGGAGTCTGCAACTTCTGTAATGGAGCCGTGCAGATGGTAATTGAAATCGATCGACAAAAAATCTTTAAATTCGCCGCCATTCAGTCTGAACTGGGTCAGCGGCTCTATCGCCAGCATGGCCTAGATCCGATCGATATCCAAACCCTGATGCTGGTAGATGGCGATCGAGTGTTTACCAAAAGTGATGCAGTCCTAAATGTCTTAGGCAAACTCGACGGTGGTTGGCAATTCCTCGCAAGTTTTAAAAGCCTACCGCAGCCATTGCGTGACTGGGCATACAGCGAATTTGCTCGTCAGCGTTTTGTACTTTTTGGCCGTCGGGAAACCTGTATGGTGCCTACCCCCGAACTGCAAGAAAGATTCTTCACCTAACCCACCAACAACTGCAAAATCTCTTGGGGCTTATTGATCAAATAATCTGGTTGATGAGTCATGAGAGTATCGGCATGGTTAAAGCCCCAGGTAACGGCGATCGAAGGAATCCGACCTTTTCTGGCGGCATCGATATCGCGGATTTCGTCACCCACATAGATCGCTTCTTCGCGACTAATATAATTGGCTCGCAAGCTAGCGCGAATTGCTCGACCTTTACCAAACACTGAGGAAGAATCAATAAAGCTAAACAAGTGCTCTACATGATGTTTGCGCAGCACCGCCGCAATATTTTCTACCGAGTTAGAGCTGACAATGCCGATTTTGTAGCCAGAGCGCTTTAAAGAATGCAGCATCGGTACAATCTCTGGAAATAGCTTCACCCGGTCAGTTTTTTGACGAAAAGCCAAGCGCAAGCGGCGCATAACAAAAGGGATCTGCCACAGCGAAATTCCCGACATTTTGATAATCTGTCGAGAACTCATCTTTTGCCAATCGTTAATTTGTTGGGGGGTGATCGGGCGATAGCCGAATTCCTTTGCTAGTTCGTTGGTGATTTCTACCAACGTCTCCATCGAATCGGCCAACGTGCCATCAAAGTCAAAAATTATGGTTTTAGTCATGCCTTAGAGGGGCAACAGCTCAGGAAAGTTTTGTAGCACTTGGTCATCTGAGAGCTGGTCGCCTAATTGCGCCGGAGAAAAATGCACTTGCACAGCTTCCAGGCGATTTTGGTAATGTAGGTTAATAATGCTTTTGAGAGCAACCCGTAGCGGCGCAACTTGCGAAAGATTGGTTTCGATCGAATCATCTTCACCAGTAAAGGCAATGGTGATCATGACGACCAAATTAGGAGTAGGAGCCAAAGTTAATTCGGGGTTAGCTGTAGCAGACGGGTCTGGCTCACTGAGGTAACGCTGGGCAGAATCGGTAAACAGCTCATTGATAAAGCCGCCCGCATCTCCTTCGTTCCACAGCACTTCTCCTTCATTGGAGGCCGATCGCCAAGAATGCTCGTATTGCAGCAGGTTTTGGCAGACTTCGGCCAAACATTCGCCAGCAATAGTCATATCTCCATCGGCTTCTAGAGTCTGGCGACCAGCTTGATTCAAAACTCCCAAAACCGGAGTTACTTCTTCACCGCAGAGATGGACAAAAATCCGGGCAACCACATAGCGCGTCTTGCCGGTCAGTTTATTGAACTGTTCGCCAATACCCATAAGAACTTCCTAAAAACTTCCCACCCATTCTAAAGCACGATTCCACGCCCACCACGGATCTTTATCTTTGTTACGGAGTTGGCAAGCTTTGCTGCTGACATGGGCAACGTGGCCACCGTTCTTGGTGAGCATCAAGTCGATCGATTTTTGGCCTTGACAAATATATTCTAACTCCGGTGCCAGAGTGGGATCAAAGAGCGGATCATCCGCCGCGTAAATAATCAGGGTTGGTAAATCTAGCTCTTCTAAGAAATATAATGGACTGGTGGCCAAATAATATTCTTGCACCGTGGCAAAGCCTAGATTATGGATCACCAGCTCTCGATCGAAGCCTTCAATATCAGTAGCGCGTTCGATCGCCCGTGGATCGATATGATCAGGATGAGCCGCATGTAGCTTCCAGGCCAAGGAAGTCAAAGCAGCCGAAATCCGGCACTCCAATAATCTTTTAATGGGGTGGTTGACCAAGTAGGTGAGAGAGCGATGAGATTCTAAGGCCGGACAAAGAACAAAGCCGCCCGCAATTTCGCCTGCAGCTAAACCCACAGCCGCTGAAAGTTTAGTGGCTTGGCGCAGTCCCCACAAAGCTAACTGACCACCCAAAGAGTAACCGCTGAGCCAGAAAGGTGCCGGGCAACCCAATGCTTTAGATTGAGCCGCAATCCGAATAAAGTCTTCGCCTTCGGAGAGTCCATCAGAAGTGAGGGTCGGAGAGAGGATCGCAGTTTGACCATGGGCGCGCCAGTCAAACAAGACAACGGCAAGTCCTTGATCGTAGGCTTTGCGACCTAAGATTCTTAAAAACCATTGGTCTTGCAAGGTGCCGGTGATGCCATAGGTGGCGACTAAAGTACCGATCGGGTTGGGAGGAATGGCCACAATGCCGAAGATCGGTACGTTGTCGGCTCCTTGAAAAATATGTTCGCGGTAGATTGGCTCAGGTTCGATCGTGTGCTTTTGCCACTGTCTACTGGTATTCAAGGCCGTGTTGATAGTCATGGTCAGACCGTTAGCCAGCCACCACGGGGCTTGAAACTCTGCTTGCATGTGAAGATAATTTAAGATGTATGTCTTCTAGGATACACCTTAGATCGATCCGCGCACCAGTGGGAGCAAGAAAGAAAATTTTACCAGCGGTGATTTGGGCAATGCCAGCAAACCTGAAGTTAAAAAGACAGGCGGCAAGAGGAAACTCTTTTCTCTACTTGATAAGGTACAGGTACTGGACGGTATACATTCCTGCAACGGCCAAACCCACTCGGCTCACAAATTAAAGCCGGTATTGTTCTGTATTCAGTAGCCGTGACAATACCGGTGCGGTAAACGGTTCTTGCTCTCACCACCTCTGTAGTTATGCCTTCGGAGGTGATCAGACCCACTAGTGGCTGGGATTTGGATGGACAATCGTTGATATCGAGTTCTGCTTGTTGCTCAACGGCATCAGTTAAAGCTTTTTTACACTTCTGCTCTTGAATATCTCTGGTCACGGGTGGATCGAAGATGGTGCTGGTGAGATCGATAACCACAGGGGTTCGATCGTATACTGATCGCCCTTTGCCGTTGTAAACACCATACAAACCACAAACTTTATTGGTATCTAGTTCTTTATTTGTATTTAATGCTGTAGCTGGCGGCACCAACAATACAGCATGACAGGTAAAACACAACTCCAATAAGTAAATAAACCTAATACCCAGTTGCTTTTTCTTCATAGGAACCAACACATTAATAATTTACCCTCGCTAAATTACTTTTCGACTTTTCCAGCTTGCAGTAGCCGACTACGATGCTTTCTTTCTGGCCAAATGCCGATCGAAGAAAGCCAAAGTCATTGCCCAAGCTTCTTCTGCCGCTGGCTGGTTATAGCTTTCCCGTCGATCGCTCATAAAGCCATGCCCAGCTCCCGGAAACACATTGACGGCATAGCGCTTTTTGGCCTTAGACATCGCCGCAGTAATTCGCTCATGCTCTTCTGCCATGATGAAAGAGTCTTCGCTGCCATACATAAACATGATTGGAGCCTGCATTTTAGTTACTTTATCTAACAACATCTGTCGTCCGGCCACATCGGCTTGAGCTGCAATACCACCACCATAAAAAGAAACCGCCGCCTTTACTCGATCGGCATGTACCGAGTTAGCCAAAAACGTATAGCGACCACCCATACAAAAGCCGGTCACACCTACGCCCTTTTGGAGCACGGCTTTTTGGCTTTTCAGGAAATCTAGTCCCTTACCAAATTCTGCCATGACCACCGAGTCATTGAGGGTCTTGAGCTTGGCGATCGCTAACTGAATATCTTGGTAAGCAAACACCTGACCGTGATAAAAATCGGGAGCTAAGGCCGCATAGCCCGCTTGCGCTAATCGATCGCACACGCTTTTAATATTGTCATTTAAACCAAAAGCTTCCATCAACACCATAATTGCTGGAGCAGGCTGGCGAGATTTGGGGGCGGCATAGTAGCCGCGTAAACCTTGGTCTAAGGTGACTATTTTGCCTGTGGGAGCAGCCTGAGCCAGAGAAGGCAAAGCCGCAGTCGTAGCGATAAATCCGGCACCGGTCAAAAGGAGGTCGCGTCTGTTCATTGTTGGTTATCGATTGTTTTTGAGTTCTCTTAATCTATACTTTAACAGCTACAATGCCTAGTCTAATCTATATAAAAATAAGCCTTAGGTCTTGAGCCTATGGCTTAACAGGTTAAACTTTGATTTACTTGCCGCTGTAATAAAAAGCCACTTCTTTGTCTTTTAGCGGTGCAAAGTCAGCAGCCGCCAGCAGGGCATCTAACTCAGCTTGTGGAATATGCTTAGCACCAATCCGCACAATTCGAGATCGCATAGTATTAGAAACACCGCTGCGTTGACGGCCAGCTTCTAAGCCCATCACCCTGTGATACAGATCTAGCTTAGTGGCTGGAATTGGAGTACCATCAAAGTCCAAGCCGCTGGCAATTGCCACATCGATCGCATCTGCTCCAGTAGTGTCGGTGGTAGTTTTGTTATCGCTCATGAGTTTAGATTTTTATAAGTCTTACGGTGATTAATCTTAAGCCGATCGGGAAACATTATTTTGCATGGAACCATGACTAGAGCGATTAAAATCGATAATCTCCATACTCATACTCCAATTCTATGATCAAACTAATAGCCTTACTCTCTCTAGGGAGCACCCAATATCTGCCATTAAGCCCTGCACCTTTGCCCCAACCTACGCGCATCGCTGCGGCTCCGCTGAAGGCTGATGATAGTTTGCCACGCACAGATGATACGATTGGTCTAGACGAACAGCTTTTAAGTAAACCTGGCGATCGACAAAGATTATTAACGGCGATCGATAACAGCCTGCGCTACTTAAAAAACCCTAGCGCTGCCAAAATTTATAGCAAGTATCCGGTGTCTGGCGTTTCTCTCGATCGGGTGGTTCGATCACTAAAGCGCTTTCGGCAATTAGTAAACAGCTCTACATCGGCAACTCAACTGCGCAACGCTGTAAAAAGAGAATTTTCTTTTTTCCAGTCGGTTGGCAACGATAACAAAGGAACCGTGGTATACACCGGCTATTATGAACCCATCTATCAGGGCAGTCGTACTCGCACTGCCGAATATAAGTATCCTTTATATAAACAGCCCGCAGGCTTTGCCAATTGGCCAAAGCCTCATCCCACTCGTCTACAGCTTGAAGGTTTAGATGGCTTACAGGCTGCCAAAGGAAAACTGGCTGGCAGCGAATTAGTCTATATGAAAGATCGGTGGGAAGTAATCTTAGTGCAAATTCAGGGAACAGCCAAGATTGCGCTTACTGATGGTAAGACCATGACAGTGGGCTTTAATGGTGGTACCGACTATGGCTATGAGAGTATCGGCAAGGCTTTACTAAAAGACCAAAAAATCACTCAACCACAAGCCACGCTCCAAGGAGTAAGAAAGTTTTTCAGCGAGAATCCCAAGGAGCTAGATAAATATGTCTCACAATATAACCGCTTCGTGTTCATGAAAGATACGAACAACACCTCACCGTTGGGCAGTATTAATGTGCCAGTGACTGCGGAAAGATCGATCGCCACCGATAAATCGGTAATGCCGCCAGGTGCTTTGGCCTTAATGCACACCAATTTGCCCTACTACCAAAATGGTAAACTGCAACAGCGTCTTGTTAGTCGCTACGTGCTGGATCAAGATGCTGGCAGTGCGATCGTGGGAACAGGCCGAGTCGATTATTTCACGGGAGTTGGCAAAGAAGCTGGTGAACTGGCCGGGGTCACAGGTGGTAACGGTAAACTCTACTACCTGCTGCTAAAAAACAAGTGAAATTTCCAGTCTAGTTTTAGCTCAAGGCAGACGTATTGAGCCTGCCTTTGGGGATTGTTCTGTTAGAGAGTTCCAAGTTTTGTAAATCTTATCTGTTTTTATAAATCTTACTGTGGTTAATCCTCAGCCGAGGGGGAAACATAATGATGAGTCCTTCTATCTATAAACTTCAGCCATGGCTAAGACACCCGACGAATACGCTGTATATCTGATGATTACTGGTGGACACCGCGAAGAAGTGCGTTTCCCCAGCATTCAGGAATTCCAGAAATGGTATAGTGGGGAGCTAGTTCCTAAGTCTAGTTCTCAAGACTTCGTGACCGTGCCAATCAAAAACATTCAGGGTGAATACATGGTTGTTCGTCCTGCTAGTGTCATGGCTATTCGTGTAGAACCCCTTTTCACATCCAGTCACGACCGAGACTACTAGAATCGGCAATATCAACATCTATCACAGGTTTATGATTAAAACACTAGCGTTGCTGTCCCTTCAAACGGGACTTGCCCTAGCGAGTACGCACCATCTACCCTTGCGTCTTTCCTCTTTGCCCGAACCCGTCAGCATCGCTGCGGCTGCACAGCCCAAAGCTGACGAAAGCTGCTGCGAAGCCCCCAATAATGGTGAAGTAGTTGGTCTAGATGATCAACTTTGGGGTAAACCAGGCGATCGCAAAGAATTATTGTCTTCGATCGATAACAGCTTGCGCTACTTACAGACAGAAGGAGCCGCCAAAGTTTATCGAGAATATCCGGTGCCCGGAGTGTCTCGGGAGCGAGTTGTGCGCTCCCTCAAGCGTTTTAAAGAATTAGTTAGTAGCTCTAAGTCTGCTGTTGCACTGCGGGATGCCGTCAAGAAAGAATTTTCTTTCTTCCAATCGATCGGCAACGATAATAAGGGCACAGTCTATTACACGGGCTATTACGAACCCATTCATACGGGTAGTCGCATCCGTACTGCTGAATATAAATATCCTTTATACAAACAGCCCGCAGATTTTGCCAACTGGGCAAAGCCTCATCCCACCCGTCTCCAGTTAGAAGGCCTTGACGGATTGCAGGCGGCCAAAGGGCCGTTGGCTGGCAGTGAGCTGATATATATGAAAGATCGCTGGGAAGCAGTTTTGGTGCAAATCCAAGGCTCGGCGAAGTTTAAGCTCACCGATGGTACAACCACCACTGTTGGTTTCAATGGCGGTACAGATTATGGCTACGAAAGCATTGGTAAAGCTTTGCTCAGAGATAAAAAAATTACCCAGTCCCAGGCCACTCTGCAAGGTATGAAGAAGTTCTTTGCCGAGAACCCTAAAGAGCTAGATACTTATGTATCGCGCTATAACCGCTTTGTGTTTATGAAGGACACCAACAACAGTCCGCCAATGGGTAGTATCAACGTGCCAGTGACTGCCGAGAGATCGATCGCTACCGATAAATCGGTGATGCCTCCAGGAGCCTTGGCTTTAGTGCATACCAATTTGCCTTTTTACCAAGATGGTAAGCTGCAACAGCGCTTGGTCAGTCGCTATGTGCTAGATCAAGATACTGGCAGCGCTATCACTGGAGCTGGTCGAGTCGATTACTTTATGGGGGTTGGCAAAGAAGCTGGTGAACGGGCTGGAGTCACTGGTGGGAATGGCAAGCTCTATTATCTCTTATTGAAAAAATAGATTTTGAGCTGGCGTTGCAAAATCAAAAAGCGGACTCTGTTGCAGAGTCCGCTTTTTGGGGCTGAGATTTTTTACCATTGGTTTTAGACTTCTGGCACCAGCATCGGTTGACGATTGGTGAAAGTCTCCCACATCGATAAGAGAGTGTTCTCGATGATCGATGGTAAATGGGTGACGAAGACTCCTTCTTCACTGAGGGGGTTATTACAGAGCCAATAGCCTTCTAGGCCAATCTCAATTAACTCATCATCACAAACCGATAGAGATACCGCATCGCTGGCCTCCCGACCAATGAGGTGTTCTAACTCTGGCCAGCCCGCCAAGCTGGTGGAAAGACCAAAAGAAGCACCGGTTGGCTCTACGGAGATCTTATTACCTACTCTTAATGCTAATAGCACTCGTTGACTAACCCACTCCTCCACCGAAGCGGATAGCTTTTCCATGTGCAGGTCTGTTTCTGTGTAAATTAATTTCAGCATGGTTAACAAAATTTAATATATTTAAGAGACAACTGAACCCACCGAGGAAAAAACTTCGGCAAATCCTTACAGGGCAAGATACTTAGATGCCCGGTTAGCAGTTACTACAGTTTCGATTAAGGCAATTCCGGAAACCTTCCGAAAATTCTTTAAAGTTTTTTTAGAAATTTACAAAGTGGCTAGGAGAGAGCGTTGTAAGTACATATTCTGGATTCTGTCTGTAACATCAGGAACTTTTTTCTCAGTTTTCGATCACAGCCTGCGAGGCTAAGGGCATTTGCTCTTAGATGGAGCAAAGGTTACAATCGTATTACTGCAAAAGAAAATCTTCTCGGAGTAAATTTAATTATGATGGGCGTGATGGTCAAAAGGGTTCCCACCACTGAAATGGAAGTAACTAGCATTCGTTTAGAGCGCGAGCTCAAAGAGAAACTCAAGGAAATTTCTGGCCATCAGGGCTATCAAGCTTTGATCCGTGATGTTCTGTGGCGTTTCGTACAGCAGAAGTCTGGTGAATATCAGCATCAGTACAACATCGAAGATATCCGAGCCACTGTCTCTGGAGTTGCCAATGTGGAAGAGCGTTGCTGCCTCAGTGGTAAAGTGATTGCTGTAGAAGATGAAATCATTCTAGGTTGGACTAACCTGGGTGAGTTGGTGCCGATTCATCCTGATGCTCTACCCGAAGACTAAGGACTGAAGAGTATTTTGGGTTTTAGTTGGATTTGTCATCTGATAGCCGATCGAAACCCTTAATGTTTATAGGCTGTTGCCAAAGATGTTGAAAAACAGACCTTGCACAGCACCAAAAAATCCCCTAGCAGGGGATTTTTTGGTGGGATACCACTGATTCTAGAGGTCTTGCTCGCTAAAATCGCGGGTGAGGTGATCGAAAGGTACATCTACAAAGCTAGTATCAGCAATGCCAGCGGCGGCGACTGCTTCTTTAACAATGTCCTTCATAATTTGGATTCCTATTACGGTGGGACCGATCGGCACACCGAGAGAATTGTAAGTTTCGCGTAAGCCCTGCAACACTCGCTCATCCAACACGTTATTGTCGGCAGCGATCATGGCATAGGTGGCATAGCGCAAATAGTAATCCATATCGCGCAGACAGGCTGCATAGCGACGGGTCGTATATGCATTGCCGCCGGGACGAATGAGTTCGGGGTTCTCATCGAACAAGCGGAGACCGGCCTGACGGACGATCGAGGCGGCTTTGCTGTTGATAATGCCCGCAGCAGCGATTCTGGCTGCTCCGGTATCAAAATAAGTTTTGAGGCTGTCGATCGCATTGCGATCGAGGTAGCGCCCGGTAGTATCGTATGTCTTAATTAAATTTGTAACAGCGTCCCGCATGAGACTGCTCTCCTATGGAGTAAAAATATCTATCGTCCAAGTATGCCAGAAAAGCTCCAAACCTTGTTAAATATGCTTTACATTTCGCAATCAGGCGGCTTCTAAAGGAGCCATGGTTAAACCTTCCCGCCGGAGCTGTTGATGGTACAGTTCGGCCTGCTCTTGCGGGCCAACCCAGACGATCGCCTGACCTTCGGCATCGACTTGGACGGTTAAACTCCAGGCTACATCGTCGGTCATACCTGGAATATACTTCATTAGACATTTATGAACATGCTCAAAAGTATTGAAGTCGTCATTGAGCACAATGACCTTAAAGTTTGGGTAGGTCTTGCGGACAGTTTCGATCACGCGATCGGGAGTGGTAACGGCAGCAGTAATCATCAGCATTTCTCAGAGTTTAAAATTATTGAGCTTATTCAGCACTTTGATTTTTGCGTCGGCGACAGCGCTCAGAGCAGTATCGCACCTCTTCCCAGCAACCTTCCCACTTTTTGCGCCAGGTAAATGATAAATTGCAAACTGGACAGACCTTAGTGGGCAGATCGGATTTAGCGCGTTGACGAGCCATAGAGTTAATTTTAAAGGAAAGGGCAGGCGAAAATGCAGAGTTTGGACGAAGTGAAAATTGTCTTGGTAGAGCCAGCCGGAGCGCGGAATGTGGGTTCGATCGCCCGGGTGATGGCCAATATGGGTTTACAGCAGTTGGTAATTGTCAATCCCCAGTGTGACTGGATCAGCACAGAAGCAGAGAGCATGGCCGTTCGGGGGCGGGATATTTTGACCAATGCGCAGATTGTGGCTGATTTGCCTGCGGCTGTGGCTGATTGCCGGGTGGTGGTAGCCACGACTCATCGAGATATTGATTTACCCCAGATGCCGCACCCCCCCAGGCAGGCTATGGCTAAGTTGTGGCAAGTAGCCGGAGCCAAAGCAATTTTGTTTGGCCGAGAAGACTGTGGGTTAACCAACCAAGAATTAGACCTCGCCCAGCATTATTTGCGGATTCCGGTAGCCGAAAATTACACGTCTTTGAATCTAGCACAGGCGGTGGGAATTTGCGCCTATGAGCTATATCAACTAGCCCAATCTGATTTGGAGCCAATCTTGCCGATCCAAAATTTTGCCCCTAATTTTGCCACAGCCAACCAGATCGATCGATATTTTCAGCACTTAGAAGATTTATTATTGAAAGTTGGTTATTTGCAAACCCATACGGCTCCAAATCGGATGAGCAAACTGCGCAAATTAGCAAACAGAGCAACTTTAAGCGAAGAAGAGCTGGCTTTGCTATGGGGAACAGTGAAACAAATTGACTGGAAATTACAGCATCCCGAAAAAGAATTTTAAAAACACTTGACCTATTTAGTACTGAGGATCTATAGTAAGCGTATATGTGCGTACAAAAAAATTGGTGAGACAAGAGTCAGCGTTGAAACTATCTGTTTAAGCCAGATTCAACAAAGCTTTTGCAATCTCGTGAGCAAACTGATTCCGGTTGGAATCACCCCCACTAAAAATCCTGAAAATATAGGTAAAGCTCATGACGAATCCAAATTTGACCAAGGTTCAGCAAGAACTCTATGACTGGTTGGTAGACTACATTCGAGAAAATCAACACGCTCCTTCGATTCGGCAGATGATGATGGCCATGGGCTTGAGATCTCCGGCTCCCATTCAAAGCCGCCTCGAACACCTGCGGAACAAAGGCTTTATTCAATGGGCCGAAGGCCAAGCGCGAACTATTCAAATTCTGAAGCATAGCACTAGCGGTATGCCAGTTTTGGGGGCGATCGCGGCTGGTGGCTTGGTTGATCCATATATGGATGAAATCGAGCGGCTAGATGTCTCTAGTTTCTTTCCGGGCACCAACCATTTTGCTCTCCGGGTAACTGGTGACAGCATGATCGACGATATGATCGCAGACGGTGACATGGTGATTATGGAGCCAGTGGTCAATGCTAAGGATGTGAAAAATGGTACGATTGTGGCCGCAAGAGTGGACGGTCAGGGTACAACTCTGAAGCACTATCACATCAGCGGCGACAAAGTGACTTTAAAGCCAGCTAATTCTAAATACAAACCCATTCATTCTCCTGCCGAACAGGTAGAGTTACAGGGTACTTTAGTGGGTATGATGCGCAGCTACTAGCAGCTCCTGAAAAATATCTGCACAATCAATATGAAACGATCCCATCTATTACCTTTAGCGGTAGTAGGTGGGATTCTTCTGGTTTGCGAAACATCACAATCTGGAACCATTTCAGCCAAAATTTGTCAACTTACAAAATACAATGTAAAAGCTTGATATTCAGATATTATAACTGAACAAATTAAGTCTCCGTGATGCTGAAGCCCGCTAAAGGTGAGTAGTATCTTGTCCAACTTGAATTTTTATCTAGTAGAGGTTTTGGTGAAATCTATAAATTCTTTCTTGGGTGTGTTTCAAAGCCGTAAAATGCTGGCTTTGTTGCTCCTGGGCTTTGCTTCTGGTCTGCCTTCCCAGGTAATTGATGTGCCATTGAAAACTTGGCTCACCAGCTCAGAGGTAGATGTGAAGAAGATTACCGAAGTTGCGGCTTTAGCAGCCTTACCTTACGCTTTCAAGGTTTTCTGGTCTCCCCTGCTCGATCGCTATGTCCCACCTTTTTTGGGCAGAAGAAGAGGCTGGATCTTTCTGACACAAGCATTAATTATTGGTGCAATGTTGATACTGGCTTTTCAAAACCCCAGCGATAGTAATCTTTCCTTGATTACGATTTTTGCGGCTGCGATTGGCTTTTTTAGCGCCTCTCAAGATATTGCTGCTGATGCTTATCGTACTGATGTGTTGGATAAACCCGAAAAAGGCGCAGGAGCCGCAGTTTTTATCTTGGGATTTAGGTTGGCAATGCTGTTTGCTAGTGGCATTATTTTGGTCTGGACTGACCCGAAGATTCCTGGTCACATTTCTTGGAATACGGCTTATCTACTGTTGTCTGGCTTAATGTTGATTGGGCTAAGCACCACCCTATGGGCACCCCAACCGGTAGATGAAGACCGAGCACCATCATCGTTAATCGATGCTTTTGTGTTGCCCTTTCGCGATTTTTTCGAGCGGAAGGGTATTTTGGCAGGAATATTAATTTTACTGTTTGTGGTGGTTTATAAAATTGGCGATTATATGGTGAAGAGCGTATCTCCAACCTTTTTGCTGAAGGCCGCTCACTATTCTCAAACAGAAATTGGTGCTATTTCGGGAGGAATTGGGATCTTAGCTACTATTGTAGGATCTTTGGTCGGTGGCTCAGTCTTAAGTAAAATTGGCTTGAATCGATCGCTGTGGCTTTCTAGTATCTTATTGGCCATTGGTATTTTACCCTATGTCTTGCTGGCACAGGCCGCTCAAGGATTGCCTGCTACCCAAACTCCGGGAAACGTGCTGTTATTGTTGGCAATTAATACCGAGTTTTTCTTTGCTGGCATGGAAGCCACTGTGTTTGTGGCATTTTTAATGGAATTATGTAACCAGCAGTTTTCGGCTACTCAATATGCACTGTTTTCTAGTTTAATGCTAACTGGCAAAAGTTTTGTGACTGCTCCAATGGGCGATATTGCCAAAGCTGTGGGCTGGCCAGGATTCTTTACTCTGAGTGCTTTTTCAGCGATTCCTGGTTTGATTTTGCTGTATTTTGTTGCTCCTTGGAATGGGCGAGAATCTAGAGATTGATGTGTGCGGATTAGTTTCGGATTAGTTTAAGGTACTCCGATTCTCGGAGTATTTTTTTAAACTTTTATCAGTCTGTAACCGGGCTGACTTTGGCTCGGGTTAGTAATCGATCGCCCTGTTGATAGCCGGGGTAACGAATTTGGACTGGGGTTTCTGGTAAAATTTGGCCTGCTAGAGATTGGTGGATTTGGGGATTGAAGGGGCTGATTTCGCCGACTTGGCCGATCGATACTATTCCCCAACTGGCAATGAGGCGATCGATCGATCCCACTAATGGCAGTAATTTGCTGGCGGGAAACGTGGGGTCTAACTTGGCTTGGTGGGCTGCGGCTGGCCAGTAGGTCAAAAAAGATTCAATGATTTGGAAGCTAGCATATGAAAAATCGCTAGGTTGGGGCAGGTCTGGAAGATCAATAAGTTTCAGCTTTTCCAGCAAAGATGCCAGGGGAATTTGCAGGGCCTTGCTCAGTTTTTGCAGTTCGCTGATTTTCCAGGTGGCTATTTGTCCTCGACGGAGCTGGCGCAGCCGAGAAACTGAAATACCGCTGATGCTGGCTAGTTGTTGCCAACTGGCAATCTTGGCTGTCGCCAATAGAGGGCGTAAAACCGAGTCAAAAAGGTAGGCTGTCATAGTTTAATTATTTCGATCGGCACACATCTTTAGAATTATTGGAGATCGGAATCGTAAGATTTCCTGGTTAAAACCCAGTAATTTAGCTAGAGTAAAGGCTATAGATTGATTTTGTTGGCTTGTACACAATTTTACTACTCAGGTAAGTGCATATGTTTTTTCCTTTTGGTTGTCACTCTAACCGGACATCTTATCAAGACTATCGACGGCACAAGCTCAATATGCTGAAAGCTGTCCGCGATTTTCATGAAAGTCGCCTTGCTGCCACCAATGCCGAGATTGCAACCATTGAAAGGCAAATGTCTGAAGCAGAGAGTTCTGGTGCTTCGTAGTCAGCGATCAAATAAATGTTTGATGGTTTCGCCGCGATCTGAGGCTGGCAGACAACGATAGCCTAGGTCAAACATAGGCTATCGTTTACTCAAGTTAAAAGGACTGGAACGAATTTTACAGGTATTTCCAGGACTTAACCAAGTCTTCATTGAATAAAATAAAAATATCCGTTACATTGTGAAAGTGTAAGCATAACTGAGCAATCTTCAAGCTTATATCGCTTCCAAAGCTTCAATTTTCAACAATCTATTCTCTTCATTTCTACTAGATTTATTCCAAGGCAATGTGCATGGCAGCACGTATATTGCCTTGGAGAAATAATCTGATTTACTCGATTTATTTACCAACACCAAGAATTTATGAGTGGCATCCAAGCATCTTTCACAGCTACCGATAGTGCCTTTCATATTGAGGGATATGAAAAAATAGAATTTAACCTGCTCTATGTCAATGGTGCATTCCAAGTTGCAAATACTGAAATTGCTGATAGCTACCGCCATTTTGGCCGCTGTTTAATGGTGGTTGATCAGACTGTTCATAACATTTACGGCCAGCAAATACAGGAATATTTTCAACACTATGATATTGAGCTGACAGTTTTTCCGGTAGTAATTAAAGAAACAGATAAAACCCTGGCTACAGCAGAGAAAATAATTGATGCTTTTGTTGATTTTGGCCTAGTGCGAAAAGAGCCAGTTTTGGTGGTTGGCGGTGGGCTAACTACGGATGTAGCTGGTTTTGCCTGCTCTACCTATCGTCGCCAAACTAACTATATTCGGGTTCCTACTACTTTAATTGGTTTGATAGATGCCAGTGTTGCTATTAAGGTGGCGGTGAATCATGGTAAGTTAAAAAATAGATTGGGTGCATATCACGCCTCCCAAAAGGTTATTTTAGATTTTTCATTTTTACAAACCCTGCCGATCGATCAAGTGCGGAACGGCATGGCTGAGCTAATTAAGATTGCCGTAGTGGGCAATCAAGAGATTTTTGAGCTACTAGAAAATTATGGCGAAGCATTACTACTCAGCCATTTTGGTCATGTAAACGGCACCGCTGAACTGCGAGAAGTGGCGCACCGGCTCACCTATAGCGCTATCCAATCGATGCTGGCATTAGAAGTTCCTAATTTGCATGAATTAGATTTAGATCGGGTCATTGCCTACGGCCACACCTGGAGTCCTACCTTAGAATTAACTCCAGAGCCGCCGATGTTTCACGGTCACAGCGTCAGTATTGATATGGCTTTTACTGCGACGATCGCTCAGCAGCGCGGGTACATTTCGGAGTTAGACCGCGATCGCATTTTGGGCTTAATGAGTCGGCTGGGGCTAGCGATCGACAGTCAGTATCTCACCCCAGAGCTGCTCTGGAAAGCTACTACCTCCATCAGTCGCACTCGGGATGGTCTTCAGCGAGCAGCGGCTCCCCGACCGATCGGAAGCTGTGTGTTTATGAATGACCTCACTCGCGCTGAGTTAGATCAGGTTTTAATGGTGCACCGCGAAGTTTGCCAAAAATTCCCCCGCCAAGGTGACGGCCAAGACATGTACTTGGTGCTAGAAAAAACTGAGGCCAGAGTATAGCGATGAGGCCAGTTACTCCGATCGGTATTTTAGCAGCCAAGCTAGAGCGGCTTACCCAGCAAGCATCTACTTCAGACCCGATTTTTGCCGAACTCCAGCAAGCTTATGAGCTAGCCAGTGGTTTAGATGCCTATTTAGATCGCTGCACCAGCCCGGAGTCGCCCGGTCTGGCCAAGCTAGTGCAGCGCACCCAAACCGAAGATTGGACAAAGCATTTTGCGGATGGTGCTACGGTGCGCCCCTTAGAATCTGAAATGCTTTCTGGCCATGTGGAAGGTCAAATGTTAAAGTTTTTGGTTCATCTCACCAAAGCTCGCCGGGTGTTAGAAATAGGCATGTTTACTGGATATTCTGCCCTGGCCATGGCTGAGGCGCTGCCCAAAGATGGCGAAGTAGTTGCTTGCGAAGTCGATCCCTATGCGGCAGAGTTTGCCCAGCAATGTTTTGCTGACTCTGCTGCCGGATATAAAATCTCGGTGCGAGTAGCGCCAGCACTAGAAACCATGCAACAGCTAGCTAATGCGGGCGAAGCATTTGATTTGGTCTTTATCGATGCGGACAAGGCTGGGTACATTGACTACCTCAACTTGCTGTTAGAAACTTCTCTGTTAGCTGCCGATGGCTTGGTCTGTGCAGACAATACCCTGATGCAGGGACAGCCGTATCTGTCAGGTGTCCCATCTGCGAATGGTGCGGCGATCGCTCAGTTTAACCAGGCCGTTGCTGATGACCCCCGAGTGGAACAGGTGTTGCTGCCCTTACGAGATGGTTTAACTCTTATTAGGCGGGTGTGATGACGGCTGTTGCTAACAATTTAATTGGTTCTCAAATCAAAACCATCGCCACCTTGGCTTTACTGCTGTTGGTATTGCCGCTGAATCTAGCTCTGACTTTGGTAGCTGTGATCCGGGCAATGGTTTTTAAACCGCCTCAAATTCCTCATCTAGAGGCACCGCAAACCGTTTTGATCAGCGGCGGGAAAATGACCAAAGCACTGCAATTGGCTCGATCGTTTCACCGGGCTGGTCATCGGGTGATTTTGATCGAAACTCATAAGTACTGGCTGACTGGTCATCGCTATTCGGGGGCAGTCGATCGATTTTACACAGTCCCAAATCCTCAGGCGGCAGACTACGCCACAGCTCTGTTAGAAATTGTCCAAAAAGAAAAAGTGGATGTGTATGTGCCCGTCTGTAGCCCTGTAGCTAGCTACTACGATGCCGCAGCTCAAGAGGTCTTAAATGACCACTGCACCGTTATGCACCTAGATCTAAATACTCTCCAGCGCTTGGATGATAAGTATGAATTTGCTACTGCTGCCCAAATTTTGGGATTAAGAGCGCCAAAATCTTACAAAATTACCGATCCTCAGCAGGTAATTGACTTTGATTTCAGCAATGCTCAGCGTCAATATATTCTTAAAAGTATTCCCTACGATTCAGTGCGCCGGTTAGATTTAACCAAGTTACCCTGTGAAACTCCCGCTCAGACCGCAGCTTTTGTTAAGTCTCTACCAATTTCTCCTAGTAAACCCTGGGTATTGCAAGAATATATTCCTGGGCAGGAATACTGCACTCACACCACGGTGCGGAACGGTCATTTACAGTTGCACTGCTGCTGTGAATCTTCGCCGTTTCAGGTGAACTATGAACAGGTCCATCAACCAGAAATTGAGAGCTGGATTCGACTGTTTGCCAGTAGTTTAAACCTAACTGGTCAAATCTCATTGGATTTTATGCGGGCAGATGACGACGGAATGGTATACGCGATCGAATGCAATCCCCGCACCCATTCAGCAATCACCATGTTCTATGACCATCCCGGCGTAGCTGGGGCATATTTGGATGCGCAGCCTGTCTCCCAACCAGTGCAGCCTCTGGCAACTAGCCGCCCCACCTACTGGATTTACCATGAAATTTGGCGGTTATTAACTCACCTTTGGTCGCCAGCTCAAACCTGGGAGCGCTTACAAATTATTGCTCAGGGCAAAGATGCCATTTTTGATTGGGATGATCCGCTGCCGTTTTTGCTGGTGCATCACTGGCAGATTCCGCTGCTGCTGTGGGGAAATTTACTTCATCCTAAAGAATGGATTCGGATTGATTTTAATATTGGCAAGCTGGTAGAAGTAGGTGGAGACTAAACATGCAACCATTGAGAGTGCTACATTTGGTGGGTTCTGCCGAGAGTGATTTTTACTGTGATTTATCGCGGCTTTATGCCCAAGACTGCTTAGTAAATACGGCTCACCCCGATCGCTATGAATTCTTGATCGCCTATGTTTCGCCCGATCGGCAGTGGTGCTTCCCCGATTCTTTAGATCTAGAGTCGATCGCTGCTGCCCCGGCCAAGCCCATTGCCGCTGCGATCCAAATACTGCTCAATTTGCAAATTGATGTGGTGGTGCCTCAGATGTTTTGCATTCCTGGCATGACTCAATACCGCGCTCTGTTTGATTTACTCCAAATTCCCTATGTGGGTAATTCGGCTGAGCTGATGGCTTTAGTGGCCGATAAAGCCAAGACTCGATCGATCGTGGCGGCGGCTGGGGTGCCAATACCTGCCGGAGAAGTTTTATCATCGATCGATTTTAAAAGACCTACTCTAGAGTTGCCGATCGTCGTTAAGCCTTTGAATACCGATAATTCGCTGGGAGTTGCTCTGGTAAAAGATGTTACAGATTTAGATCTAGCCTTACAAACAGCTCGGGCTTACAGCAGCGAAATCTTAGTAGAAAAATTCATTGAACTGGGTCGAGAGGTGCGCTGTGGAATTGTGGTACGAGACGGTCAATTGATTTGCTTACCGTTGGAGGAATACGCTTTAGATCCAGATCTGCGACCAATCCGCAGCTATCGCGATAAGTTGAAGCAAAATGCGGACGGCAATTTAGACTTCGCGGCCAAAAATAATGCCGAGTCTTGGATTGTTGATCCTCAAGATCCCATTACTGAAAAAGTTTGGGAAATGGCCAAAAAATGCCATGTGGCGCTGGGCTGCCGCCACTATAGCCTGTTCGATTTTCGGATAGATCCACAGGGTGAACCCTGGTTCTTGGAGGCCGGACTGTACTGTGCTTTTGCTAAATCTAGCGTGCTATCGGCAATGATGAAAGCTACGGGAGTTTCTCTGGAAAGCTTTTTTCAAGAGATGTTAAAAAACGCCAGATAAAAAACAACCAAGAGATAAAAAAAGGAGTGCCTAACTTAGACACCCCGTCGATTACTAAAGGAAATTTAATTATCCAATAAACTGCGCAGCATCCATGCGGTTTTTTCGTGAAGTTGTAGCCTTTGGGTCAATAGATCGGCGGTAGGTTCGTCGCTGGCTTTGGCTACTAGGGGGTAGATCGATCGAGCAGTGCGACAGACGGCTTCTTGGGCTTCGACTAAGAGCTGGATCATCTCGGTAGCTTTGGGCACTTCGGTAGTTTCTGGAATAGAGCTGAGTTGAGCGTAGGCGCTGTAGCTGCCAGGAGCGGTGTGGCCTAAGGCTCTAATTCGTTCGGCAATCAGGTCTACGGCGAGGGCTAGTTCGGTGTACTGGGTTTCAAACATGAGGTGCAGAGTCTGAAACATTGGCCCGGTAACATTCCAATGAAAGTAATGGGTTTTGAGATACAGGGTGTAGGTATCTGCCAATAATTTGCACAGTCCATCGGCAATTGCCTTGCGATCGCTGGTTTCCATGCCGATATCAATATTCATAAAGTCGCTCCTGTTTTGGGGTTTTGCATACTGAAGTCTATTTTAGAGCTTAATCTGGACAGGCATTAACTTCCTTTCAGCTATCGCTATCCCAATAGTTGCATAGCGATCCTGTTCCTGAGAAAAAATCCTGAACCTACAGATTTCTACTATTCTATTAGTCTTTGACCTCAATGGATTCCTGTGGAATTAATTCTTCTAGAATCCTAAAGCGAATATGGTTGATCGCTAAATCTCCCATGGAAATATGGGCGGGCTTATCGGCAGCTCTCATTTTTTCAAAAGAAATCCCCTTGCCAATTTCGGTGTGATACCAAGCTAAACCCATAAAAAATCTTTGGGGATAAGGGCCGCGATCGACAATATCATCCACATTAGATTCCATCGGCAGCCAGCCGATACCGGGCACATAAAATTCTAGCCACACATGGTTAAAATCTGGCTCTAAGGGCAGATAGTGACTTTCTGGATGAGGTGGGCATTTGTAGCGGCCAATAGTGCGGCAGGCGATGCCATTGAGACGAGCGAGAGCGAGTAAGACCCCCACATATTCGCCACAGGAACCAATGCCTCTGGCCAAGGCTACATCAGGAGTGTCGATTCTGGGGCGAATGCCATAGGAAAGTCGATCGTAGACATAATTACGAATTTTGAGCATTTGGCGCAGCACGTTAGTTTCCGTGCCGATCGCATCCTTGGCTGCTTGGCGGATTGTTTCTGTCTCCATCGCCAAGTCATCATCATCAATCAAATAGGGCTGTAACTCAGTGGGCAAGGCTTCTCCCGCTGGTATATCAGCAGGAGCCAGAGAATATTTCAGGCTATACATTTCGATGATCGCCCGCCAGCCGATCAGTCCGCCTTGATGAGGCAAAATCTGATCAAATTTAAAGACCGCCACCTTTTGGCCGTCCTGCTCTTCGATCGTAAACTCATGACCAATTGGTTCTATATGGCGGATGCGCTGGCGCAGGGTATTAGCAGGTAGGGCAATCCGCCACTCTACTTGGTTGAGGGTGACGGCTTCTAATGGCAGCAGTTCTTCTACATAGGAGAGTTCGACTAAATAGCCATTAGAGAGGGTGTAATGCTCAGTGGCATTGTGATGGAAATATAGAGGATGAATAAAGGTTCGATCGCGGAAGGTTAGTTGATAGGGAAAATCGGCGTTGGGGTTGTCGCGAATATAGGGTTCTTCATCGGCGTAGGAGATATAGCAAATCGGCTCTTGGTCTGGTGCAGGTTGATAAAAAGCAATGCCGGTAGGAGAGGTGAAAGGGGTGAGGGCGCTAAACTGAGCGGCTCCGCTGGTGCGATCGAGACAATAAACAGTTTGCTCTGCTCGATCGCAGACCCAGAGCTGATCTTGAAATATAGTAAGGGTCTCGGTGCCAATACCGGGTTGGGGGATGCGTTCTATTAATTCGCCACTGTGGCAATCGAAGAGATGAATATAGCCAGATTTTTGGCAGCTTACGTATACGGTGGTTTCCCAGACTGCTACTCCGGTTACTGGATAAGGAAGGCGGGTAAATACGGTGGGGATAAGGTTGTGTCGATCGCAATAGATCACCTCCTGTCCTTTGGCATACCACAAGACTTCTTGCCAGAGGGTAAGTCCATGGACTCCAATCCAGCCCGAGACATGGTGAGGGTTCAGAATAATGGTGTTGTTGGTGAGCGGATTAACCGCTAGCAGGTAGCCTCTGATGGCATCGACTGCCAGCAATCCAGTGCGATCAGCCGCCAACCCAGACAGGGCATAGACTCCGATCGGGCGGATGGTGGAATGCTGTAAGGAAACGCCCGGAAAGGCACAATCAGAATTTGGCATAAAACCACCGTTCAAAAGATTTTAACAACTACAAACCGGTCAAGTTACATTTGAATTGCAGACTTGTCTGACTATTTGAGATTTTCTGCTGTGGCCTTGATACTTTGACGGACAATGCTACATTCTTTTGTCGCTTACGATACATTCAAGTGGCCTTGTCTATGACTACGATTGAGTTAGTGGAGTTCTTAAAAAATCGTAATGAAAGTTATTTATGACCCAGACAAAGATATTTTACAAATTTCTTTTGGTGAAAAAACCGTCGAAGAAACCACAAAAATCACGCCAGAATTGGTGCTCGATTATGATAAAGATGATGACTTGATTGGGTTAGAGATCCGCAAAGCATCTACAAAAGTAGCAAATCCCTATGCCATTGTTTACATGGTGGGCAAAGCGAATGTAGATAAACCCCAACCAAAAGATTAGATATTTTCAGCTCTTGTTGTCTTCTCCCAAAATCTACCAATGTCTTCAACCGTACATACCTCAACGATCGATCAACTAAAAGCCGCTCCAATGCGCATCCTGATGTGTGCCCCGCACCATTACGAAGTCGATTACGTGATCAACCCTTGGATGGAAGGTAATATCCATCGATCGTCACGCGATCGGGCTTTGGAACAGTGGACTCAGCTTTACCAAGTCTTGCAAAAATATGCCCAGGTGGACTTGGTGGAACCACAGCCCGGTTGGCCAGACATGGTATTTACGGCCAATGCTGGTTTGATTTTGGGAGATACCGTGGTGCTCAGCCGCTTCTTTCATCCCGAGCGCCGGGGGGAAGAGCAGTATTTTCACAAGTGGTTTGCCGATCAGGGTTATACGGTGCATCTTTTACCAAACAGTTTGCCTTTTGAAGGTGCTGGTGATGCCTTGATGGATCGAGCTGGTGGCTGGCTGTGGGCTGGTTATGGCTTTCGATCGGAGCTTGACTCCCATCCTTACTTAGCCGAATGGTTAGACGTGGAAGTATTGTCTTTGCGGTTAGTCGATCGGCGATTTTATCATTTAGATACCTGCTTTTGTCCGCTGACTGATGGCTATTTGCTGTATTATCCACCCGCTTTTGACACCTATTCCAATCGTTTAATTGAGCTGCGAGTGCCACCAGAAAAACGGATTGCCATCAGTGAAGCCGATGCAGTGAATTTTGCCTGTAATACGGTAAACATTGATCGCATCGTAGTAATGAATAAAGTTAGTGAGGGGCTAAATCAAGTATTGGCCGATCGGGGTTTTACGGTAGTCGAAACACCCCTGACGGAATTCCTCAAAGCCGGTGGTGCGGCTAAGTGTTTGACTCTTAAGGTGATCGAGCCACATCGAGAGTCACCGCAGCTATCCACCATTCAAACCAAAATTATTCACCTAGAAGGTCATCTGCTGGACTCTGGATTGGTAAATCGGGTGCTAGATACCATTGTCACTGGCGGTGGCAGCTTTCAAGTAGTGAGCTTTAATTTAGGCAATCAGCGCCAAGATACCTCTCTGGCCGAAGTGAAAGTTTCTGCTCCCGATGCTGCGGTCATGGCCGAGATTATGGCGCAGTTGATCGATTTGGGCGCGATCGATGCGGCGGAAACAGTGCCTGCTAGTTTAGCCCCGGTAACTCAGACCGGGGTGGCCGCTGATGATTTCTATGCCACTACTATTTACCCCACAGAAGTTTTGGTGGGTAATCAGTGGGTCAAGGTACAAGATCAGCGCATGGATGGGGCGATCGCCGTTACCCAAACCTCGGCAGGAATCATCGCTCGTTGTAAGCTGCTGCGAGATTTGCAAATTGGGGAATCGGTAGTAACTGGCAGCGAGGGCATTCGCACTAAGCGCAAGATTCCTACCCTCAAAAAGAACACCGAAGAATTTAGCTTCATGGGAGCCGGAGTTTCTAGTGAGCGGCGGGTGGAATTAGTGGTGGAGAAAATCGCCTGGGATCTGCGCCAAATTCGCGATCGGGGTGGCAAGGTAGTTGTCACCGCTGGCCCGGTAGTGATCCACACTGGCGGCAGTAAACATCTGAACCAGCTCATTCGGGAGGGCTATGTACAGGCGCTGTTGGGTGGTAATGCGATCGCCGTTCATGATATCGAACAATCTCTGATGGGCACCTCTTTAGGTGTCGATATGCAGCGGGGTGTATCGGTACATGGTGGACACCGCCATCACCTAAAAGCAATCAATACTATTCGCCGCTGCGGCAGCATTGCCCAAGCGGTGGAGCAAGGGGTGTTAACCAGCGGGGTGATGTATGAGTGCGTTAAAAACCATGTGCCTTTTTCTTTGGCTGGCTCGATTCGCGATGATGGACCATTGCCCGATACCAAGATGGACTTGATTGCAGCCCAGGCAGATTATGCCCGCTTGATTGCAGGTGCCGATCTGATTTTGATGCTGTCTAGTATGCTGCACTCGATCGGGGTGGGTAATATGACTCCGGCTGGAGTAAAGATGGTCTGCATTGATATCAATCCAGCCGTTGTTACTAAGTTGAGTGATCGAGGCTCCATTGAATCGATCGGAGTTGTTACCGATGTGGGACTGTTCCTGAGCCTGTTAGTCCAGCAGCTCAATAAGCTAACCGGACAATACCAGCGCTAAAACTAATATATAAATTTAATTTTTTTTAACAAGGTAATATACAATGAAGCATTCAAGTTCTCTTCTTGAAACCCGGCCTGTTATCGTTCAAACAATTATGACCACTCCAACCCACTATCCAATCATGGTTATTGGTGGAGCAGAGGATAAAGTCAATGGGCGCAGCATTTTGACCGCCTTTTTTGAAAGTGCTGGTGGAAAGAAAGCTAAAATTGCTATTATTCCTTGTGCCTCCCAAGAACCAAGCGTTGTGGGCGATCGCTACTACCAAATATTCCGAGACATGGGTGCTCAGCAAATCCAAATCCTGGATATTCGTGCTCCTCAAGAATGCGACCAGAGTTTTTGGCTAAATGCTCTAAACGACTGTACTGGAGTCTTTATTACTGGCGGTGATCAGCAGCGTCTCTGTGATTTAATCGGCGGCAGCAAATTTGTCGAATCTCTGAAAGAAAGACTACATTTAGGTGAATTGATGTTGGCTGGCACTAGTGCTGGTGCCGCAATTATGGGTGAAAAAATGATCGCCGCTGGCAGCAGCGGCGAATCTCCTAATCGTTCTCTAGTGGATTTAACTAATGGCTTAAGCTTAATTCCAGAATTATTAGTAGATCAACATTTTCATAACCGTAATCGGATGGCGCGGTTAATGAGCGCGATCGCCGCCCATCCCGACAAGCTGGGGATCGGGATCGATGAAGATACCTGCGCAGCTTTTGAAAATAATTTTACATTTAAAGTTTTAGGCAAAGGCACTATCACGGTGATCGATCCGGGTGAGATGCTGCACACTAATTATTTAGAAAGCGATGATCAATCTCCACTAAGTCTGCACAAACTTACTGTTCACGTCTTAAGCCAGGGAGATCGATACAACTACCGGCAGCGCTGCATTCTGGCCAATTAATTAGATTTATTAAATGTTATGTTTTGAGAAAATAATATTTTTTGTAGCTAAAAGCACAGAAATATTATTAATAGTGTTACATCAATAATGTTTTGGACTTATTAGTAATAGTTAGGTTTCAGAAAAATTTCCAGATCACATTATCAATCTACCCATTTTTTTGATTTCAGCCTATCTGTTAATAAAACCAAATATTTAATGTGATTAACACTATTTTGGTAGATCTGCTCTTAGCTATCCTTTCCCCCAATATTTATGAAAATCCTCCAAACTCAAACACTGCGCGGACCAAACTACTGGAGCATTCGTCGATCGAAGCTAATTGTGGTACGACTAGATTTGGAGGAATTAGCCGATCGACCATCCCACACCATCCCCAAATTCTATGCCAGCCTGGTAGCAGTGCTGCCTAGTCTAGAAGAGCACTTCTGTTCACCGGGCTGTCGGGGAGGCTTTCTGCAGCGGGTCAAAGAAGGTACCATGCTCGGGCATATTTTGGAGCATGTGGCACTAGAGCTGCAAAACCTAGTAGGCATCAAAGTTGGATTTGGTCGTACCCGCGAAACAGCCACTCCTGGCGTATACCAAGTGGTCTTTGAGTACCAAATTGAAGAAGTCGGGCGTTACGCGGCCAGAGCCGCCCTCAGGCTCTGTACCAGCATTATCGAAACCGGCAGCTATCCTGCCTCCGAATTGGCCAAAGACATTGCTGATATGCAAGAGCTGAAAAATCAGGCATCCCTGGGAGCCACCACCGAATCGTTGGTACGGGAGGCTGAAGCCCGAGGTATTCCTTGGATGGCTTTAGAAACCTGCGATTTAATCCAGTTAGGCTATGGCAAACATCAAAAGCGCATCCAGGCATCACTAACTGCCCACAGTAATATTTTGGCCGTAGAACTAGCCTGCAATAAAGAAAAAACCAAAAATATCCTAGCCAGCATGGGCGCAAGAGTGCCCCAAGGTACGGTGATTTATTCCTTTAGCGAATTAGAAGATGCTATTCCTCGCTTAGGCGGTTTCCCGATCGTCATCAAACCCCTCAACGGCAATCACGGTCGAGGAATCACGATCGATATTAAATCTTGGGAGCACGCCGAAATCGCCTATGATCGCGCCAAAGCAGTTTCTAAAGGGGTAATTGTTGAGCATTTCTACCAAGGGCGCGACCATCGGATTTTGGTAGTTAACCATCAAGTAGTAGCTGTAGCCGAGCGAGTGCCTGCCCATGTAGTTGGAAATGGTCAGGATACTGTTGCGACTCTAATCGACCAAGCAAACCAAGATCCCCGCCGGGGCGAAGGGCACGATAATGTGTTGACCCTCATTAAACTGGATGATTCTACCGATGAAATATTGAGTAATCAGGGTTACACCCTAAATACTATTTTGCCCCCAGACCAAATTTGCTACCTGCGAGCCACCGCGAATTTAAGTACCGGCGGCATTGCGATCGATCGCACCGACGAAATTCACCCCGAAACCGTCTGGCTAGCCGAGAGAGTCTCCAAAATTATCGACCTAGATGTCACCGGCATCGATGTTGTCACCACCGATATTTCTAAAACCTTAGCCGAGGCCGATGGAGTAATTGTCGAAGTCAATGCTGCACCGGGACTGCGGATGCATATTGCGCCCAGCGTAGGGGTTGGTCGCAACGTAGCCGCTCCCATTATCAGTATGCTGTTTCCGCCCCATGTCCCAACCCGGATTCCGATCGTGGCCGTGACTGGCACCAACGGCAAAACCACGACAACTAGACTAATTGCCCATATCTTTAGTCAGATTTACAACTCCGTGGGCTATACCACTACTGATGGTATTTACATCGGCGATCACCTCGTGGCCAAGGGTGACACCACTGGGCCGCAGAGCGCCCAGCTAATTCTGCAAGATCCCACCGTAGATATTGCGGTGCTAGAAACAGCCCGAGGTGGCATGTTGCGATCGGGGCTGGCTTTCCAGAACTGTGATGTAGGGGTGATTTTAAACGTCGCCGCCGATCATTTGGGCTTGGGCGATATTGAGACGATCGATCAACTGGCCAAAGTAAAAGCGATCGTGGCCGAAACTGTCCATGTTGATGGCTACGCCGTACTCAATGCCGACGATCAACGAGTCGCTGATATGGCGGATCTAGTCAGAGGCAAAGTAGCCTACTTCTCCATGAACCCAGACAATCCATTAGTGCGCTCCCACGTTAATCGGGGGGGCATTGCGGCTATTTATGAAGAAGAATATTTGGTGATTTTGCAACAAGACTGGGTGCATCGCATTGAGCAGGTCGATCGGGTGCCCCTAACCTTGGGTGGCCGCGCCCCCTTTATGATCGCCAATGCCCTGGCAGCATGTTTAGCAGCCTTTGTCCAAGGAGTAAAAGTAGAATATATTCGCGCCGCTCTCCAGAGCTTCCATGCTTCAGTAGCCCAAACACCGGGCAGAATGAATTTATTCGATCTGGGCAACTACCATGCCTTAGTTGACTATGCCCACAACCCCGCAGGCTATAAAGCAGTGGGCAGCTTCGTGAAAAATTGGCCTGGTCCGACTGTTGGGGTAGTAGGTGGCCCTGGCGATCGCCGAGATGAAGATTTAATCGAGCTAGGGGCACTGTCAGCCCAGTTCTTTGATCACATAGTAGTAAAAGAAGACGACGATAGCCGAGGTCGCGATTGGGGAGATACCGCTGAGTTAATAGTTCAAGGCATCCAGGCCACCGATCCAGCAGCCTCCTACTCAATTTTACTGAACGAATCTGAGGCGATCGAATGGGCATTGGATCACCATACTAAAAATACCCTAGTAGTGATCTTCCCAGATAATGTCAGCCGCGCAATCGCGCTAATTATGTCTCGCAACCCTGTCCCTGTTGATCTAGTGTTAGAATCTAAGAAATCTCTCCAGGATAATATTCCGCTATTAGAAAAAGCTTTAAATACTAAACTAGCTATCAGCTAAAAGCGTAAGGAGTCAGATTGTAGTGACTAGATAAGAGCAAAGTTATGAACTCAAATCCAAACAGCTCAATCTCATCATCGTTTTCGATTACTTTGCTGGCACCAGAGGTAATCGAAAACCAAACCCTAAAAATTGCCCAGCAACTGCTCCCCGCCGCTCATCGATCGATTCTCAGCAAATTCCGTGACCAATTCCGCTGGGACGAAAAACTACTGAATTGGACAATGGATAACCCGGCACTCCGCGTCCAACTCTTCCGCCTCATCGACTGTCTCCCCGCCCTCAGCACCAAAACCGCAATCGCCCGCCACCTCCAAGAATACCTCCACACCCCCGAGGTAGAACTGCCCACCGCTCTCAAAAGCCTCCTCAATTTCACCGCTCATGACTCCCTCCCCGCCCAAGTAGCGGCCACCACCCTCACTACCGCCGTCGAAACCCTCGCCCGCAAATACATCGCCGGAGAAACTCTCTCCCAAGCCCTCCAAACCATTCAACAGCTTCACCAACAATCCATGACCTTCACGATGGACTTACTCGGCGAAGCTGTAGTTACCGAAACCGAAGCCCAAGAATACTTAGACCAATACTTGCAGCTCATCGAACAGCTTGCTGCCGCCAGTGCAGCCGACGTACAAGTATCGGTCAAGCTCACCGCCTTCTATTCTCAATTTGATCCATTAGATGTAGTTGGCTCCCAGGCTAAAGTGAGCGATCGCCTCCGCATCCTCCTGCGCAGAGCACAACAACTCGGTGCCGCAGTGCATTTCGATATGGAACAATATCGCTACAAAAATGCCACCCTCCAAATCCTGAAAAGCCTATTACTAGAACCCGAATTCCGCGATCGCACCAACATCGGACTCACCCTCCAAGCCTACCTGCGGGACAGCTACCAAGACCTCCAAGATCTGATTATCTGGGTCAAAGAACGCGGCCATCCCCTCACCCTCCGCCTAGTTAAAGGAGCCTATTGGGATCAAGAAACCATCATCGCCCGCCAAAACCATTGGCCAACCCCGGTTTATAATCACAAATCCTCCACTGATGCTAACTTCGAGCGGATGACCCAATTGTTGCTAGAAAACCACGAATATCTCCATGGGGCGATCGGCAGCCACAATATTCGCTCCCAAGCCCGAGCCATGGCGATCGCCCAAACCCTAAAAATCCCCCCCGCACACCTGGAGTTTCAAGTTCTCTATGGCATGGCCGACCAATTTGCCGCCACCCTGGCGCAGCAAGAACAACGAGTGCGAGTCTATTGCCCCTATGGCAACCTCATTCCCGGCATGGCCTATCTCACTCGCCGCTTGTTAGAAAACACTGCCAATAGTTCTTTTCTTAAGCAAAGCTTGGCCGATGCACCGGTAGAATCACTATTAGCATTACCCACTTGGGGCACCGGAGATCTCGATAGCGATGTTGTATCACCCACTCCCACAAAATCAACAACAATTACCCACATTAATTCAGCCCCCGATACAGATTACGCGATCGACAAATTACGCAGCCAGGCCACAGCAGCTCTAGCAAAAGTTCAGCAGCAGCTCGGTCAAACCTACTGGCCATTATTAGACGGTCAATGGTTCCCCACCACTACCACGATCCCCTCAGTCAATCCCTCCAACCCTACAGAAGTAGTGGGTTCGATCGGTCAAATTAACATCGCACAGGCCGATCAAGCGATCATCGCCGCCCAAAAAGCCTTTCAAACCTGGCGCAAAACCCCCGTAGCAGAACGCACCGCCATCCTCCGTCGTGCCGCAGATTTACTAGCAGCCCGTCGTCACGAACTAGCTGCCTGGATGGTCTTGGAAGCTGGCAAGCCCCTAAGACAAGCCGATGGCGAAGTCTCCGAGGCTGTGGATTTTTGTCGCTACTATGCCGCAGAAATGGAGCGCCTAGCACCCGAGACAGTCTATGACGTGGCCGGAGAAACCAATCGCTACCACTATGCTGCCAAAGGCATTGTATTAGTAATTTCTCCTTGGAACTTCCCCTTGGCTATTCCCACCGGCATGACCGTAGCCGCTTTGGTTACAGGGAACTGCGTGCTCCTAAAGCCCGCCGCCGCCACCGCTGTAATTGCTGCCAAACTCAGTGAAATCTTAGTAGCAGCCGGTATTCCACCCGGAGTATTCCAATACGTGCCAGGGAGTGGCTCCACCGTAGGATCGCACTTAGTAAAACACCCGGCAGTGCAAATGATTGTCTTTACTGGTTCCCAGGCCGTCGGCTGTGAAATTTACGCCAATGCCGCAATCCTCCAACCGGGACAAAAGCATCTCAAACGAGTGGTCGCAGAAATGGGCGGCAAAAATGCGATCGTGATCGATGAAAGTGCTGATCTAGACCAGGCGGTGCAAGGCGTGGTTTACTCCGCCTTTGGCTATAGTGGTCAAAAATGCTCGGCCTGTTCTCGGGTAATCGTCCTCGCCCCCATTTATGATGCCTTTATTGCCAGATTAATAGATGCCACTAAGTCATTAAATGTCGGCAACGCAGCGGAACCCAGCACCAAGGTTGGTCCAGTAATTGATGCTGCTGCACAGCAGCGCATTCGATCGATCATTGCCCAAGGCCAACAAACATCTACCCTAGCTTTAGAGTTACCCTCCCCAGCACCGGGCTATTTTGTTGGTCCAGTGATTTTCACCGATGTAGATCCCCAAGACCCGATCGCCCAAGAAGAGATTTTTGGCCCGGTGTTAGCGGTCATCAAAGCACCGAATTTTGATGAGGCAGTGGAGATTTTTAATGGTACTAACTATGCCCTAACCGGTGGACTCTACTCCCGCACCCCCTCCCACATCGATCGAGCAAAGCGAGAATTCGAGGTAGGAAATCTCTATATCAACCGCAGCATCACCGGGGCGATCGTCGCCCGTCAGCCTTTTGGTGGCTACCAGCTATCTGGGGTCGGCTCCAAAGCTGGTGGACCCGATTATTTGCTGCAATTTCTCGATCCGCGCACGGTGACAGAAAACATTCAACGCCAGGGATTTGCTCCCATCCAAGGAATAGATTAATTTCGGAACAATGTCCTAAGTCTCAGAATCATTAGATAATATAACGCTATCGAAAATTAGCAGCAGACTTCTAGGAAAATATCATGTTCACAAAATTAATCGTCGGCTCATTGGGGTTTTTGGCTATGGCCTTGACTGCTGTAAATATTGACGCGGCTACCAAATTGCCCCGCAACGGCACAGTTTTGAAAATGACCAACGGCGATATTTTGTGCTACATCGAGCTACGGGATGTAGCAGGCAGAAAACATACCATAGGAGCCGATTTTGAGCTGTGTAATCAGCCTCAAAAATTTTTAAACCGCCGCGTCCAAATCACTTATGATCGAGCGAAGGTCAGCGACTGCCAAAGCGCCGAACCCTGCGGTAAAACTCGCTGGGAAACCATCGCAGTACGCCTGAAGCTGCCTCAATAAAAATCCTGACCAGAGAGGGGACTTTTGGCCGATAATAAAGGCACAAGTTTGAGCTAGGTCTGTATTTTGAGTCTTTATCGATACGTTCGTAATCCCCTAAAGGTCGGCTTAGTGGGCACCGGCTTCGCTGCCAAAATTCGCGCCCAGTCGATCGTCGCCGATAGCCGCACCGAATTAGTCGCCGTCGCTAGTTCTGCGCCCGATCGCGCCCAAGAATTTGCCACTGAGTTTAACTGCACCGCCGCCGCCAGTTGGCAAGAACTAGTGGCCATGCCCAACGTCGATATGGTGGTGATTTGCTCTACCAATGATCTCCATGGCCCGATCGCCAAAGCCGCGATCGAAGCCCTGCGCCACGTAATTGTGGAATATCCCTTGGCTCTAGAACCCCAAGATGCCGAAGAAATCATTATTTTGGCCGCCGATCGGCAGCTATTTCTCCATGTAGAACATATTGAGTTGTTGGGTTCTTTGCACCAAGCCATGACCGAGTGGCTGCCCAAAATTGGCCAACCCTACTACGCCCGCTATAGCACCCTCACGCCCCAGAACCCGGTGCCCCGCAAATGGAGCTATCAACAACAGCAGTTTGGTTTTCCTTTAACGGCAGCTCTATCGCGGTTACATCGGTTTACTGATCTGTTTGGCAAGGTCGATCGAGTAAGCTGTCAAGAAAAATATTGGGGCTTAGATGACCAAGACTATTTCCACACGCTGCTTTGCACTGCTCAGCTCAAGTTTGCCAATGGTCTATTTGCGGAAGTAGCCTACGGCAAAGGTCAACAGATCTGGGCACCATCCCGGCGGTTTGAAGTTCAGGGTGATTTAGGAGCGATGGTGTTTGATGGCGATCAAGGGACTTTGATTGTGGGCAAAGAGCAGACTTCGATCGAGCTAGGTTCTCGCAAAGGCATGTTTATTCAAGATCTCAATATTGCCTTAGCACATTTCTTTGATAATGAGCCTAACTATGTGAAACCCGGAGCCAGCCTAGATAGCCTCTGGGTCGCCGATGCCTGTCGGTTAGCGGCCTTCAATGGCGCAGTGGTGATGCTGCCGGAGCAGAATTAGGTTTAGTAAGAAACTACCAAAGCCTAGACATAACAAAGGCTCCTAGAGGAGCCTTCGCCAAAAAAGTCTTTTTTGGTATTCAGAACGCCTTTACCGGATTTCCTCGACCATTACTGGTAACGGGATGTCATGCATAAAGCATGTCTGCTGCATCCAGTTCTATGGTAGTCCAGCGCTTTAGATTGTGTCAAGTACGAGTTTAGAGATTATGGTTCTTGTTAAAATGGGCATAAGCGGAGCTACAAAAGTTCTGCCTGATTTTCTTAGACATTTGTCGCGCAAGTGGCGAAGCTATTAAAGGGTGAAGAATAAGCAAGATAACAGATATTTAGCGAAATCAATTGCCGCTAAGTTTGCGATAGCGATCGATCACTTCCTGATACTTAGCCGAATTACCTTGTTCTTGGTAGAGCTGAGCTGCTTTTTGCAAATCTGCCAAAGCCGCAGCAGTATTGCGAGTTTTTAAATAAGCGCTAGCCCGGTTCACATAGGCCAAAGCGTAATCTGGCTTGAGAGCGATCGCTCGAGAATAGTCACTGATCGCCCGACTGCCACTACCCAACTGAAATTGTAGATTGCCCCGATTCAACAAAGCTTGAGGATTATTGGGCTTCAGCTCAATAGCTCGATCGAAATCGGTAAAAGCTTCGGCTGTTTTGTTCAGCAGCATATGCAAAAGACCGCGATTGTAATAGGCTGCAACAAAACGGGGCTGATACTCAATCACCTTATCATAGTCAGCCAGGGCTGCTGCTGACTGCTGTAACTCAGCATGAACAATAGCTCGATTATAGTAAGCCACGGGGTCATCGGGCTGTAGCTTAATTGCCGCCGTATAGTCTTGCAGCGCACCAGCTTTATCACCCTGGCGATAGCGCACCACTCCCCGATTCAGCAGCGCGATCGACTGATTTGGATCAATGGCTAAAGAACTCGCCTGATCTGCTAAGCTACCCTGTTCATCTCCGATCTCAGATTTAGAAATCCCTCGATTGAGATAAGCAGCAGCAAACCTTTTGTTGTTAAAAATTGCCTGAGTAAAGTTTTTAATCGCCCCCGTATGATCTAGTTTTAGGGCACGACCCACGCCCTGAACGAACATACTGCTAGATTCACTCAATTGGCGCGTGGCAGGTGGTTGAGCAGCCAAGACTATAGTTTCAGAACTAGGTAATTTCTGAACCATTTTTATAAAAGTGTTGATTGGAATTCCTAAATCGTTGCCAGTTTTAAACCGCACATTAGGATTAACTTCATCAGCTTGAGATGTGGCATCAATATCACCACGACCATGAATAGCAATCAGTTCAGCGTCAGCATTAAATACTCCGCCACCACTCATTCCTGGCAGAGTTCTGGCACTATAAATAATGGCATAACCACCGGCCATCGGAGTAGGACTATTGGCAACCACCCGACCTTCTCTAAAATTATAAACTGAAGAAGTAATCGCTAAGGTGGTGCGGGGAAAGCCAGAAACAAAAGCCGGACTGCCTTCAGCAGCGTTATCTGAATTACCTAATTTGGCGATATTGTAGCTATTATTGCTGGCAAACTCTACCGTGGCCAAATCAACATTGTCTGAAAAAGATTGAATGGAGCTAGAAATTGGCTGATGTTGCTGACCATCTTTAGCTGTTACAATGCGATAGTTTTTTTGCCGATCAGCTAATACATGGGCGGCAGTCAAAACCTTGTATCGTCCATTTCTTTGGGCAATCAATACCCCCGAACCATTTTCGTCATCGGCTTCGATTAGCACAGTTAAAGGCTTCACCGATTTAGAAATACTCACTGGATCTGTAGAAGTAACCGAGCGCGGACTAAAAACTGTCAACATCGGCCAGAATAAAACAGTTAACGTTCCGATTTTTACAATTCTTAAACCACGATATTTCAGCATACTATCTCTACCCAAAAGCTCTACTTTCATGTTACACAAGAGATTTCATATTTCACAATAAATTACCAACAAATTTTATCTTTGGAGTTCTCATTGCATGATGCGTGTTTCGATTGCTCGTCTACGTAAATGCTCCAATCTCTGATATCTTTGGTTGGGAACTTATCTGGAGAGAGCGATGGCCTACCAAAGAGTATTACTGAAGTTGAGTGGTGAAGCGCTAATGGGCGACTTGGGCTATGGCATCGATCCGATCATTGTCCAAAATATTGCCCAAGAAGTCGCTGAAGTGGTAGCAAGCGGAGTACAAGTGGCAATTGTGGTCGGTGGCGGCAACATTTTTCGCGGTGTGCAGGCTTCGGCCAAAGGCATGGAAAGAGCCACTGCCGACTATGTGGGCATGATTGCCACGGTGATGAATGCCATCACGTTGCAAGACGCTTTAGAGCAAAAGAATGTCCCTACTAGAGTCCAAACCGCGATCGCCATGCAAGAAGTCGCGGAACCCTACATTCGGCGACGGGCTATTCGGCACTTAGAAAAAGGCCGGGTAGTAATTTTTGGGGCTGGTTCAGGAAATCCATTTTTTACCACCGATACCGCTGCTGCCCTGAGAGCTGCCGAGATCGATGCTGAGGTGATCTTTAAGGCCACCAAGGTAGATGGGGTTTATGACTCAGACCCTAAGAAAAACCCCAATGCTAAGCGTTATGAAAGCCTTACCTATACCCATGTACTTACTGAAGATTTGCGAGTAATGGACAGTACAGCGATCGCGATGTGTCGAGAAAATGATATTCCTATTATTGTGTTCGATTTGTCTGAACAAGGAAACATCCAGCGAGTGATCGCTGGAGAGAAAATTGGTACTATTGTTGGAGGTTCCTGTGAAGTTCGCTGATATAGAAGGCCACATGCAGAAGGCTGTAGAGGCCACTCAAAAATCTTTTAATACTATTCGCACCGGCAGAGCTAGCACCAGCTTGCTCGATCGGATCTCGATCGATTATTACGGCAGCCCTACTCCCCTCAAGTCGCTAGCCAATCTAAATACGCCCGATGCTAGCACCATTATGATTCAGCCCTTTGACCGGAGCAGTCTAGGGGCGATCGAGAAAGCGATTTCCCTGTCAGATATTGGCCTGACTCCTAGCAATGACGGAGTTGCCATTCGGCTGAATATTCCGCCTTTGACTACCGAGCGCCGCAAGGAGCTAGTTAAACAGGCTGCAAAGTATTCTGAAGAAGGCAAGGTTTCAGTTCGCAACATTCGCCGTGATGGCATTGATGATGTGAAAAAGCAGGAGAAAAACAGTGAAATTTCGGAGGACGAGTCTAAAAGTCTACAGGATAAAATCCAAAAGCTCACTGACAAGTACGTTGCCAATATTGAGAAAGTCTTAGCTGATAAGCAAAAAGACATTATGACGGTCTAATTCAGTGAAAAGTGGACAACTGGTTGACTAAATGATGTGAGCAACAGTCATCCACTTTTTGCTAAACAAACAAATTAGCAACAGCTTCCGATTTGCCCATTGTCAACTGTCAAATCACAGCTTATGCTAAGCGACACAGCCCTATTGGTGTTCGCCCGATGTCAGAATCCACTCCTCTCGCAGATTTAGCAAGTATTGAGCTGTTGCCAGTGGCACCGCCAGACTTTCGATCGGGCTTTGTGGGCATTGTTGGTCGTCCGAATGTGGGCAAATCTACCCTGATGAATCAGCTCATTGGTCAAAAGGTGGCGATCACTTCGCCAGTGGCTCAGACTACCCGAAATCGGTTACAGGGAATTTTGACCACCGATCGAGCACAGATTATTTTAGTAGATACTCCTGGTATTCATAAACCGCACCATCGGTTAGGGGAAGTATTAGTTCACAACGCTCAAGCGGCAATCGATGCTGTAGATGTGGTTTTATTTGTGGTGGATGGGAGTGAAAAAGCTGGTGGTGGCGATCGGTTTATTGCAGATTTATTAGCCAATTCGCCTACGCCAATTATCTTAGGCTTAAATAAAATTGACAATGCCCCCGAAGATCGCCGCCAAACCATCGAAGAAAGTTACCGAGAGCTAGTTGGTGAGCAGGCTTGGTCAATTTGTGGATTCTCGGCGCTGGTGGGTACTGGAGTAGCTGAACTGCAAGATATGCTGATAGACCAACTGGAGGTTGGGCCATTTTACTACCCACCAGATTTAGTCACCGATCGGCCAGAGCGCTTCATTATGGGCGAGCTGATTCGGGAGCAAATTTTGCTTTCGACCAAAGAAGAAGTGCCCCATTCAGTGGCGGTGACGATCGATCGAGTGCAAGAAGATGCCAAAATTACTCGGGTGCTGGCGACCATCTACGTAGAGCGCGATTCTCAAAAAGGAATTTTGATTGGCAAAGCCGGAGCCATGTTGAAGTCGATCGGCAGCGGAGCCAGAGCAGAAATGCAGAAGTTAATTGCCGGGAAGGTTTACCTAGAGCTATTTGTAAAAGTGCAGCCCAAGTGGCGACAGTCCCGGCTGCGCTTAGCAGAGTTGGGTTACAGAATGGAGGATTGAATCTGCCAAACTGTCAATGATTTATGTCCAAAATCAGTAAAAATTCTAAAATATGTTGCGCTGGGGACAAAAATTTTCAGATCTGCGTTTACAATGTCTGGCAGTAGGTATAAGCCTATCTAGAATCAAGGTAGGCTGCCAAGCTATTGCAAACCAGCAGGGTTATGCTCTATGTTTATTCTCGGTTGAGAAATAATTGGTTAGTCATATAGATTATGAAAAATTTAATTGATGACAATATCCAAATGACCTTGTTATTACTACTTTTACTACAATGAAAATACAAACGAGTTCGGTAGTAACACTATCCCTCCTTGCAGGGCTTGTGGCAGCAACACCGAAAGTTTTAGCACAAGCGGAAGCAACTAAGTTTCCCCTCCCCAATTCTTTGCCCAAAGACACAAAAGTCAAACTTGGCGGCTCTCAAAGCTTAGATGCTGTCAATAAAGGTCTTCAAGAAGCATTTACCAAGAAATTTGCTGATTCTAAAGTCGTTCCGACCTATAACAGTACCAGCAAGGGACTGGAAGCCTTGGCCAAAGGTGAAGCCGATATAATTGGTGCCGGTCGCCCTTTGACACCAGAAGAAAAGGCTAAGGGCTTTGCATCGAAAGATCTAGGTTTCAAGAAAATAGCCATTATCGTCAGCGATAAAAACACCTTTATTCCGAAGGGAAACATCAGCTTTGATCAATTTGCCGCAATGTTCCAGGGCAAAATTCAAGACTGGTCTAAGGTTGGGGGCACCAAAGGAGCGATTAAAATAATCGACCAAAGTGATAACAGTGAAACCAGACAGTCGTTTGGGCGCTACCCGGTGTTCAAAAGTGGTCTCAAAACAGGTTCTAATGTTATTAAGCTCACTGACGATAGTGCTAAATCCGTAGCGTCTAAGCTAGGAACAAACGGTGTCGGCTATGTTCCGGTTAGTGAAGTCCAAGGCTTATCTGGAATCAAGGTTTTATCCTTGAACACCGTACAACCTGATGATAAGCGCTATGCTTTCTCTCAGCCGATGTCCTATGTGTACCCTAAAGACAAGCCCAGCGAAGGAGCAAAGGCTTTATTAGGTTTTGTAGATTCACCAGAAGGTACAGCAGCGATCGCTGCTGTACCTGGTATTACGGTGGCAGGGGCTACGGGCGCAGCACCAGCTCCGGCTGAGAATAAGCCAGAGGCAGCTAGTAGTAGCGCTCCCAAGCCGGAAGGTGCCGCTGGCGGCTCAACCGAAACCGGCGCAGCGAGTTCCTCAGCGACTGGCGGTGCGGATAAAGGCGGCGGCCTACCTTGGTGGTTAATTCCTCTTGGTTTGGGTGCGGCTGGTTTGGGCTGGTGGGCTTTAGCCGGTGGCAAGAAAAAAGAAGAAGCTACCCAAGAGCCTAAACGCTTAAACCCCTTGTACACAGAAAATGATGTGAAACCTACTGGTACAACTGGCTTTGCCACCGGTACAACTGGTTTTACCAACAACAGAGATGGTCAAGATAGTGGCATCCCTCTATCTGGTGACTTGAGACTACCTACCAATGTAGTAGAAAAGACTGGCACAGCGATTGGTGGTGCAGCAGTTGCAGCCAAAGACCAAGCTGGCGACCTCTTGAAAGGTGCAGCATTAGCTGGTGGCGCAGCTCTAGCAGGCGGCGCAGCCTTAGCTGGTGGACTCGGCAAAGGTGCTGTAGACAAATCGGCTAGCCTCAGTGGTGATTTAAGCGGTGAATTACCTAAAATCGACATTGGCAACCCCCTAGAAGGTCTCAAGCAAAAAGCTAGTGACCTGACTCCAGATTTGAATTTGAGCAACCCTATTGAAGGATTGAAAGATAAAGCTGGTGATTTGGGTGGCTCGATCACCGGAGGTGCAAGCAAAGCTATCGAAGGCTTAGTTCCCGATGTTGGCAACCCCTTAAGTGGCTTGGGTGATAAAGCTGGTGACTTGCTCAAAGGTGCCGCTGTAGCCGGTGGCGCAGCAGTAGCTGGCGGCGCAGCCATGGCTGGTGGCCTATTTGGCAATAAAGATGGCGAAAAATCCGCAGATTTAAAAGCCGATGAGAGCACTGGTTTTAACTTGGGCGATCTTGGTCAAGGCATCAAAAACAAAGTCGGTGATGTGGTTCAAGGCGGTCAAGACTTGGGCGGTGCAGCTATCGCTGGGGGAGCAGCAGTAGTAGGCGGTACAGCCGCTGCTGTTGGTACTGGCGCTCAGTCTTTATGGGGTAACAATGACGATCATTCTGGTGAGCTAAGCCTAGAAGACTCTAGCTACGAAACCGAAATCTCGGCATTGAACAGAAAACCCGGTGATTTGAACTTGCCGACTCCAGATCCTTTTGATGACTCCATGTTGTCAGAGCCGATGGCTTTGCCAAACATCCCAGAAGTTCCAGAGAGATCGGGTGGATTCAATCCTTTTGATGCGATCGGTGAATTGAAAGACAAGGCTGTAGACGCTGCCCAAAGCGGCGGAGCAGCAGTTGTGGGCGGTGCTGCCGCTGCGGCTGGTGTGGTTGCAGGCGGTGCTGCCGCTGCCAAATCTTTTGTCACTGGTGAAGACCAGAACGAACCAAGCGGTTTGTTGCAACAAGAAGGTCAAATTACTTTAGTTTCACCAAACCCAGCCCAAGCCTATGTGCATTGGGATGTACCGGTGAAGCTGAAGCGCCAGCTACGTCAGCAAGGTGGCCGCAAGTTGGCGGTACGCATGTATGACGTGACTGATACTGATATCACTACTCACTTACCCAGCAATTTTCAAGAGTTTGAGTGCGATGAGCTGGCTTGGGATCTGCACTTACCAGTGCCCCGCGCCGATCGCAAGTACCTAGTAGAAATTGGCTATGTCTCGGAAGAGAATGCCTGGTTGATGCTAGCTCGTTCTACGCCCGTAATGATTCGCTCTAACGGTTAGATTTTTAATCTTAATCTCTAAACGAAACCCGCATTAAATGCGGGTTTTGTTTTTGAAGTTGAGGGATCAATAAACTCTAAGCTTGCTGATGAGAAACTTCGACGACGGTATGGACATTGCCACGGGGAGTGTAATCGGCTTTTACGGTAATCGACAAGGGATTCATGGCTGCTACTAAATCATCAAGAATTTGGTTGGCAGACTCTTCATGAGAAATATATCGATCGCGGTAGCTATTGATATACAGCTTCAGCGCCTTCAGCTCTACCACCTTCTGATCTGGCGAATAGGTCACATGAATGGTGCCAAAGTCTGGGTAGCCCGAGAAAGGGCATTTACAGGTAAATTCGGGCAGCGTGATGTTGATGTCGTACTTGCGACCAGGGCGAGGATTTGGGAAAGTGGTAAGCTGACCATCTTCGATTTCCCGTTCGCCATATTTCATTTCGGGGATTACTTGTTCCATTGCTTTCGAGTCTTGCGTTAATTTGTGGTGAGTAAGCGGCTGGGACTGAATGAATCTCAACATTTCACCCTAAAAGTATTGTAGGGCAGCGTCACGCGGAGGAAACCTCAACAGGTGTTTTAAGACCCGCCAGGAATATTGCCCCTCAGACTATCTCATCAGATTCTGATGCGGTGTTTTCTTTAACAAAGAGCTTCACTAGCCGATCATAAGTCCCAGGACCCATATACATTGGATGCACATGTGATCGGCTGTATACCCAAATCACCTTGCCATTTTCGCTAATGCGGATATCGTGAAGCAGGCTGCGACACTGAGGCTTAAGCCGATTGCCAGCATCTAGAGCATCTGTCCATCGATCGAAGCTCTGGTCAAAGTCTTTAAAAACTACTCTAAACATTAGCTGTAGCGCTCCTCTGTCCAAGGTTCACCCCGACCATGGTAGCCGTTGCGCTCCCAAAAGCCCGATTGTTCTTTGGGCAAAAATTCAATGCCGTTGATCCATTTGGCACTTTTCCAAGCATACAAATGCGGTACTACTGTTCGGACTGGGCCACCATGCTCTAGCGGCAATGGTTCACCGTTTAATTCGTAGGCAAAAAAGTTTTCTGGCCGCAGAAAATCTGCTAAGGGCAAATTGGTGGTGTAGCCCCCTAAGCAGTGCTCCATGACGTGCACGGCGCTAGGGTCAAGATCGACCAGCTTCATTAAATCTACTACCCGAAAGCCTTTCCAGGTTACATCGAGCTTTGACCAGCGAGTTACGCAGTGAAAGTCGGCGGTGAATTCTTGCTGGGGCAAGGTCATTACGTCGTCCCAGGTGAACATCAGGGGTTGAGGTACTAAGCCCCAAACTTTGAGTTTCCATTCTTTACGGCTGAGGTGTGGTGGGGCTTGGCCATAGGTCATGATCGGAAAGCCGTTAGTGAGATACTGACCAGGGGGTACGCGGTCACTCTCGGGAGGGCTGGGTTTCTGGAAGAACTTACCAAGCATGGATGTGTGGAACTTTTGTAAACAGATTCTTTACATTTATAGCGAAAAACGCCTCTATTTGCTCGTTAGTTAAGCTAGATTGCCTTGGGAATATGCTGTTGCAATTCAACAAACATGGCACTGACATGAGAAATTCTGCCTAATTGGAACTGATAACCACATTCTCTGGATATTAGCTGCTATTTAGCCGGAGACTGCTGCCAAAGTTTAATGGTATGGTCACTGCTGCTGCTAGCTAACAGCGTTCCATCCGGGCTAAAAGCAATATGGTAAACGCTATCTTCGTGACCCATGAGGGTTTGAACAGTTTTGCCGCTCTCCATGCTCCATATTTTAATAGTTTTATCATCGCCTGCACTGGCCAAATACTGACCATCCGGGCTAAAACAGACCGAGTTAATAGCACTCAAAAAACCATCAAAACTGTGAATGATCTGACCAGTCTTTAAATTCCACATTTTGATAGTGCGATCGTCGCTAGCACTGGCCAACAGCTCACCACTAGGACTAAAGGCGATCGTATTCACCGAGCTTTCATGACCGTTGAGCGAGAGCATTTCTTGGCCAGTCTTTAGGCTCCACAGCTTAATGGTTTTGTCATGGCTGCCACTCGCTAGAGCGTGGCCATTAGAACTGATCGCCAGACAGTTCACTAAGCTGGTATGGCCATTTAAAGTCCGAATCCGGTTGCCTGTTTTGGTGTTCCAAATCTTAATGGTGTAATCCCAGCTACCGCTGATTAGCATTTGAGTATTGGGGACAAACACCACTGCGGCGACGTTGCCAGAGTGGGCTGCAAGGGTGCGAAGTTCGGTGCAGGTGTGCACTTCCCAGAGTTTGACCGTGTGGTCGCCATTGCCGCTGGCCAACAACTGGCCATCTTGACTAAAGGCTACATCAAACACAAACAAGTCACCGCTGAGGGTTCTAAATTCTTTGCGGGAGGATAGGTGCCAGAGTTTAATGGTTTGGTCGTGGCTGGCACTGGCTAGTACTTTGCCATCGGGACTAAAGCTGATGGAATAAACGCTTTCTTCGTGACCCAATAGAGTGTCACTAAATTCCCAGCGAGGAATTACTTCAACTGGCTTGGGAGTCAAAACCGTGGGCTGTGGAGCCAATGCCTTCAACTCCTGATGATGAGCCTGACGCAGCTCTTTTTGAATGTCCGTCAACAGCGTGGTGTAGCTATGCACTGCGGTAGAGCTGAACCCCAAGCCAATAAAGTATGGTTCGAGCTGGGGCAGCTTGAGATTGTAGGTAGGATAAAGATGTAAATAGTAGAGATCGATCGAAAAAGCCGCCACTAGCTGGTACAGAGCAATAATCCCGGCGCGGATTGCCCGCACAGCCTGGATTTCGTTGTGGTTAGTAGCTTTGAGCTTTTCGGCGATCGTCTCCCAATCCCAGGCTGTGACGCTGATTTTAAATACTTCGGTGCTCTGTAAGTGCCAGATACCAGCATGGATGTAGACCCGCTGATCGCTAATAGTGCCATAGATACCCACAGTTGGCACAGGGGAAAGCACTGTGTGCAACTGATGTAAATCAGCTTCACCTACTGGACGCTGGAAAAAATCCCCATAAAATTTAATGGGGATATCACTTTTATTGGCATAGTGCCGCTCTAGAAAATCTCGCATTTCCTCGGGCAGATCTAACTCCAAATCGTGTTTGAGAGAAGGGGCGCAACTCGCGCTAACTTTGGGGGGAGCCGCCAACACCGCTAAATCGTGTTTCTTCTGAGCAGATTGCAGAATGCTGTTGGTTTCGGCGCGGTTGTAGACAGACCCAAAATCCCGATTTTCAAAGGCATCACGGGTATCGAAAGACTGCTGCTCAATTTTGTCTGACTGCCACTCACTCAGACAGTTGAGAATGTCTCGGTGTAGCTCTTCTAGATTTTTTTGGCTATCTTCAGCTTGATATCGATCGATAATTTCAGCGCAGTGCTTATCGGCCTTTAGATCGGCAGGAATAAAGGCGCAAAAGCCAGAACCAGATACCAAGCCTGCCGTTAGATTTGGCAGTTTGTGAGCAAGCTGCTCAGCAGTATCAATCAGCAGTTGACTCAAGTCGTCAGAAACGGCGGGATAGAGAGGCATGGTGTTTGCAGGAAAGCTTACTTAGCAGGCTGCTTTTCGCAGATGATGATGTACTAGCTAAAATCTGAAATTCTAATCTGGGCGCGATAGAATATTTGACAATCCAAGATTAGCAGTATAGCCGCAAAAATAAAACATGCTAGGAAATTTTCAGCAAAGCCAGATCCGGATCGAAGTGGCAGCCAGTGCAACGGCAATCCGCCAGCAGCTCTTGTCTCCAGTCTGTTTACGCCAATGGCTAGCTCCGGCAAAGCTATCTTTAGAAAACGACGATTTGCTGAGAGTGCAAAGTAATTTTGCAGTTGAACTTGGCCCAATCAAGGTAAATCAATTGGTGAGCGTTGCTTCGATCGACAGTTTACGACTAATTCTTTCGGCGGGCATCGATGGCTATCAAGAATGGTATTGGGGTGATGGCTGGTTGCAATCTAGACTAGAAGGGATTTCGCTGCTGCCTTTGGGATTATTGCAAACTGCTAACCTCACCCGATTGCGCTGGGCGCTGACTCAAAACTCTGGTAAGTAAGATTTGGGGGAAAAGTCTAGCCAGATGGCTGAGACTTTCCCCGCTGAATTTTGCCGCTTAGGAGAGAGTGATCGATACGGCGATCATGCCAGCAACTAACAACAAGCCAACTACTCCAACGATCACAAAATTTTGTTTTTGGCTGGCAGACAAAGGCTCTGACTGATACATTTCTGGCTCTTTGGGGAAATTATCGAGCTTGCCACCGCCATCGTTAACATAAGGCATAATTACTTACTCCTGTTTTTCGTTGTGTATAGTAAATAATGTTTTTGCGTTGTTTGGTAACGGACTGCAACAAAAGTTTAGTATTTCCAGATTTTTGGACTTAAATGTTTACAAAGTAGATAGTTGCTCATCCTTAGGACAAGCTCCGCACCCAAAATAATATGGTGGATTTAGATACAATTTTGACTCCCTGGCAACGAGCCGGAATGAGTTTGGGACTAGAACGAATTCAGACACTAATGAACATCTTGGGCAATCCTCAAGACAAAATTCCGGTGGTTCATGTGGCGGGCAGCAATGGCAAAGGTTCGGTCTGTGCCTACTTATCGACTATTTTGACCACTGCCGGTTATCGAGTGGGGCGCTATACTTCGCCTCATTTGGTAGATTGGAACGAGCGAATTTGCCTCAACAGCCAACCGATCGCCACCGATCGCTTAACCACGGTTTTACAGCAGGTGCAGGCCACATCGCCAGAACCGTTAACCAAGTTTGAGCTAATCACCGCCGCTGCCTGGTCGTACTTTGCCAGTGAAAAAGTCGATATTGCCATTGTCGAAGTAGGCTTGGGGGGTAGGCTAGATGCTACTAATACCGTCAAAAAACCATTGGTGAGCGTCATTACCAGCATTAGCCGCGAACATTGGCAGCAGTTGGGTGAGACTATCCCAGAAATTGCGGGCGAGAAAGCGGGCATTATTAAGCAGGGTTGCCCGGTAGTGATTGGCCAACTGCCGATCGAGGCCACCCAAGTAATTATGCAGCGAGCTAAAGAACTCCAAGCTGCTTGCAGCCAAATTATCCCAGCCGTCGAAATCAGCCCTGGTCAAGCGCCCGGTCAAGCACAGGTGGGTGACTTAAGATATGCGCTGCCATTATTGGGAGACATTCAACTCCATAATTCTGCCCTGGCGATCGAAGTCATCAAACAGTTACAAACCCAAGGCTGGCAAATTAGTCCAACGCAGATCCAAGCAGGTATTGCTAACACCCAGTGGCTAGGGCGAATGCATCAGACCACATGGCAAGGACAACAGCTCTTGGTGGACGGTGCCCACAACCCCGAATCGGCAATTGCCCTGCGTAATTACGTTGATCGCTGGCAGCAGCCGGTGACTTGGGTAATTGGGATGTTGAATACCAAAGAGCATTTGCCGATTTTGCAGGCGCTGCTGCGGCCAGATGATCAGGTGCATTTAGTGCCGGTGCCAGAAGAAATCACCGCGACCCCTGCCGAATTAATGAATGTGGTGCGATCGATCTACCCAGATATGACTGCCCAAACCTACGACGATTGGCCGAGCGGCTTAGCTGCTGCCTACGAATATTCCTCACCAGTAGTGATGTCTGGGTCTTTGTACTTACTTGGCGACTTCTATCGATTGCAACAAAAATCGTCTAAATCTTAAGAATTTACAGCGAATGTATCAATATCCACAGAATTAATGGGTACAATAGGTGATAGTGATGTACAAATCGTTGGTTTGTCGTCAATGTTGAATTCTGAAAGATCCTACATGGACCCTGCTACGTCTGGTAAACCTCTGCCCGCTCCCACCCGTAAATGGGAAGAATTTTTAGGCACTATGATTGCTTTAATTACCCTGACCCTACCGGTAACAGCGATCGCCTTTTCTTCTCCTTCTACTCCTCCGCCTGCTGCCCAAGTTACTAGCCGGACGATCACGTAGAAAATGTAAAAATATTTTTCCCAACTAAAAAACAAATCAAAACGGCTGTAATGCGCTCTGGCATTGCAGCTTTTTTGGCGCTAGCCAGCGCAACAAAAGTTTTGGCATTTGCCAGCGCAGCAGCAGCACCAATCATTCGTTAGTTCGGAAACCCGTACTTAAGCCTTCCTTGCTGCGGTTACGCAACCTCCGGTAAATTAGCACTCATAAGTCACGAGTGCTAAATATTTTTTATGGCTGCAATTTCTCTCAGCGTTTCTACAGTTAAGCCCCTAGGCGATCGCGTATTTATTAAAGTAAGTGCTTCTGAAGAGAAGACTGCGGGCGGCATCTTGTTACCAGATACAGCTAAAGAAAAGCCCCAAATCGGCGAAGTTGCTCAGATTGGGCCTGGTAAACGCAACGACGATGGCGTTCGTCAAGAATGTGAAGTAAAAGTCGGCGATAAGGTTCTTTACTCTAAGTATGCTGGCACCGACATCAAGCTGGGTAGTGAAGAATATGTATTGCTTTCTGAGAAAGACATCCTCGCGGTAGTCGGCTAAGAATCAGGGAATCCCCTCACCCCGCGACTTGCACCCTAAGATCTGCTTAGGGAACTGTCAATCTCTCTTCTTGTACTTGGGAGAGAGAGCAAGATTAGGAGCTAAATTTTTGGTTCTTAAGTATCTCTGTTCATATACCTCACTCCTTAAACATCATGGCAAAGCGAATAATTTATAACGAAAATGCCAGACGCGCTCTTGAGCGTGGTATGGATATCTTGGCTGAAGCCGTAGCCGTTACCTTGGGTCCGAAAGGCCGCAACGTGGTACTTGAAAAGAAATTTGGCGCACCCCAAATTGTGAACGACGGTGTCACTATTGCCAAAGAAATTGAACTAGAAGACAACATCGAAAACACTGGTGTTGCTCTGATTCGTCAAGCTGCTTCTAAAACTAATGATGCTGCTGGTGATGGAACTACCACTGCAACTGTGTTGGCTCATGCCATTGTTAAAGAAGGCTTACGCAACGTGGCCGCTGGTGCTAACGCGATTTCGCTGAAACGCGGTATCGATAAAGCTACTGCTTTCTTGGTAGACAAAATCAAAGATCACGCTAAGCCCGTAGAAGATTCTAAGGCGATCGCCCAAGTAGCATCAATCTCGGCTGGTAACGACGATGAAGTCGGCCAAATGATTGCTAGCGCCATGGACAAGGTTGGTAAAGAAGGCGTAATTTCTTTGGAAGAAGGCAAGTCGATGACGACTGAGCTAGAGATCACCGAAGGGATGCGTTTTGATAAGGGCTATATTTCCCCTTACTTTGCTACTGACATGGAACGGATGGAAGCTGTTTTAGAACAGCCCTACATTCTAATTACCGACAAAAAAATCAACTTGGTACAAGACTTAGTACCAGTTCTGGAACAAGTAGCCCGCTCTGGCCGCCCCTTGTTGATTTTGGCGGAAGATATCGAGAAAGAAGCTTTAGCTACCTTAGTAGTTAACCGTTTACGTGGTGTCTTGAATGTTGCTGCGGTTAAATCTCCTGGTTTCGGCGATCGGCGCAAAGCCATGCTGGAAGATATCGCCGTCTTAACCGGCGGTCAGCTAGTAACCGAAGACGCTGGTTTGAAGCTAGACAGCACTAAACTAGAAATGCTGGGTCAAGCTCGTCGGATCACTATTACCAAAGACAGCACCACGATCGTTGCCGAAGGCAATGAAGCTGGTGTGAAGTCTCGCTGCGAGCAAATCAAGCGTCAAATGGAAGATACGGAGTCTTCTTATGACAAAGAAAAGCTGCAAGAGCGCTTGGCTAAATTGGCGGGTGGTGTAGCAGTCATTAAAGTTGGTGCAGCTACTGAAACCGAAATGAAAGACCGCAAGCTTCGTCTGGAAGATGCGATCAACGCTACCAAAGCAGCCGTTGAGGAAGGGATTGTGCCTGGTGGTGGTGCTACTTTGGCTCACTTGGCTCCAGAACTGGACGTTTGGGCTAACGCTAACTTAGTTGATGAAGAGTTAATCGGTGCGTTGATTGTAACTCGGGCTTTGACTGCACCTCTGAAGCGGATTGCTCAGAATGCTGGTCAGAACGGAGCGATTATTGCCGAAAGAGTAAAAGAGAAGCCTTTCAACATTGGCTACAATGCTGCAACTAATGAGTATGTAGACATGTTGGCTGACGGTATCGTTGACCCGGCGAAGGTGACACGCTCTGCTCTGCAAAATGCTGCTTCGATCGCGGCCATGGTGCTGACTACCGAGTGTATTGTGGTTGATAAGCCTGCTGAAAAAGATGGCGCACCGGCTGGTGGCGGCATGGGCGGCGGCGACTACGATTACTAAGCTCTAAGAAGTTAAAAAGCCAGTGTTGTTTGACACTGGCTTTTTAGTTGGGGAAAGAAACAATACTTGAAAGTCTGTGTCTTTGATACAGTTTTTTTTGATCAATTTGGCATTGCAAGCTATACTGAAGGCAAGTTTGCTATTTTTGCTCGGTAATGGCTAGAGATCTTTTTCATAATCAAGTTAAAGCTGCGTTGATCAAAGATAATTGGTTGATTACGCATGATCCTTATGATGTTCAAATCAGCGAGGCTGTAAAACTACAGATTGATTTGGGGGCTGAAAATACCATTGCAGCTCAGCGGGATTTGGAGAAGATAGCAATAGAAATTAAAAGCTTTACTTCAGACTCAGATATCAGTGAATTTCATCGGGCTTTAGGACAATATTTAAATTATGCCCAAGGATTAGAAGAACAAGAGCCAGACAGAGTATTATATCTTGCTGTTCCTGATGAAACTTACAACGATTTTTTTCAACTCCCTTTTCTACAAAAATCCATCAAACGTCACGGGGTAAATATTATTACTTATAATCCAATACGAGAGGAAATCCAACAATGGATAAAATTCAAGAATACCGACAAATAATTAGACAGATTTTGAACGAACAAGCTCACCCATATAATCATTCAGATAATGTAGACACTGAAATTATTTGTGATGTTGAAAATGATCATTATCAACTAGCTTATATTGGCTGGCATGATCAACAAAGAGTTTTTAGTTTGGTTTTACACTTCGATATTAAAGATGGCAAAGTATGGGTTCAATATAATGGAACTGAAACAGCAATCGCTCAAGTTTTAAAAGAAAAAGGAGTCTCTGCTTCTGATATTGTGTTGGGATTTCATTCTCCTTTTAAGCGCCAATTTAGCGGTTACGCTGTCACTTGAATTGACTAACTAATTATGAAAACAGCAATCAAAAAATTCTTACAAGATTCTCATCTTCTTCCTTTGGTAAAAGACACTATAGATCTAGGAAAAATATTAAGATACCAAGTTCATCGCAGGTTTGGGGCTGTCGATCGACAAATTCTAACCAACTATCTCCACCAAAACCAAGTACGTAAACTGCATATTGGCTGTGGCTTTAACATGATCGATGGGTGGCTGAACTCCGATTACCAGCCTTACCCCACAGATACCCTCCGTTTAGATGCCACCCAAACTTTCCCGATCGAAGACAACCAGTTCGATTATATTTTCAGCGAACACATGATTGAGCACCTGGATTATGCCGGGGGAGCATCCATGCTGAAAGAATCTTTTCGAGTGCTCCGCAAAGGTGGCACAATTCGAGTATCAACTCCAGACTTACCCTTCTTGATCGACCTGTATCGGCAAGATAAATCGCCACAGCAAATCGAATATATCAAATGGGCTACAGATAATTTTGTGCCAGATACTGACTATGATGATGTTTTTGTGATTAATAATTTTGTGCGGGCTTGGGGCCATACATTTATTTATGACGAAAAAACTCTGCGATCATCGATGGAGAAAGCTGGATTTACCAATATTACTAAATGTGATCTGAACCAAAGTACTGAAGCAGCTTTCCGCAATTTGGAAAACGAAAACAGATTACCTCCAGGATTTCTGAAGATGGAAACTCTGACTTTAGAAGGGAAAAAATGTTAGGCAGTGGGCAGTGAGCCGTCTAAATTCTGACCACGACGAAACCGGGCTAAGACCCAAGCTTCGATGTAATAACCAGCGATCGCCGAATATCTTACACAGCTCCAGTTAATCGTGGTACAGAGCAAGCCAAGAGCAGGCAAAATAAACGTAGCCGGTGCTACCACGCCTACCGTCCACCAGCTAGCCACGTGGGCGATGAGCAACAGCGCCGCCAAAGTCCCCCCCATGCTCAGGTTGCGGCGGGCTTGCGGCGATCGATCTAACCCAGTCAACAAAATAACAGCGGTAGATAGCAACAGGTTAGTGGGCACCAAAAAGGCGCAGATAGCCACGCAGTGACAGCGTGATAGATGATTAATTGTAGGCAGATCTAAGGAAAAATTTGATACAAAATCCAGCATAAGCGACTCAAGTTTTTTTTGATTCTAACGAGAAATATTGCAATTGCCGCTCCTGCGCAGCAATTTGCAATGAATCGCAATGGTTACTTCATCTTTAGCAAAGATTGCTGGATGGAAAAATTAAAATCTATTTTGTGCGTCGTGGCCGGACAAGTAAGCTCCTTTTTTTTCAATTGGGGTAAGAGCGCTGGCTGTTCGCTGGGTCGATCGGTCGCACAAAGAATACCTTTAAAAGGCTGCTGACGACGACCCACCCGATCGAGCTGCAACACAAAGCTGCGCAGGTTGGGCTGGGTCGGGATGGCCGCAATGATGCTTTGGCGTGGATTCTGTTTGACTAGTTCGTAGCGGTATGATCGATCGCTGTCTGGCAATGACTTAATCTTTAAATTCTGAAGTTGTTTGGCAAAACTTCTTTTTTGGAGCCAATAATCAGATTGAGCTACCTGTAGTGTTACCAACTTATTTAATCCATGAAAGTGACCTTCTACTGTGGCTAGTGACTCAGTGTTTTTTGGTAGATCTACACTATCACTTACTTTATCAAAAGAGACCAGCACCTCTGACCCATCTTCTTTACTCAAAGTTACCGTTCGACCATTATTGGTAAATTTCAGACTATTTTTCTCGATTTTGCCATCTGGATTAGTTACTTCTATAATATTTCCGAGCTGCTTGTATTTCAGTAATGGTTCTGCTGCCGAAGATTCACCGCTAACGCGACTCATTAATTTACTATAATCTGCACCTGGAAGCTCGTAGTATTTGTAGTCACCATAAGTTCTTTCACCCAGAACATTTATTACTCCATTTTTATCAAAAATAAAAATAATTGGCAGGTTCAGAATTTTCCATGACCAAGTGCCGGTTAGTGAATACTGATTTTGGCTAAGAGTTGTGGTTGGTGCTGATTCAGCCAGTGCCGGAACTGACAGCATGAAACAGAGTAAGCTAGAGCGTAACAAGGCTTTCATTGGTATTTCCCTGATGTTTTGGCGGTCTACAAATTGTTAATAAGCAGATCTGATTGTAAGATTCTACTTGATTTGTTTTTCTTCAATTAATTTTTAAATGCTGATGGCTACCACGGCATTTTGGCCTCCAAAACCAAAGCTCCAACACATGAGGTTTTGCAGCTTAGTCGTAACCGGCTGGCGAATTAAATTTAGGTCAAACTCTAAATCGGTGCAGCCGACGGTGGGTGGCATGATCTGACAATGTAGCGATCGAAAGGCCAAAGCCACGCTAATTGCTGCTGCCGCACCTAAGGTATGACCGATAGAACCCTTATGACCTGTTACCGGTACATCTGGAAAAAACTGTTTTATCAAGCTGGCTTCGTACCGATCGTTTAACTGAGTACTGGTACCATGCAAAATAATCTGATCCACAGAGTTTAGGCTACTGCGCTCTAAGCATTGCTGCACCGCAGTTGCACCGGCTCCTCCACCCACACCCCAGGCATGGCTGGCATCGTTAGTTAGGCCACAGCCCAAGATTTGACCATAAATTTTGGCACCTCTGGCTGCGGCGATCGATCTTTCTTCTAGAGTAAAAAAAGCTCCGCCTTCGCCCAAAACTAAACCCTGGCGATTTTTGTCAAATGGATAACAGCCGTCAGTGGCCATCGCTCCCATTTTTTGGAATCCCACCACGGTTAAGGGACTAATCGGTGCTTCTACTGCTCCTACAATGACTTGATCGGCTCCGTGTAAAATCATTTGATAGCCTCGTTCGATCGCCCAAATGCCAGTAGCACAGGCGGCCATGGGAGCTAAGACGGCGCTGGTGCTGCCAATTAACCGCGCTACGCCGATCGCGGGCATGTGGGGTAAATAATCTAGGACAGATGAGGTGTTGCCACTTTTAGCCATCTCTTCCCACTGAGGTTGGTAAGCGCGGCTGGAACCAATGATCACCGGACAATTTGGGAGGGGAGTTTGCCAGCCCGCGTCAGCCAAAAGTGTGGTGGTTAAGTTGGGGATTAATCGATCGAGTGATCCCGGCTGTGCTCCGATCATGGCCACCGGAAAGGCTGGTAGGTCTGGAAAGACTTGGCGCTTACTAATGCCAGTTGCACCGGCCAATAGCTGTACCCAAGTGGTTTCTAAATTACCCAGGGCAGACTCTAGAGCGATGCCGGTACATACAACCTCTCTCATAAATTCCAATAAAAAAGACGCTGGTGGGAGCGCCTTCAAGATGATGATAATTTACGGGACTGACGGGATTCGAACCCGCAACTTCCGCCGTGACAGGGCGGTGCTCTAACCGATTGAACTACAGTCCCAAGCTCTAGAAGTTCTAAACTTCGAGGCGAATTCCATTGTCACCCAGATTGCTTGGAATGTCAACAGCAATGGCAAACTTTTTGCGGTCAGCACACTAACGTACAATTTGAGAGATTACGGAAGTCTGGATTTACATGCTTTTATTAAAACGCTGTGTCTGTATTGTGCTCAGCCTAGTTCTATTTGCCTTGAACGCTTGCAGCGCACCCATCGATGATGGGGTAATACATCTGACGCTTTGGCAAGGGGTAAACCCGCCGCCGAATCGGGCGGTGTTGCAAAAGCTGGTAGATAAATTTAATCAACAGCATCCGCAGATTCAGGTGGAATCTTTATATGTGGGGCAGTCAGACCAGCAGTTACCCAAGATTTTGGCGGCGGCGATCGGGGATGCTTCGCCAGATTTGCTGTGGTATGGGCCAATGTTAACCGGGCAATTGGTGGATTTGGGGGCAATTAGGCCGATTGAAGCTTTCTGGCAAAAGTCTGCGGTGGCCAAAGATATTGATCCGGCTTTGTTGGAGGCGATGCGCTATCAAGACCATTTGTGGTCGGTGCCTTTTGGTACTAATAATATGGGAATTTTTTACCGGCCAGATTTATTTAAGACTGCTGGCGTTACTGAGTTGCCTAAGACTTGGCCAGAGCTGCGCCAGGTGGCCAAGCAGTTGACCAGCAAAGATCTGCAAGGAATAGTATTGCCCTTGGGCAAGGGAGAATGGACGGTGTTTAGCTGGTTGCCGTTTATGTGGAGCGGTGGAGGTAGCTTGGATGGATCAAGGGTGAAATTGAATAACAGCGGCTCGATCGCTGCTCTCCAGTTTTGGCGTAGTCTGTTAGAAGATGGCTCGGCGGTGCTTTCGACTCCAGAGCGGGGCTATGAGCTAGATAAGTTTTTGGCTGGTAAGGTGGCCATGCAGGTCACTGGGCCTTGGACGTTGGGACAGCTCGGATCTACTAAGTCTCCCTATGGGGTCATGCCGATTCCGGCGGGGGTGACATCTCATACGGTGGTGGGTGGTGAGCATTTGTTTATGATGAAGACCACGCCAGATCGATCTCAGGCGGCCTGGGAGTTTATGGAATACGCCTTAAGCCCTGAGTTTCAAACTCAATGGGCGCTGGGTACTGGCTATTTGCCGGTAAATTTAAAGGCGCGACAAAGCCCAGAATATCAAGAATATGTGGCCAAGACACCGGGATTGCAGGTGTTTTTAGATCAAGCCGCTGTGGGTAAATCGCGGCCAATATCTACTGGGTATCCAGAAATGTCTGAGCTGTTGGGAAGATCGATCGAAGCGGTGCTAATGGGCAAAGAAACGCCGCAGCAGGCTTTAGCAAAAGCACAGGAGCGCTGGGAATTGGCGGAGATCGATCGATAGAACAATGCCATACCGCATTCTCGCTAGTAATTCACGCTTTTAATTCTGGGGTAATAAAGGCTGTTCGCCTTTTGCTAGACCTTTAAATATTTGGCAAATTGCATTGAGCGTTTTGACGCATCAAATGGTCACAGAGTACTAGTGCCACCATGGCTTCTACCATCGGCACTGCGCGGGGCAACACGCAGGGATCATGGCGACCTTTGCCCGCTAAAGTGGTTTCTTCACCAGCAGCACTTACAGTACGCTGCTCTTTACGGATAGTAGCAGTGGGTTTAAAGGCTACCCGAATAATAATATGTTCACCATTACTAATGCCTCCTTGGGTACCGCCCGATCGATTGGTTACAGTTCTTAAATTACCCTGCTCATCTAAGCAAAACTCATCATTGTGCTGACTGCCAGTCATCAATGTGCCAGCAAATCCCGAGCCGATCTCGAAGCCTTTGGTGGCAGGTAATGACATGACCCCTTTGGCAATATCGGCTTCTAATCGATCGAATACCGGCTCTCCCAGACCCTTGGGCATACCGCGCACCACACATTCCACTACCCCACCGATCGAATCCCCAGCCCGCCCGATTTCCTCAATCCGGGCAATCATTTTATCTGCCCAAGCAGGATCAGGGCAGCGCACAATATTGCTCTCTACTTGTTCCATGGTCACGGTGGCAGTATCGATCATTGCTTCCAAGTCTTGAATGCGTTTTACATAGCCAATAATTTCTACTCCTGCCGACTGCTTGAGAATTTTTTTGGCGATCGCTCCAGCCGCCACCCGACCAATAGTTTCCCGTGCCGAAGACCGGCCACCCCCTTGCCAGTTCCGAATTCCATACTTGGCATCATAGGTAGCATCGGCATGAGATGGACGATATTTGCCAGCCATCTCGTCATAATCTTGGGAACGGGCATCTTTGTTGCGTACTAAGATGCCGATCGGAGTCCCGGTGGTTTTGCCCTCAAAGATACCGGAAAGAATTTCGCAGGTGTCGCTTTCTTTGCGGGGGGTGACAATTTTACTTTGACCAGGGCGACGGCGATCTAGCTCAAACTGAATTTCCTCGGCGCTGATCTCTAAGAGCGGTGGGCAACCGTCGATCGTTACACCCACACCGCCGCCGTGGGATTCGCCAAAGGTGGAGATTTTGAATAGCTTGCCGAAACTGTTGCCCATACGTGATTGCCGATTATTACCGAGTTTGTATGATACCGCAAACCATCCAGGGAGAGGGGAATCTTAGGAAATTATGTCTTTTTTGAAACATATCTAGTTATTTTCTGTAGTAATTAGCTGATTGGCAAAAGCTCCAGATATTTTTTTAAGAACTTAAGCATTTTTTAATATTTTGGCAATCAGAAGAAATCGCCAAAACTCTTTTCTGGCAAAGAGCTTCATCGATTAAGCGTTTTTTTGATGAGCAAAGACAATTTATCGAACGTATTAGAAGCTACAGCTAACGGGGATCGGTGGGTGTTACTTTATCTGTGTTGACTCTCGCGTTGGGTGTTGCCTTCCACCTCAATATTTTTTATGTCACAAATACTAGATCCTGTACCCACCGATCGATCAGACCCTATCTGCTGTTGCTACACCAATATTAGTAGTAAAGTACAAATTGCCAGAATCACTAATGTAGATAATTGGTATTTTGAGCGAGTTGCTTTCCCCGGACAACATTTGGTTTTTGAAGCTCCAATGAATGCCTATTTAGAAATACATACTGGCTTTATGGCCAGTGCGGTGATGGCCGATCGCATTCCCTGCATTCGCTTAGAAATTGAAAGCCTACCCGAGCCGCCTCTGGGGGCAACGGTTGTAGAGGATAGGCCAGTCCGAGAATTAGAATACCAGCGTTAAAAGTTTAGCTCAAGATTAACTCTTGGGCTTCATCATCCCCTTAGCTACCAAAGTGGTCATTTTCCGGGGCAGTAAGCGGGGCACAATTCCAGATAAAAAGAAGTTCATCCAGCCTGGAATGACGTAGCTCTGTTGGCGTTCTAAGGCTTTTAGACCGGTTTTGACTACTTCTGCGGGAGTGGAAATTCGATCGGGTACTGGTTGACCGGCTACTTCATGAAAAGAGGTAGCAGTGGCACCAGGACAAAGCGCTAACACCCGAATTCCTCGATCGCTATATTCTGCCCACAGACCTTCACTAAAAGACAGGACAAAAGCTTTGCTGGCGGCGTAAACCGTCATGTATGGCACTGGCTGAAATCCCACTACCGAAGCTAGGTTAATAATGCTGCCAGATTTGCGTTCTAGCATTTGGGGAATAAAAATATGACAGAGGTCTACCAAGGTGGCAATGTTTAGTAGTACTTGATCTCGATCGCGCTGGGGTTCGGTGGTTTCAAAGTTGCCATAGGTGGCAAATCCGGCGTTGTTGATCAATATATCTACTTGTAATCCTAAGTCAGCTACTTTACTGGCTAGGTTGGATGCTGCCCCCGAAGGGACTAAATCTAGGGCAATAATATCGTTGCGCTGCTGATACTTAGCGGTCAATTCGGCGGCGAGAGCCTGGAGTTTGTCAGCCGATCGGGCTACCAAAATGGTATTTGTGCCTCTGGCTGCTAGTTCTTGAGCAAAGGTGGCACCGAGTCCTCCAGAAGCGCCGGTAATGAGGGCTGTCTGACCTTGATAAAAAGACATGTTTCAGAATCCTCGCTATGATACACGAATAGCTCAATCTTATTATTTAAACATCTTCGATAATACAGTATGTACAAATTCGCTGCGGCTTCAGAGAATGAGCCGATCGTGTTTGCTTAATTCGAACAATAGCCAGCTTGACTCTATCCTTGATCAATTGTCTCCACCGCAATAGGTACAAAGTCGATCGACCGAATCTGGGCTATGCTGAAACCAATCTATTTTCAGGCTTAACCCATGGCTGCATCTACCGTCCCTGTTACCTTACTCACTGGCTACCTTGGCTCTGGCAAAACCACTTTGCTAAACCGAATTCTTACTGAACAGCACGGCCAAAAGATCGCCGTAATTGTGAATGAATTTGGAGAAGTAGGCATTGACCATCAGCTTATTATTGATGCCGATGAAGAAATTTTTGAAATGAATAATGGCTGTATTTGCTGCACCGTGCGCGGCGACTTAATTCGGATTATTGGTAACTTGATGCAGCGGCGGGACAAGTTCGATCGATTAGTAATTGAAACCACTGGTCTGGCAGACCCGGCTCCGGTAATTCAAACCTTCTTTGTAGACGACGATGTACAGGCACAGACTCATTTGGATGCGGTCGTAACCATGGTCGATGCCAAGCATATTTTGCAGCATTGGGAGGCGAAGGAAGTACAGGAGCAGATTGCTTTTGCCGATGTGATTGCGCTGAATAAAGTTGATCTGGTAAGCGGGGCTGATTTGGATGCTTTGGAGCAAAAAATTAGGGCGATGAATGCAATCGCCAAAATTTATCGGACTCAGGATGCGACGCTGGCGATCGAGCAGGTCTTAGGACTAGATGCCTTTAACTTGGAGCGGGCTTTAGCGATCGATCCAGATTTTTTGGGTGAAGAAGCTCACGAACATGATGAAACGGTGGGTTCGATCGCCATTATCCAAGAGGGTGCTTTGGATGGTGAAAAGCTCAATGATTGGATGTCGGAGTTGGTGCGTACTCAGGGCGAAAACATTTTTCGGATGAAGGGAATTTTAAACTTAGCTGGTCGAGATCATCGCTTTGTGTTTCAGGGAGTTCATATGATTTTTGATGGTCGCCAAGATCGGCTATGGTCAGCCACCGAATCACGGGTGAATCAGTTGGTATTTATTGGGCGGGGCTTAGATCAAGCGTCTTTGCAAGCTGGGTTCGATCGCTGTTTGGTCTGAGCTTTTGTGATCTTTCTTTGCGAAAATTCGTCAGGCTTGGGATCGATCGCTATCCTAAATAAAGACAAAGTTTTTGAAAAATCGTGGAGAAAATCTGATGAATTTAATAATTGCAGTTGTATCTTGGATCATCCTCGGCGTTGTTGCTGGCGCGATTGCCAAGATGATTATGCCCGGTCGTCAGGGCGGCGGATTTTGGCAAACAGCAGCTTTAGGGATTACTGGCTCTTTTATTGGTGGCGCTGCGCACAATCTCATCAAGTACAAGTCTTTGGCTACAACTGCTCCTAAGCACCTGTTTAGCATGGGCAGCATTGGGTTAGCAGTGGTTGGTTCGATCATTGCGATCTTTGTTTGGGGATTAGTTATGGGCAGAGCTGAAAACTAGGAATTTTTGGTACCAGCTAGACCGAATAGCTGGTACGCTTAGGGCAAAATTATTGATCGTTTCGCCGCATATGCTTCTATCTCATCATCGCTTAGCCGTTCTTTTACACGGTGGCATCAAAGGCCAAAATGGCAAAACTGGTCTGACCATACTGCGTTACAGTCCCAACCCGGTGGCGGTGGTGATCGATCGAGAGGCCGCTGGCGCATCGGTATTAGAATGCACCGGTATTAAGCGAGATGCCCCAGTAGTAGCCGATATTCAGGCGGCGCTGGCCTACAAGCCCGATGCTTTGTTAATTGGCACCGCACCTTCTGGAGGCGTGATTCCTGATGACTGGTGGCCAGAACTACAAGCCGCAGTGGCAGCGGGGATGTCGATCGTCAATGGTTTGCACACGCGGCTGGATGGCCATCCCAATTTGCCCGCCCTCCAGCCCGGTCAATGGATCTGGGATGTGCGTCAACCCCCCAAAGAAAATCCGCCGATCGGCAAAGGTTTGGCGGCAGAGTTACCCGGCAAGCGGGTGCTGATGGTGGGGACAGATATGGCGATCGGCAAGATGTCAGCGGGGCTAGAGTTACAAAAAGCCTGCGTCGATCGAGGGATTAAATCCAAATTTGTGGCTACGGGTCAGGCGGGCTTGATGATTGTGGGCAGCGGCGTGGCTTTGGATGCGATTAAAGTAGACCATGCAGCGGGTTCGATCGAGCAAGCGGTAATTAACCATGCTCCTGGTCAGGATTTATTGATTATTGAAGGCCAGGGATCTATCTTGCATCCAGGTTCGACGGCGACATTGCCCCTACTGCGAGGTAGCCAGCCGACTCATTTGGTGTTAGTACACAAGGCAGGGCAAACTACGGTGCGCAATTGCCCTCAGGTGACTATTCCGCCTTTACCTGCGGTGATTCAGCTCTACGAACAAATTGCGGCGGCGGGTGGGGCTTTTGCACCTGCTAAAGTAGTGGCGATCGCCATCAATGGCGCAAATTTGAGCGATGAAGCCGAGCTGCGCAGCTACATCCAAACAGTCAAAGTCGAAACCGGTTTGCCCTGTACTGACGCTATTCGCTTTGGGGCAGAGCCTATTTTAAATGCCTTGTTGCAATAACTGTACCCGATGTAAAAAGTTGTAAATTTTGACTAATTCTTTTATTTGGCTGTGTTGATGCCCAAGGTTTACTGCCGGGATTATTTCTCCGCAATCACCATCTTGATACTAAATGAATTCATCTATTTGCTTCTGAGTAAAAATACTTAGGTGTTAATAATGATATAAATTACAACACTTAATCAGATTTAAATCCCAAAATTAATTGGCTAGAATCTAGCTACTGAGCTAATTACAGATTTTTTTTAATCTAGATAATGGTATAGATAATGTGCTGATAACAATTATTAATTAGTTGATAACACTATCAGTATATCTGTCAAGCAACAGATTTTAAAAACTTTATTCTCTGACAAACCAGCGTTTTTCCTGAGGCTATAGAAATAGTGAAAGTTTATAGTATTTAAATATAGTCTCTGAATAATAATAATTCGCTCTAATGAATTAGATTATCTGAGCTATTCGCACTAATATTATTAAGTGAGGGGGGCTATATATTATTGAATAGCCTATATTGAACATGCTATGGAATACCTATCCAGAAGCGTTAGATCATCTAACGTTAGCTGCTGCACATCAAACCTTAGGAGGTTTTCAGCCCAAAGATATACCGTGGATAGTTTGGCTACTAGAAAACCCAGCTAGCCTTTTTGCTCTACCAGGAAATATTGATTTATTTGGTCATGACTGTATTCATTTGTTACTAAAAAAAGGTTTTAGTGCAACTGATGAAGCTTATATTCTAGGCTTCATGATGGGCAATGATCCAAATACAAGTTGGATTCATTTATTAATTTTCAAAATTGCAGCTTCTACTTTGTATCCATCTGCATATCGAATTAATTTGAAAACATTAATCGTATTTGATGAAGGCTATGATGTAGGTAAAAAAGTTAGAAAAAAGAATATTAATCAACTAAACTTTACAGATATACAGCATAAGCTAGTGAAAGATATTCGGATTGAAATGAATTTACATATTGATATGAAAGAATCAGAATAATGAACATCAATTTACTAATTTACATCTAAGTCCAAATCTAGTGACTCAGGTGGGTGGCCATAGTTTACGGTGTCTTCGATCGTCCGTTGAATATTCTTACAAATATTGTCCAAAGGCAAATCGTTGGGATCATTACCAAAAGGGTTTTCAATTTCTACCCCGATCGCCTCAATCCCAAACAAGGTAAAGCTCACTAACCCTACTACCGGCGCTGTTCCCCAGCCTAAATCCCCAACCATTTTAAACGGCAACAGCAAACAATAAATCAGTAGTAACTGCTTCAGGTGAATGGCATAAGCTAAAGGCATCGGCGTGCGCAAAATTCTTTCGCAGGTACCCACACAATCCACCATGCTATTAATAATTCGCTGTAGCTCATTCATTTGATAAATGCCAATATTGCCCCGGCGATGCTCGCTTTGTAAGTAATCACCCAGCCAAAAAGCAATTTGTAGCGCCGGATTTTGTACCGCATTGAGCTGTTGCAACTGTGCCGATGAAAACACCTTAGACAATTCTGGTTCTAATGGCTGTCCTCGCAGGTAAAGTTTGGTGGCGATCGCAAAAGCAGGCAGCATTTCTAAAGCCGCAATTTTACGCTCTCGATCTTCTGGTATTCGTTCATCAATGCCTAGCCACACAATACGCACCAAATTGCGAATATTGTTATTCATATTGCCCCAGGCTTTGCGGCCTTCCCAAAATCGATCGTAGGCGGTATTAGTCCGAAAAACCAACAGCAAACCCAGTACTACTGCCGGAACTGTATCTGCCAAGGACTTTTGAAAAACCGGATACTTATAGGTATGTAGCAGTGAAATCAGCAATCCAAACATTACACAGAGCAATACTCGTCTCCTGATCGAAGGAATTACCGATCCCCTGGTCGTGAAGGCCATGCTTAGCCAATTACTTTTTTCCCACTTCATCTGTGACTCAAGATAAACCCAATGCCTAATAATACTCCACTGACAAAGTGTAAGCGAACTGCCAGGTATTTGCAGGTTCTCACAATTTCTGGTCGATCGTGATTTTGGGCAACAAAACGGCAGAGCTGCCAGGCGATCGGGCTGCCTAATAATGCCCAGAGAGTGGTTAGGGGAAACACACCAGTTGCTACTAACCCGACTAACAGCAGATAGCTTAGTATCGTAGCAACCGTGAGGACTTTAGATCCTAACTGGGTGCCCAGTCGGACGATCGGCGACTTTTTGCCTGCGGCGATGTCATCGGCCACCTGATGAAAATGCGAGCAAAACAAAATTAGACTGGTCAAAATCCCCACAATTACGCTGGCGGCCAGATTTACCGGTGAGAAGCTCTGGGTTTGACTGTAATAGGCTGCCGTTAAGGCCAATGGCCCAAAGCAAATAAAGCAAATGATTTCGCCCAAACCTAAATATCCCAACCGAAAGGGCGGGCCTTGGTAGGTGTAGCCCAAAAAACAGCAGAGCGCCACAATTGCTACCACCGTCCAGTCCTGCTGTGCCCAGCAGATGCTGGCGACTCCGCTGATGCCCCCAACTAACAGCAGATTGCTGAGCCAGAACATTAAATTGCGGTTGCCGGTCAGGTTTACCACCGACTCGGCTTTGTTTTTGTCGATGCCGGTATCGGCATCAAACACGTCATTGCTGATATTAATCCAGGCAATGATTGCAATGGCCGAGAGCAAGAAAGTGGTGAAGAAACCGCTCTGAAATTTGCCGCTCTCGGCCACGGCGATCGCTGTCCCTAACCCGATCGGCACCACGGCCACAGTATACATCGGAGGCTTGATGGCAGCCAGCCACAGCTTTGAGCGAGAGGGGGTTTTAAGAAGTTCGGCGGTGGTCATAAAAGGGGGCTGGGAAGCTTTGTTCACAGTTGTTTATGTTTTGCCCGAGGTTCCCAGAGTACAATATAAGCGCGAAATCGCAGCCTGCAATGTTCTCAGTGATTGGGCCACTAACTAGCTATAGCACAATTCCTCATTTGGCCTGGGCGAGCGTTGCAAAACCTTAAAAAAACTTTATTTCGCTGGCATGACAGTTACTCCTCACCGGTATCTTTTATCTGATGACAGCAAGGCAATTACTGCTTTGCTGAAAACTCAACGTGGGCGATCTGCCCGCCAAATTATCAGTCTGGAGTTTGCCTTGCCAGAGATAGACCCATTGCTGGCTCTGCAAGTTTTATGTTCTAAGTCCCAGCCTTATTTTTATTGGGAACAGGGAGAGCGATCGATTGCCCTGATTGGCAATGCAGCTACCCGGAGTTTCACAGGTAGCAATCGGTTTGCTGCGGCTCAAGAGTATCTCCAAGAAATCATGGACTCGGTTGCCAGTCGCACCCGTAACTTTAAACCCGCCATCTACTGTCGATTCCCGTTTTTTGATGCTCCGACTGCGGCTGTTCCCTTTGCCACCAGCCACCTTTGTTTGCCCCAGTGGCAAATTGAACGTCAAAATGGTCGCTGTGCCTTGATTGCGAATGTACCAACAGCTCGTTCGCTGGAAGTAGCAGGTCAAGAAATTGCCGTGGTGATCGATCGATTAGAAAGGTTATCGGGACAGAGTTTGTCTCCCAATCCTCAAAGATCAACCAGTAAAATTAGAATTACCGGGCAAAATAGCCTGGAACAATCGATCGAGCTGGCGCTCCAAGATATTGCTCAAAAACAGGTGCAAAAAGTTGTTTTGGCACACACCGCTGAAGTGACTGCCTCCAAGTTATCAATTCCAAGCTCCTTAGCGAACCTGCGCGATCGGCATCCCCACTGTTATACCTTTGCTACTAGTGATGGTTTGGGGAACTGTTTTTTGGGTGCCAGCCCAGAGCGGCTGGTGACAGTGCGAGATGGTTTGTTGATTGCGGATGCTTTAGCTGGTTCTGCGCCCCGTGGCCAATCGCCGCTGCTCGATCGGCAGTTAGGTGAAGAATTATTGGCCGATCCGAAAGAGCAGCACGAGCATCGCTTGGTGCGAGATTTTATCGCCAATTCCTTGGTGGATTTAGGTCTGCATCCTCAGTGGTCAGCGGCTCCTCGGCTGTTGCAATTGGCTAATATTCAGCATCTTTGGACTCCGATTCGCACTGTTTTGCCCAGCTCGGTTTCGCCTTTGGCGGTAGTGGGAGCTTTGCATCCTACTCCAGCGGTGGCTGGTTTGCCGCGCGATTTGGCCTGTGCCAAGATTCGGAAATATGAACAGGTCGATCGATCTCTATATGCCGCTCCCCTAGGCTGGATTGATATAGATGGTAACTGCGAGTTTGTGGTGGGTATTCGATCGGCTTTGGTAACTGGAGATCGGGTGCGGCTCTATGGAGGTGCCGGAATTGTAGCGGGTTCTCAGGTGTCTCGCGAGGTAGCGGAGATTCAGCTTAAGTTACAGCCGCTGTATCAATCGCTGAGTATTTAGTCATGATTTTGTTGTAGAACAAGCTCCGATCTGTGGTGGTAAAATAGAATAGACTTCCTCAGAATCCAATAAATTATGAAGCTTTCCCTCATCCCAGGCATTTTGAGTATTCTTGCTGCCGTTGCCGGAATTTCTGTGATTGCCCAAGCTATGGTTAGCCCTAAATCTTACATTGCAAAATCCACCAGTTTGCCAAATGAGGTTCCCAAAAATTTGATTGCAGCAAGCTCTATAGAACAATCGGTACATAGCCAAATCAACCAATATCGTCAGTCACAAAATTTGCCACCTTTAGCATTTGACCAAACGATCACCGAGCAAGCCAGAGTGCATAGTGCAGCCATGGCTAACTCTGGCCGCATTAGCCACAATGGTTTTGACGGTCGGGTGGCGATCATCGGAAAAACCATTGCCTACAGCAGCGTGGCCGAAAATGTGGCCTCTAATAAGGGCTATGAAAACCCCGATAACACAGCAGTTCAAGGTTGGATTAAAAGTCCTAGTCATCAACGAAACATGGTTGGGAACTTTAATTTAACCGGTGTGGGAGTGGTAGAGCGCGGTGGTTCTTATTACTTCACCCAGATTTTTGTACTCAAAAGATAGCTGCAGATGATCAGCCGGTGGTGGCGGTAATGTCACATTGGTTAACAAAAAACAGCAAAAGCAAAAAAATCTTGCTAGAGTGTTGCGATGTCTCTCGATACTGTAATTCTCTCAGAAGTTATCTCAGATGCCCAACCGCAAAGCATTGCGCAAGCAACAACAAGCCGCTTCAGCCGAGCGACCAGCTAACCTCGATCGGCTGCAAGAGCAGGTGCAGAAGCTAATTCAAAAAAAGAATTTTCGTCAGGCGATCGAAAAAATCAAGCAGATTGGCAAAATGCACCCCGAAGCTGTAATCAGGCCATCAGAAGCGGAAGTTTGGGCTTTACAAGGACAGCAAGAATATCACCTAGGGCAACATCGCCAAGCTCAAGCCTCACTGCGTCAAGCCATAGAGCTTGGTACGACAGAAGAATCTTACTACTGGCTAGCCAAAAGTTTGCTGGTTAGCGAAGACTCAGCTACCGCCCTAGCAACAATGCGGGACGCTTTTGATAGTCAAATTTTGACCCCAGACTATGCGGGTTGTTACCTAAAACTACTGCTGCTACAAGCAGATACCGCACAAGTTGCCGACTTACTCAAAACTCAAACCACAAGGTTTAGTGCGGCGCAAATTCACTGGGCTAAGGGGATTTTATCTTTAAAAGCCGGAAAATTACCAGAGGCGCTGGAGCATTTAAAAAAAATGGAGAGCAACGCCACCCCTGGCGACTCTCCGGCAGCCTGGATTGCTTATGTTCAGCAACAGCTTGGTAATTGGTCTCAGGCAGAAGATAGCTTGAATTTACCAAAATCGATCGAGCGGGTGCGGTCATTAAGTTCTTTGCTGCCCACACATCCAGCTCTGAGCCGGTTGTCCTTAGTACAAGCTGCTGCGCCCCAGGCATCACCAACAGCGATCAAAGTACTCGATCGACAAGAAGGTAAGCTGCGAATTATCAGTGCAGTAATCAGATTTTTGCAGCTAATAGACAAATCTAATCATCATGATGCTGCTCATATTCTGCAAAAACTGCCTCGTCCCTGCCTAGAATTTCCCGAACTAGATGAATTATATCGATCGGTGATGATTTTAGCTGCCGATGAGGCCATGGAAGACCTAGAAGTAGAATGTATTGTGCCCTTCTTAGAAGCAGTGGTGTATGAGCCACCTTTTGATGTGCAGCTTGTGCTCAAACTGCGCTGTATGTACGAGGGCGAAGAATATCCGCTGCAACACTTTAAGAGATTATATAGCTACTTTTTAGCCGAAGTGCAAAAATTGGCTCAAGACCAGCCTCATAACTGGCCTGTTGCACGCCTCAACTCTGCTTTGGCACAAATTCATTGCTGGCTGGCAGATGTGTGTATGTCACGGGGTTCCACCCAGCATGGTTATAACGCCTTACAGACAGCGATCGATCTCTGTCCCGAATCGCCGGAAGTAATTGGGCGACAAGGATTGAAAGCCTATTTACAGGGAGATACCACAAAAGCTATTGCCCTGCTGACTAAATCTTTAGAAAACGGCTGTAAATCAAAAGAAGTTTATGATCGACTATTAATGGAGTTAGACAAGCAAGGCGATCGAGATGCAGTTAAAGATATTCAGCGTCGCTTTGGTCTGGCTCTTGGGGACGAAGCAGCCGAGGAGTTGGATCAAGAAGAAACTCCAGAATGGATTGAGGCATTTATTCCTCAGAAATATCAAATTTTTGAGAGTTATATTGAAGACCCTGACGAAGAAAATGCGGCTATTGCAGCCGGTCGAATTTTTGTGGCAGCAGTAGAAGGTGAACCCAGCGCTGCCGGTAAAGTTGGTTTTCGGCAAGAATGGGCAGCTAAAAAATGGCAAGAGCTACTACAAAAGCTGGCCGATTCAGAAAAGATTTTAGCTATTCAGACTATTTTTTTGGCAATTCAGCTTTTTACTAAGCGCCAAAAAGGTGTTGCTGCTTTACAAAGTGATTATCTCCAGCAATTGCTTGCAATAGATCACCCAGAAACTCTATCGACCCATTTAATGCTATGGGCTGTTAAAGGCGATCGATTACCTGCCCTGCAAACTGCTTGCCGCAATTATTTGAGGTTATCACCCCTACCTGAATTAGCTTTAACACAGCTCCAGTTTCGGGTACGGCGTTTTGCTACCAGCGAAAGTCTGCGATCGCTAATTGATGAATTTTTACGTCAAGATGCTCAAAACCCACAGCTTTTGTTAGCAAAAGCTACTACTTATGAAAGCGAAAGTAACGATTACCATGAGCTGAAAACCCAGGGTTTTGATCTGGCTCGCCGGTTACAAGATACGAGCGCTCTGCAAGCGTATCGAGCAGAAGAACGGTTTCAATCAAAGCAGGTATCGGCCATGTTATTTACAGGTGCCAGGAGTGGTGGAAATTTTGATCAAGTTAGTTTTGTGAAACAGATTGTGCGCAAAATGTTTGGTGATAATCTGCCCCCTGAGAAATTAGCTGAAATTATGCCCAAGCTCCTACAAATGATGGAAGATGATATGTATGAAGACGATGACGACTTTGATGAGGATGATGAGGACGAAGATTTTTCTCTTCCTCAACTGCTTCTTGGTGGAAAGCGCCCCTCCCCAAAAAACAAAAAAGGTCGTAGATAGAACTAATATAGTGAATTTTAGGGAGAATTAGCCCATGTCCGAAAATCATGCTTTGTTAGGGATCACGCCCAGTGCAAATCCCGCAGAAATTAAAGCGGCCTATCATGCCAAACTAAAAGAATTTCCGGCTCATAAATACCCCCAAGAATTTAAGGCTATTCGATCGGCTTATGAGACTCTCCAGAAAGATTCTCAGCAAACCAATGAAGATTTCTTTGAGATTAGTCCTGCCACAGTTAAGCTAGATCAGCAGGCTTTACAAGGTTTACGCGATAGAGTTGCCAGCAAACTTGCAGTAAGCTTAGAAGAACTCATTTGTCTCACATTTTGAATTTACCTATCCTTGAAATTTAGCAGTTTGAAAATTTTATAGCTATTATGATCTCATCACCCCGAGAGCTTTCTTCTCAAAACATTAAATTACAAAAAGACCAAGAAAAATTAATTCAAGATTTGCTAGGCATTTTGGATGATTTAGATAATGCTTGTGAGCATTGGCAACAAGCCGCGCAAGACTATGCTAATCCGGTTGATTCGTTTCCTGGCGAAGATACTGTGCCTAACGAGCAACCACTATCACCCAGACCACCATCACTATGGCAACGACTTTGGTATTGGTTTGTGGGCAGTCCACCGGTAGTTGAAGCTGTAGTCCCACAGGTAGCTGCTGATTTAGAAGTAGTGGCTAGCGCCAGTGAAGGCGTAGAAATGATTCGGCGATCGCTGCTGGATGTGTTGCGCAGGCAGCAAGTGGTGCCTCTAGAGGTGTTGGGCAAGACCTTCGATCCGGCGCAAATGTACGCCATGGGTCGTCAAGAATGTGTCGATGCAGAAGAAAATACTGTGGTACAAGAAATAGTCCGGGGCTACTCGTGGCAAAATCGCGTATTGCGAGAAGCACAGGTAATGGTGGCTGTTCAGCCAGCCACTAATGAAACAATCGATGAAACAACTGATTAAATTAGAATAAACAAAAATTTATTGAGGAGCAATATTATGGCAAAAGCAGTAGGAATTGATTTAGGTACCACTAATTCGGTAGTGGCAGCGATTAGTGATGGTCAGCCTTGGGTGATTCCTGATGACAACGGTGAAGCCATCTTGCCTTCTTGTGTGGGTTTGGGAGCCGATGGCAAATTGCTAGTGGGGCAAGAAGGCATTCGGCAATATGCCGCCGCGCCAGAAAGAACGATTAAATCGATCAAGCGCCAGATGGGCACCAATCACAAAACTAACTTAGGCGATCGAGAGTATTTGCCCCAAGAGATATCAGCAATTATTTTGCGTTCTTTAAAGCAGCGTGCCGAAAAAGCCCTAGGCGAAGAAGTCACTCAAGCAGTGATTACGGTACCCGCTTTATTTACCGATGCCCAGAGGCAGGCCACCAAAGAGGCTGGTGAAATTGCTGGGTTTGAAGTTTTGCAAGTAATCAACGAACCAACTGCCGCTGCCTTAACCTACGATTTTCGCAACGAAGAAACCGAAAGAGTCTTAGTGTATGACTTAGGGGGCGGCACTTTTGATGTTTCGATTGTAGAAATCACTGGCGATATAACTGAAGTATTGGCCAGTCATGGTAACAATCGCCTCGGTGGTGACGACTTCGATCGGCGCTTGCAGTTGCATTTAATCGAACTATTTTATCAAAAGCATCAGGTGGCGGTGCCCGAAGATGCCGCCATCCAAGCGCGACTATTACGGGCGGCAGAGCAAGTCAAAATCGATCTCAGTCAACATGCTTTTACTGCTGTGCGCGAGCCTTTTTTGGTCAGCCAAAAGAAAAAAGCCCTGCACTTAGAAGCCGACCTGTCGCGAGAGACTCTCGAAACTTTACTGAAGCCGCTGTTGATGGAAACCCTATCGGCGATCGATCGAGCGTTAGCCGATGCCTCCATGCAGGCCAAAGATCTTGACCGGGTAATTTTAGTAGGGGGATCGACTCGGATTCCTTTAGTCCAAAGCATGGTATCAGAACATCTGGGGCAGGCTCCAGTAGCTGGTGTCGAACCAGATTTATGTGTGGCCTTAGGAGCCGCCATTCAGGCTGGAGTGTTATCTGGTGAATCGATTGATGCCATTTTGGTTGATGTGATTCCCCATTCTCTGGGGATTTCGGCTGTTGCTGACACGGTATTTGGCCCGCGTCCAGGAATGTTTAGTGTAATTATTCCCCGTAATAGCGTCATCCCAATTTCTCGTTCGGAGGCTTATTCCACTACGTTTGATGGTCAGGATACGGTAGAAGTCAATATCTACCAAGGAGAAAATGCGATTGCTCGGGAGAATGTCCCTTTAGGATCTTTCTTAATTGAAAATTTACCGCAGCGGCCAGCAGGTGATTTAAAAATTGAGGTACATTTTGACTTCGATCACAATGGTATTTTGGCGGTGACAGCTACTGAACAAGGCCAGGGACAACAAAACAGCCTGATTGTAGAAAATGCGGCTACTAGTCGATTATCTAGTCAAGATTTAAAGCAATCCCGAGCCGAAATTGATTCTTTGTTTGAAGTAGATGGAGATCTCGAAGATGATGAAGATCAGGATATGGAATTAGATGAGGATGTTGAGGAAGAAAAAGATGCTGAAATCTAGGTATTAGAGATCTGGACACGACCAGTCACAAAAGTTTGAATTTGATGATCGGTCGTTCTAAGTTGGAGTTGGCCTAAAGAATTAATTCCAGCTCCAGTGCCGTGAATTGTTTTTGTTGGTAGTTCTAAGCTAATCGATCGATCCAAAAGCGCATCACGCTGTCGGAGAGCAGGCAACAGTGATTCAAACCCTTGGTATTGCAAAACTCCAGCAGTTTCTAATAAACAATGGCGGAGTCTTGCTAGCAGGGCTAACTCGGTAATTACTGGCTCATAGATCTGATGGAGGCTGATCGGATTGCCAGTTATTTGATCCCCCAGACCCGCTGCGGCAAAATCTACGCGCAGGTTGCAGCCAATGCCTACAATTAGCCGCTCCTTACTGATTTCGCACAAAATGCCTGCCAGCTTACGCTGATCGTACCAAATATCGTTAGGCCATTTGATTTGTAGGCAGTTGGGACAAGCAGCTAAGTCTTCGATCGCGTAAATTGCGGCCAAGCCCACTGCTAAGCTCAGGCCGCTGTGTTGAGCCGGATCTAGGCCATTTAAAATAAAACTGGCGGTCAAAACTCCTGGTGGTGAATGCCACACTCGATCGAACTGGCCCCGGCCAGCGGTTTGATGGGGGGTAAAAACTACATCACCATGTTGCAGTTGATCTAGGTGTTCGATCGACCAGCTATTGGTGCTGGGTATTTGCTCTAGCCAATGGAGCCAAGAGGGAAAAGACATGATAAATTTTAATGATTTGTAAATATTACAAAGCAACTGGCATCAACGCGCCGATCTGACAAAGTAATGATTCCTGCCAAGCTGAGGTAATCAGGGTCAGACCTGCCGGTAAACCGTTTTGCTGCAAGCCATTGGGAATAGAGATTGCCGATAGATCTAGCAGATTTACAAAGTTAGTATACAGCCCTAAATTGCTATTGAGTTGTAGTGGAGATGCTTGTACCTCAGCGATCGAATAAATAGTCCCAGTAGTCGGCACCGCTAAAATGTCCATTTGTTGCCATTGTTGTGCTGTTTCCCGCTGTAAATCAGCTAAGCGATAGATGGCCTGAAACACTGATACGGCATCGTATTTGTCACCACCCTGAATAATTTCATAAACCGTCGGATCAACTTCGGGAAACTGGTCTGGAGGGTGGGTTGCTAAAAAATCTCGCAAAATTGCTAATCTTTCGGCCACCCAGGGGCCACCGTAGAGCATTTGGGCAGTGTCGGCGAAGGGTTGGAAATCGATCGAAACTATGTGATGCCCCAAGCTAGTCAATCGCTCTAGGCCAGCGTAATAAAGACGTTCAGCATCCTGATTGCCAAAAAAATTGAGGTGTTGGGCGGTGGGGATGCCAACTCGCAAATTTTGTAAGGATTTAGGTGGAGTTGGATCAGACTGGCGCGAGAAAGGATCAGCAGCATCGTAGCCCCCAGCTATTTCTAATACCGCTGCTGCATCGTGACAGTTCAAGGCGAAGATAGAAACACAGTCCAATGTGCGCACGGCGGGCACTAAACCCTGGGTGCTGATATGACCTTTGGTAGGTTTGAGACCCACAATATTGGTGAAGGCCGCTGGCACCCGACCAGAACCGGCAGTATCGGTGCCTAAAGCAAAACTGACCATTCCTGTCGCCACCGCTACCCCAGAACCTGAGCTAGAGCCGCCGGGAATATATTGATCACTGTAGGGATTCCGACAAATGCCATAGGGCGATCGAGTGCCCACCAAACCGGTGGCAAATTGATCCATGTTGGTTTTGCCAATTGGGATGGCTCCAGCGGCGATCAGCTTTTCGATCACAGTGGCCGATCGATCTGGAGTGTAGGCAAAGGCCGGACAGCCAGCGGTGGTAGGAATCCCTGCCCAGTCTAAGTTATCTTTAATGGCAAAGGGAATGCCCCACAGCGGTAAATCTGCTCGATCGCTAATTAATGCCAAAGAATCAGCCAAGGGTGCCAAATAAATCCACACTGCCGGATCATTGTACGCCGCAATGTGGGCGTAAATAGACTGAAGAACTTGAGCTGGATTACTTTGTCCAGTTTGGTATAGATGGCGTAAATGACTAATAGCTAAATCTTGACTTACTTGCATAGAGCTGACAAATACGGTGTCTTCTGGTATAATGTATAGAAAATTAGCTTCCTGGAAAGGCAGCGTCTTTTTATTCAGATATTTTAGCTTCTAGGGTTCCGGTCTGTTATACAGACGCTGGTCCGAGAGAAGCAGCCAAGCAATTGGTTACACGGCGGGATAAAAGCCCGGGAGAACTAGGTACTAGCAGTGCTAGTGCTCTCCTGGGCTTTTTCCTTGGCTGAGAAAATATCTGGTGAAGTATTTAACCCTAAAAAATCGGGAGAAAATAACTGCTATGACTGAAATTAACCCACAGCTAATTGCTGTTAATGAGAATGTTCCTGGTGGTGCCTACTGGTCTGGGGTAATCAAGCGTGGAAATACTCTCCGGATTACTGATTTGGCTGGTTCTCAGGGAGTCGCAATGCTCTGCTACAACGCCGATAACCCGATCGAGCGCCTAAATATTGCCGATACTGCCAAGATTCAATTCAATGCCTTTTTGACCAAAGGCCGAGTAGTCTACTCCGATATGGGTCGGGTATTGTGTTCAATTACCGCAGATACCAGCGGTTATCACGATTTATTGACGGGCTGTAGTAACGCTGCTAGCAATCAAGCCAAATATGGTGAAGGAGACTGGAAAAATTCTCGGGACAACTTCCGTAAAGCTCTTACTCGCTGGGGTCTGGGTCGTGCTGATATTATGCCAAACTTGAATTTGTTTACCCGCATTGCCGTAGCGCCAGATGGTCAGACAAAATTTGTAGAAGGCTGTGAAAAATCGGGTAGCTTTATCGATTTCCGGGCAGAAATGAATGTCTTGGTCGTGATCTCTAACTGTCCTCACGTTTTACATAGTAGTTCTATTTACGCACCCCAGCCAATTCAACTGCAAATTTGGAAATCTCCCACCCCGGCCACTGATGATCTCTGTCGCACCGCCAATCCTGAGGCTGTCCGAGGCTTTATTAATACTGATGCTCTTTTTGCCCAATAATTTTACTTTGAACTATGACTCTCACTCTTGACCTTAACACAGCCATTTATAACCAAGTGCTACCTGCCCGCGCTCCTTGGTCACATGTTTTAACCAAAGGTCAAACTTTAAGAATTGTGGATTTAGGCGGCAATCAGGCGGTAGATTTCTTGGTGTATAACGCCGATGACCCGACTGAGCGCTATAGTGCTACCGACACAATCGTTCGCCAAGGAAATATTTTTGTCACTACTGGTACCCAACTGCTTTCCAACGAGGGCAACCCGATTATGACCGTGCTGCACGATAGCTGCGGTCGCCATGATACCTCTGGCGGAGCCTGTAGCTGCGAAAGTAACTCGGTGCGGTTTGGTTTGGATAAGAAATATCAGCACGCCTGCGTGGAGAATTTCTTGGCTGCCTTGGCTCCCCATGGCCTAGGCAAAAGAGATTTGGTGAGTAACATTAACTTTTTTATGAATGTGCCAGTTTCCGATGATGGTCGCTTAGAAATCGTCGATGGCATTTCCGATCCAGGTAGTGTAGTAGAGTTACGAGCAGAGATGAATGCTTTAGTAGCTATTTCTAACTGCCCCCAGATGAATAATCCTTGTAATGCTTACAACCCGACACCAATTCAATTGATTATTTGGGATGCAGCGTAGTTACTAGAAATCATGAGAATCATTGATGGTGGGCAGTGCTATCGACTAGCCCGCCCTCCAAGAATCTCAGCCACCGTTCAGCATGGGTAATTAGTGAGGTTAAAGCATGTTTAAAAAAATCTTGATTGCCAACCGGGGCGAAATTGCTTGTCGAATTATTCGCACTCTCGATCGGTTAAAAATTGCTTCGGTAGCAGTTTATTCTAGCGCCGATGTTCATGCTCAGCATGTGCTGCTGGCCACCGAAGCCCACGAAATTGGCTCAGCGGCGGCGACTGATAGCTATTTACGGTTCGATCGAATTCTAGCCGTAGCTCAGCAAACTGGTGCAGAAGCAATTCATCCCGGCTATGGTTTTTTGAGTGAGAATGCCGAGTTTGCCGAAGCCTGTGAGCAAGCAAATATTGTATTTATTGGCCCCACCCCAACTCAGCTTCGTCAATTTGGCCTCAAGCATACTGCCCGAGAATTAGCGGCTGCTCAAAACTTGCCCTTGTCACCGGGCACTCCCCTATTAGCTAATTTATCAGCAGCCCAAACAGCAGCGCAGTCGATCGGCTATCCCATCATGCTCAAAAGCACCGCTGGCGGCGGTGGCATTGGTTTACAAGTCTGCCTAAATGCGGCTGAACTAGCAGGTGCCTTCGAGAAAGTGCAGCGCCTCAGCCAGCACAATTTTAGTCAAGGCGGAGTTTATTTAGAAAAATATATCGCTACGGCTCGGCATATCGAAGTCCAAATTTTTGGTGATGGTCAAGGCCAAGTTCTGGCTTTGGGAGAGCGAGATTGCTCGGTGCAGCGCCGCAACCAAAAGGTGATTGAAGAAACTCCGGCTCCGGGAATTAGCGATGAATTACGTCAGCAATTAGCAGCTCATGCCATTCGGCTGGGGCAATCTGTAAACTACCGATCGGCTGGCACTGTAGAGTTTGTTTATGATGTGCCGACCAACCAATATTATTTCTTAGAAGTCAATACCCGTCTGCAAGTGGAGCATGGCGTAACCGAAGAAGTTTGGGGCATTGATTTGGTGGAATGGATGGTGCGCCAAGCAGCGGGGGAATCGTTATCTTTACCAGCAGCAAAACCTCAAGGTCATGCCATTCAAGTACGAATTTATGCCGAAGACCCCGCCAAAAATTTTCAGCCCAGCGCTGGCACTCTGCATCAAGTCCAGTTTCCAGACGTGCGCTGCGATCGCTGGATTAATACGGGCACCGAAATCACTCCTTACTATGATCCACTACTAGCAAAATTGATTGTACGGGGAGTTGATCGATCCGATGCAATTAACCAACTTCAGCAAGCCCTACAAGCTAGTAAGATCTATGGGATCGAAACCAATCTAGATTATCTTCAGCAGATCTTAGCCAGCGATAAATTTATAGCAGCAGATCTGAGCACTAAGTTTTTAGCTGATTTTTCTTATCAGTCCCAATCGATCGAAATTATCGAACCCGGCACTTACAGCAGTATTCAAGATTATCCAGGTCGGGTGGGATATTGGGATGTGGGAGTTCCACCTTCTGGACCAATGGATCATTTAGCTTTGCGTTTGGCCAATAGTTTAGTGGGTAATCTTGAAGGTACAGCGGCCTTTGAATTCACCGTTACCGGTGCCACAATTCGCTTTCGGACAAATGCAGTGATGGCCTTGGCCGGAGCGGAGATGACCGCGACTATCGACAATATAGCTATTCCCTATTGGCAGGCGATCGAGATTAAAGCCGGTAGCACCCTAAAAATCAAAGATATCAAAGGAGCTGGCTATCGCACCTATCTAGCAATCCAAGGCGGCCTAGATGTGCCAGATTATTTGGGGAGTAAATCCACATTCCTCCTGGGTAAATTTGGTGGTCATGCTGGACGGGCACTGCGATCGGGAGATGTAATTAAACTCCTGCGATCGGCTGGTCATCTCCCAGCTACAAAGCCAGCTACAAAGATAGACCCCAAAGCTATCCCCGTCTACAGTCAGCACTGGGAAATTGGAGTTTTAGATGGTCCTCATGCTGCCCCAGATTTTTTCACCGAAGCTGATATTGCCATGTTTTTCAGCACCGATTGGCAGGTGCATTACAATTCCACCCGTACCGGCATTCGGCTAATTGGTCCCAAGCCCCAATGGGCCAGAACCGACGGGGGCGAAGCTGGTCTGCATCCCTCTAATATTCATGACAACGCCTACGCGATCGGCTCGATCGATTTCACTGGCGATATGCCGGTAATTTTAGGTCCCGATGGTCCGAGCTTAGGGGGGTTTGTCTGTCCGGGGGTCATTGTCCAAGCTGAACTATGGAAAGTGGGTCAGCTCAAACCCGGTGACAAGGTGCGCTTCCAATCGTGGAGCTGGGCAGAGGCAGCAGCGCGGGAGCTGGCTCAAGATCAATTGATTGCTAGTCTGCAAGCTCAGCCACTAGTGCCGATTGCTGGTCAACGTTGTTCACCAATTTTGCATCAAGATCTGGCATCGAAGATAGTCTATCGCCAAGCTGGGGACAAGTATTTGTTGGTGGAATATGGGGACTTGGTGCTGGATTTGAATCTGCGCTTTCGTGCTCATGTATTGATGGAATGGTTGCAGGCTAATTTGCCCCGGGGAGTAATTGATCTCACTCCCGGCATTCGATCGATCCAAATTCACTATGATAGTCGCCTCATTTCTCAGGCGGAATTATTAGCTACATTAATCACCGCAGAATCTCAACTGCCTGCTATTACCGAGATTACTGTGCCCAGTCGCATTGTGCATTTACCGCTATCTTGGGCAGATCCAGCAACCTTGCTGGCGATCGAAAAATACATGCAGTCAGTGCGGCCAGATGCGCCTTGGTGCCCCAGTAATATTGAGTTTATCCGTCGCATCAATGGCCTAGATTCAATTCAAGAAGTCTATGACATAGTGTTTGATGCCAGCTATTTAGTTTTGGGATTAGGGGATGTCTATTTGGGTGCGCCGGTGGCCACCCCGATCGATCCGCGTCAGCGATTGGTCACTACTAAATATAATCCAGCCCGAACCTGGACTCCGGAAAATGCGGTGGGCATTGGCGGAGCTTATCTCTGTGTGTATGGCATGGAAGGCCCTGGTGGCTATCAGTTTGTGGGGCGCACGGTGCAAATGTGGAATCGCTTTCAGCGCACTGCTGATTTTTCTAATCCTTGGCTACTGCGGTTTTTTGATCAGCTTCGCTTCTATCCAGTCTCGGAGGAAGAGTTGCTGCAACTCAGAGCAGATTTTTTGGTGGGCAAGTTTCAGTTGCAAATTGAGGAGACTACTTTCAGTTTGAAGGAGTATCAAGAGTTTTTGAGTTCGATCGATGCTGAACTCACCACCTTTAAAACTAAGCAACAGCAAGCTTTTAATGAAGAACGAGCAAGATGGGCGATTACCGAAGGTGCAAGCGCAGCTATCGCGGTCGAATTCACTGAACCAGATGAGATAATATTTCAGCCAGAATTGACTGAAGAGCCTATCCCAACCGGTGCTGAAGCAGTTTTATCACACATTTCAGCGAATGTTTGGCAGGTCTTGGTAGAAACGGGTACGGTGGTTGCCGCTGGCGATCAGTTGCTGATTTTGGAGGCAATGAAAATGGAAATACCAGTGGTTGCTGAAGCATCTGGGGTAGTGGCGGCAGTTTATTGCCAGCCGGGGCAAACAGTAGTTGCTGGTCAACGATTACTGGCAGTCAACAAGTGTACTCAATTAGATCTGCAATAACATCGGTTTTTTTAAGCCTGTGAATTCAAAAACTTGACGAAAGTGTAAAATAGAGTGTAAAGTTGGCTTATTGGGCATACTTTGTGAGTAATTAAAACTTGTGATACCTAAGATGAATCTCGCGCCTGTATTTTATACTTTGGCTCAAGTACAATTTAATCCGATCACCCAAATGCCGGACTATGTTTCCCGTCTACAGGAGCACTTACGTCGTAATGGCTTCCCTGATTTTCGGGCTGATAGTCAAATTGAGCTGGCAATTCGTCAGTTAGACGAGTTGCAGACGGACGTACAACAGCAAAAGCATATTCGGTGGAGTTTCACTAATCCTGATCGTACTGAAGGCTACTTACTATTGCCTAATGCACTGGTTTTTCACACCACTATTTATGAGACATTCCAAGATTTCCTAAAAAAAACTATCTTAGGTTTAGAGTTAGTGCATGATGTTGTTGAACTTGCTTATACGGAACGCATTGGTCTTCGATATCTTGATGCCGTTGTACCAATGGATAATGATACATTACAACAATATCTAAATCCTTCCTTACTTGGTTTATCTAACAGTATAGATGGTCAATTAGTTCATAGTTTTACGGAAACAGTTGTATCTATGCAAAGTGGGACTTTGGTAAGTAGAGCTGTAATCACTGACAATGTTCTATCTTTATCCCCCGACTTATTTCCATTACAACTTGAGTTAGCTCCACGATTTAGAGAAATTAATGGTCGTCATGCTGTTTTAGACACGGATTTTTTTGTCGCACAACGTACCAAAAAGTTTGATATCACAGAGGTAAACAACCAACTGTTAGCGGCACATGAGGTTCTCACTAATGCCTTCGAAAGTTCAGTGACTGCGTACTCTAAAAAGAAGTGGGCTTAAGAAAATGACAACAATAACAAGACTTCATCCATCAGTTTATCCACAAGTCCCAAACACTTATGGATCAAATAAAGCAGTTACCTCTATGGCTCCCTTTATAGTTATGATGGCAGGCACTGGTGGTCTAATGACTGTCGATAGCGCAGTAAAGATGTCTGAATACTGCCGGGTGAAAACCATAATTCACGTCGAGGAGTTTCATCCCCTAATCGAAAAAATCGATATCCGATCGACTGCTGAACATATTGCCAATATTCGCAATGTTTTTGATATCAATATGTCTGATCTTGCAGCGGTGCTGAAAGCAACTCGGCCTACGGTTTATACTTGGCTGGAGGGACAAGAACCAAAAAGATCAGAAACAGTAAAGCACATTCAGCGGTTGTCGAGCTTTGCTGATGAATTTGGTCAGGCTAATATCAAACGTCTAGATAGATTGCTGCAACGACCAATCTTAGCAGGACGTTCTTTGTTAGATATGCTGAAAGCAAATGAAGATCCTTTAGTGGCTTTACCTTTACTTAAGGAAATTGGCGATAAAGAAGCTCAGACTCGTCAGCAGCCAAAAGGTTCAGGAAAGAACTTGAGAGCGATGAATGAAGTGCTGGGTGAATCTGCTGTTTCGATCAATTTGCAAGGGTAGGGTAAACGAATGCCGTGGTCTCGAAATACTTCATGGAAACAGGGAAGCATATTAGCTTCTAAAAACTTTCAGGCTATCGGCTTGCCTCCTTACTGCCCTTACCCTTTAGCGATGGTTGTATCCCATGATTGTGATATTGCCAATGACCGGCTGGATGTGGAGCCATTTGTGGAGTTTATCATGGCTCGGAGTATAGCAGAACAAAATGGTAACTACACTAATGGGAAAAATCCCCGAATTTTACATTTAAGTTACAAATGTCAGAAAGATGATATTTTTTTGGAAGTATTAGCCTCAGATAAGTTTACAGTAGAGAAAAGCATTCTAGAAAATATTCAGCCAGATGAAACCTATAAAATGATTAGTTCTCATCAAGTGCTGCAAAGCTGGCTAGCTGCACGTTACCGTCGTCATGCTTTACCGAATAGTTTGGTCGATCGATTACGGGAAGTTTTTAAGTACATCGAGAAAGAAGGGAAGAAAAAATCTGATGGGGTGTTGTTTTTCAGGCTTTCTTATGAACCAATGGATGAGCTGCCACCGGAAGAAGCTTATGAACTATGGCTGAGTGTTATTTATATGACCGATCAAGATGAATACTGCGATATGGCTGAGCAGTTAGCGACAGGCTTGAAGAAAGAGTTTCCGAAGTTGCTGAAAAAGACCCAGGATTTTGGATCGGTGGATTTACGACAATGTGAGGCGTTTTCAGAAATGGATTTTACGGTTCGGGATCTGCGCGATACGGTGGAGTATCATCTTGAACATTTGAGCTATCGAACTGAGCCACCTGGACTGGTCATCGAATAGGAAAATGTTCTATACTCCCTCAGTTCTACCTGCTATATAAATCACCCGTTCTAATCCTCCTTTTGGATCGAGAGATTCCTCAAACTCTTCGGGTATTGGGACATAAGTGGAATTCACCTTGGGATAGTAAAGTATATGATTTGTAAAATCCGAATTACTAAATATATGCTTACCATCATTATCTACTGGGTCAAATACTGGTCTATCTAACTCTATAGTCAATATTAAATATCTGTCAATATCCGAATACAAAATTAAGTGAATAGTTTTGGCAAGAGCAACAACTTCAATTTGGTGTTCTGACGAAATATACTCTTGGTAGGATTCTACTAAATCTTCTGGCAGCTTTAAATATAATCCTTCCATTTTTAAAAAATCTTTTGCCTTCACCTTAATTATGTTGTCAGTTGGCCCCTTCCATGTATCATTAATGGCTTTAACTAATGAAAGTTGATATATTTTTTCTATAATAATTTGATATTTGTTTTTATTTACTACTAAAGCTAATCCACTGCCTTTACCGAAGAGCTTAGTCCGATATTGAGCTAAAGAGTCTTCAGTATATTCCAGGATAAATGTAGTGATTAAAGATTCAAATGCAGGATTATCGGTATATTGCATTAATGTCTTAAAATCTTGATGAGATATATCTACATACAGTCTCTTCTCTGAGCTATTCAACCATACGCCAGTTTCATTAGGAGTCAGTCTACACCCTATTACTGCAACATCTTGACATCTTTGATTTTCCAAATTTCCAAGAATTTTACGAAGTACAAATCTTGCATTTGGAGGTATATTATTATCCATAATAATTTCTTCCACGACAACATTAGGTACCTCTTGGGCTGCACAATATTTTATTAAAAAATCTACAATGATAGACTTCAAGCTAGATTCAGAATGATGCGTAACAACAACGAAACAACCTTTTCTCTGAAGACTTTTAGCATTATCAATCGCTCCATCAGCGGTATAATAAATACTTGATTTATGAATCTCAGACTTTTCCCTTAATTCTCTCAGAGATATTTTATTAGAGTCAACTAATACAACTCTAAGACCAGATATTGACTCAATATCACTAGATTTAAATATATAATGAGATATCAGATCAATGTATCTATTTAGCAATTCGGATTCTTTAGTAATATGCTTAACTAAGATATCTGATATTACATTCAGGGTATCACGTAACAGTGAATTTGTCTTGTCGTCAAATCCTTCCCTAGTAGCATTTGGCATGATAAATGGCAGATCTAATTTACCATTCAATAACAGCTTTCTATATGAGAAATCTGCAATTAGGAAACTATTTTTATATACAAGTATACATTCTTCAGAATTTGGAAGAGAACCTATTAATTCGCGCACGATTTTCCTAGAGCTATTTCCAGTTGTACATATTCCAACCTCTCCATCTAATGAAAAATTCTCTCCATTAATACATGCTGAAGTTGGGTGAAAAGATATTTTATCTAAGTAGAAACAAACCTCACCTGCAATCGAATTAGATCCAAAAATAGTGTTATATTGTTTCGTTTGAATAAGTTTATTGGTGGAATTTTGAAATGGTACGCCAGATAATAGTGCTCCATTAATATAGACTTTTTCAGGAAGATGTTTAATATATGCTTCTAAGTATGCTATGACTCTATCAACATCAAAGGTTTTCAAGGGAATGCAGCGGACTAGAGTTCCACGATGACTTAGCTTATCCGACTTACTATATTTCACTGTTTTTATGTTTTTATTTAAGTCTGATTTCCTGACAAACGAATGAGTAGCATCTTGAGATTTGTTGCTAATACAAGTGTGAACATGTATTTCACTACAAATACCAAAATTCGCAAATCCACCTATACCAAATTGTCCTATACAGCCTGCTTTTTTTGCCTCTTCTGTTTTTTTAGAACTTTTCCCAACAGTCCAATAATAGTTTTGCAAATCTTCACGAGTCATTCCAACTCCCCAATCTTCTATCTCTATATAGTTTGTACTAATTCTTACTTCAATTCGCAAATCTTCTTTAATGGAACTATTCTTACCTTGAAATATTCTAATTGCATCAACTGCATTCTGAACATTTTCTCTAACAAAGACAGTATCAGATGAATACATTTTTTCACTTAATACTTCGATTATTACTGGAAGTTCAATTCCAATTTCAGAATATTCATCATTCATACTTTGAACGTTATTCATATGCAATACTTACCTCATTTTTAATTCAATTAGATGTTTTGAGTAATCAAGATTATTCAAAATTAATGGGTTATCAGGAGACAAAGACAGAGCTCTTTCAAAAGACAACATTGCTTCATTTAGTAGATTTTTCTTTAACAAGATTCGTCCTCTTTGATTCCATATTTCAAAACTTTCTGGAGCTATCACTACAGCATTTTCCACAAAATCAAGAGCCTTATCTATATTACCATTTTGGAAAAGTATTTCACTTTCACCTATTATAGCTAGCCAATTATCAGGGTTTTTTTCAAGTGCTTCCAAATAAATAATATGAGCTTGATCAAGATTACCCAAGTAAACAAAAGCATTGCCTTTCTGAGATATGTAATAATCGAAATTCACTTCATCTATTTGAGCAGCTAAATCAAATGAATTGCAGCCCTCATCATACCTCAAGTTCTCAAACAGAGCTTCACCTAAACAAAGATATTGCCGTCCAAGCTGGAAACATTTTTCCTCTAAAACAATAGAATCATCATTGAATATTTTATCTATTTCTTCGAGGAATTCACTTGATACAATATCATTCTTTATACCATATTCTGAAATAAGCTTTGTAGCTTTCTCCTTCCATTCTTTCTCTTTTATAAAGCGTAGATTAGCAGAGATAATAATTTTGCCTTTAATATTAGATTCCCACTTTTGCGGAGTCTGGTGTGTAGTTTCTTTGATTACTTGTTCGTAAGCATAATCATACAATTCATCGACTGAAATATATCCATCTTTATTAATATCAGCATCACCCGTTTTTATACCGCTCACAATAGTCTTAGCAGGGCAAACGCATCAAATTATGATACTTCTACAACGATAAGACCCTACTTAGATAGTCGTTATCCATTGCAGCACGATATCTTTTCAATCGGATGCTTTTTTTCAATGATGTGTCTTTCGTGAGC